>JALXBI010000064.1 GCA_026991555.1 Candidatus Aminicenantota bacterium
AACCCCTTCCCCTCCCCTACGGAGGGCTTGCCAGCTTCTCCCCGGACGGCAGGAAGATAGTCTTTAACAGAATTTTCAGGGACTTCAGGACCTGGAAAAAATACAAGGGGGGTATGGCCCAGGACATCTGGATTTACGACTTAAAAACCCTGAAATTAAAGAGGATTACTAAATACGAAGGCTCTGACCGTTTCCCCATGTGGGCGGGAGACAAAATATACTTCGTCTCCGACAGGGTGGGCTGGAGGTTAAACCTATTTTCCTACGACCTTAAAACAGGGAAGATAACCCAGCTTACCCATTTTAAGGACTACGATGTCATGTGGCCCTCCTATGGGGACGGAAAAATAGTTTTTGAAAAGGGAGGAAGGCTTTTCCTTTACAATACCTCCACAGGAAAAACCAGGGAAGTGAGGGTTGAGATTCCCACGGATAGGCTCTGGGCAAGACCGCACTGGGTATCCCTCAAGGATAGGGTAGAGGACTTTGATATTTCTCCCCACGGTAAAAGGCTGGTGGTGGTAGCCAGGGGGGATATTTTCACAGTGCCGGCCAAGAAGGGGGACATTCTTCCCCTTACCCGCTCCTCTTCCTCCAGGGAGAGATATGCCACCTGGTCACCGGACGGCAAATGGATTGCCTTTGTCTCGGACATGGGAGGTGAGGACGAAATTTACATAATGAAAAAGGACGGTGGCAAGCCCATAAAAATAGCCTCCGGCGGAAAGTGCTTCAAATACTCCTTGGTCTGGTCCCCGGACAGCAGAAAAATAGCCTGGGCAGACAAGAACCTGGCCCTCTGGTATGTGGACATTCACGAGAAAAAACCCCATCTCGTGGATAAGGCCAAGGTATGGGAAATAAGGGAATATGCCTGGTCACCGGACAGTCAGTGGATCGCCTACGCAAAGCCTGAGGACAATATGCTGAGTTCCATATTCCTGTATTCCCTCAAGGAGGGAAAAATATACAGGGCCACTTCAAAAATGAACGACGATAAAAGCCCGGCCTTTGACCCCAAGGGCAGATATCTGTTCTTCATCTCCTCCAGGGATTATCATCCCACCTTAGGGCATTTTGAGCTCAGTTATACATACAACAAGATGGACAGAATCTATGCCGTGCTTCTGCGCCCTGATGTTAAGAACCCCATGGCCCCTGAGGACGACCAGGAAACCCTGAATAAGGAGAAAAATGAGAAGCCCAAAAAAGAGGAGAAAAAATTCTCCATAGAAACCGGTGGGCTCCTCCACAGGGTGGTGGCCTTCAAGATGAAGCCGGGAAATTATTACGGCCTTAGCAGTGATGGGGAGAGGGTTTTCTATTTGGCCGCAGGAAATATGGGGGAAAACCCTAAGTTAATGGCCTATGACCTTTCCAAGCGGAAGGCCTATGTGGTGGTGGAGGGAGCCCGTTCCTATGCCCTCTCCGCCGACGGGAAGAAGTTAGCTTACATGGCAGGGAAAACCCTTGGAATCCTTGACTCCAGCGCCAAAGGAGCCTCCCCGGGAAAGGGGAAGGTTAACCTGGAAGGGCTGAAGGCGAAAATCCACCCACTCCAGGAATGGAAGGAAATATTCATGGAGGCCTGGAGACTGGAAAGGGATTTCTACTACCTTCCCAACATGCACGGGATAAACTGGAAGGAAATGATAAAAAGATGGGGCTCTCTTGTCCCCTACATTTCCCACAGGTTTGACCTCAATTACCTGATAGGGGAAATGCAATCGGAACTCGGAACTTCCCATGCCTATGTGGGAGGAGGAGATTATCCTAAATTTGATAAAACCAATGTGGGATACTTGGGGGCGGACTTCGTCAAGGGGAAGAACGGGTATTACAGGATTTCTAAAATCCTGGAAGGGGCAAACTGGGAGGCCAAATACCGCAGCCCATTGAGGGCTCCTGGTATAAAGGTTAAAGAGGGGGATTACCTTATAGCCATAGAAGGTCAGGAGGTTCGCTGGCCCCATCAAATCGGAGAATTCCTGGAAGAAAGGGCCGGAAAGCTCACCAGAATTCTTGTAAATTCCAGGCCTTCTGCGGAAGGAGCGTGGGAAATCAAGGTGATACCCATAGCCAACGAAATGCCCCTCCGTTACTATAACTGGGTTTTGAACAACCGAAGAAAAGTGGAGAAACTTTCAGGGGGGAAAATAGGATATCTGCACATTCCGGACATGAGCTTGGAGGGGCTAAACGAGTTCGTTAAGGCCTATTATGCCCAGTTTGACAAGCAGGGAATCATCATTGATGTCAGGTTCAACGGCGGAGGCTTTGTCTCCGGAATGATTCTTGAAAGGCTGAGAAGGATAGTGGCCGCCATGGCAGCACCCAGGAACGCTGCCCCTGAAACATATCCCGCTGCCGCCTATCACGGATACCTTGCCTGCTTGGTAAACCATTATTCCGCCTCCGACGGGGACATCTTCCCCTATTTCTTCAAATACTACAAACTGGGACCGGTAATTGGAACCCGGAGCTGGGGAGGAGTAGTGGGGATAAGGGGCTATCGCAGGCTCCTGGATGGGGGTTACATAACCACTCCGGAGTTCGGTCATTACGGCCTTAACGGGAAATGGATTATAGAGAACCACGGGGTTGACCCTGATATAGTTGTGGACAACCCGCCTGGAGCCTTAGTAAAGGGAAGGGACCCTCAGCTTGAGAAGGCAGTGGAAATTCTCATGGAGAAGATAAAGAAGGCTCCGCCCAAGCTCCCGCCGAAACCTTACGAGAAATAAAGGACAGGGAGGGGGTCCTCCCCCTTCCTGTTCAATAATTGAACCTGAGGCCTAAAATTACTTCCCTTTCCCCGTATGTTCTGTAAGGGGGGAAAAAGGAACTGGAAGGGAAGAATTTTCCGTCCTCTGTAAGCAGTCCCTGAAAACCTCTGAGGGGAACCTCCACCCTGCCACCTAAGGCGTTGTTAATTCTTAAATACAGGGTTACATTTCCGAGGGAATAAGAAAGGGAAAGGTTTAAATTATGGATGGGGTCGGAGAGCTCGTATCCAGGGGCGGAAAGGAGAATTTTTTCCAGGTTGAAGGGAGGGGATTTTTCGCTTATGAAATATATCCACCTGTAAAGGGGCTTCCCGGAGCGATAATTGTAAAGGGCAGAGAAATAAAGGTTTTTAACAGGGGAAAGGGTAATAAGGGCGGCTAAATAAAGGGTATTGAAGCTGCCCTTTATGTTCTGCAGTTGATTGGGGGAGTATATCCTGGGATAGGATGGGCCCCAGTATCCCCTTTTCTGGGAATAAATCCCTTCCAGGAAGAAGGAAAATCTTCCGGTTAAATATTTTCTGAGAAAGACCCTGAAATTTCTGCTCACCGCTGAAAGGTCCTTAACTGGGTAAGGGGAAAAGGCCCAGGAAAATTCACTTACCTTTTCTGTTGGGACAAAATAATAGAAAACGAACTCGCCGTCGTCCCCGGTGCCGAAAATCCCATCAGGTCCCGGTTCCTGAATGGTCTCTCCCTGCCACCAGTCCGATTCTTTGTTGGAACTTATCTTGGTATTTATAATGGCCGCCCTGTTGGAATAATTCTCAAGCCAGAACTGCGCGCCGTAGAAAACCCCTCCACTTTCACCGCTAAGCCCCAGGCTTATTACATCGGTAAACTCTGTGGGGAATGTGGAAGAAGGGGATGCGGGAGGAAGGATTCTTTTTTTCAGAACCTCATCCGGGGATAAACTTCCATCTCCGTTGAGGTCCCTCCAGAAAACATCGGCCCATCCCTGAAACAGGGGATAATAAATCTCCATGTCCTCCACATCTATGGGCCTGGCAAACCTGGAAACCCCTCCCTGCATATACAGGCCCTTGAAAATTTCGTAGGTAAAACCCAGCCTTATACCGAAGCCTTCAGTGGAAACCCCGTTGAAGGAATAAATAAGCCTCCTGGAGAAGACATCCTCGTTTCCCTGGCCGTTGAGAAACCCCCATTTCTCCAATCCGCTCTTTATCCCGGAGTTAAACCCGCTGTGGTAGCTGTCGTATCTTACCCCAGTGAAAAGGTTAAGCCTGCCAAAATTCCATACATCCTGAACCCTTAAGGAAATATGGTAAAACTTCCCGGACTGCTCCTCGTTGCCATAGGGATAAATTCTCCACCAGTAAAATCCTGCCCCAGGATAAACCTCCCCTCCAGAGGAGGAAAATTTAAGAACAGGTTCCTGGGACTTCCTGATTTCCCTCAGGGTCATATATTCAAAATCCCCACCGTAATTTATATAATGCTGGGCCCCGGCAAGGCGGTCAAAAAACAGCCTGCCATCAAAACCGAAATGGTATCTTCTAAGCCTGGTATTTTTATTCAGAAAATAAGAGAACCATCCGGAGGAGAGATTTACCTCAGGGTATAAAGAGACTGTGTTTTCCTCTGCCTCCTTGGTCTCCACTCCTGCAGAAAACCCGAAGGGGGAGTTCAGCCTCTTTCCGTAATAGAGGAAAAAATCCCTCTGCCTCAGGTCCAGGGACGGCACATTTTCCCTGGGAAGCCAGGGCATTTCCTTTCCCCACTGGTGGGGCTCCCTCCTGCGGGAGACCATGGCAGAAGCTCCCCAATCCCCCTTGGCCAGGGAAAAATAACCTGAATAAAACTCTCTGGTGAATTCCCCAGCCCCTGGAAATTCCCTATTTTCCTTAGCGTAAAGCAGGGAAAAGCTCCCTTTATATCCGGAGCTTTCCACGGAGCCTGAGACCAGGGCGTTGGTAAAGCCGTGGGCGTATTGCCCAGAGCTTAAAGAGGAGGGGAGCATTTCAAATCCCAGGTAAATTCCCCCAGGGGAATAAAAATAGGAGTGTTTGCCGGGCCTCTCCTCCTCCACACTTCCCCTATCCCTGGAAAGGGCCAGATAACTTCCCAGAAAAGGTGCAGGCTCCGTCAGGGAAAAGGTAAAATGACCCTGGGAAAATTCCCTGCCATTTACGAAAAACCTTTCGCTTTTATCTTCCAGGGTTTCCCTGCTTTGGGAAAGGGTTTCACGGGGAGAAAACCCTTCCGCAGGCCAGAATTCTTCCCCTGCTGGCAGCCTCCGGGCCCCAGGGGGGCATTTCTCCACCCCCAATTTCAGGCTAACCGTATAGGAATTGACCACTCCAGGAAGCACAAGGGCTTCACCCTCCCTGGAACAAAAACCCTTCAACTTCGCCACAATCCTGTATTTGCCAGGGGGAAGTTCCGCTACGATTACGCCGCTCTCGCCGGCAAAAAAGGTCAGGTTCTTTTCCCCGTAAAGTCTCAACCTGACGCCAGGGAGGGGGTTTCCGTATTCGTCAACGAAGGCCACCCTGAGGGTGGCAGCAAAAATGGGCAAGAAAAGCCACAGGAAGATCGCAGTTTTTATGGTTCTTTTCATGGGAGAAAGGATAGAAAAAACCTCGGCAAAAATCAACTATTCCACTATGGAACGAAAGGGAGAAGCCGAAGAAAAACTAAGGGTAAAGGGACTCCAGTTTATCCCCTCCTTCACAGCTATGGGATACTGGCTCTGATAAAGGGGAAGAAAGGGTAACTCCTTCAGGAAGATTCGGTGGGCCCTTTTCCAGTCCCTCTCCTCCAGCGCTTTTTCCATTTCCCGGCTGCAGTATCCGAAATAATTGGCCGCTCCATTACAGGAGAGAATTTCCCTCAGGTCCGAGGGAAAATCTAAGGAGAAGGCGGAAAGGACCAGGTGGAAATTCCCGCTCCTGAGCCTGCGCAGGAAAATCCCCCGCTCTAAAGGGAGGATCCTTATTCCTCCCAAAACCTGCTGAAGGAGCTGTGCCACCATGAGCCTTTCCCTTCCCACCGAAGGGACCAGAAGTTCCAGTTTTTTCCCTGGCTGCCTTCCCTTGCATTGGACTCTTCCCTTATAAGGGAACCACAGCTGAAAGGGAGAAATCAGGGGCCGGGAAAAGCCCCGGGTAAGGGAGGAAAAATCCAGGTTTTCAACCCTGTGGGCTATCCAGCACCTTTCATTCTTAGGAATGTTTCTGAAACCAAGATAGACGAAAAAAGGCCTTCTAATCCTGTAAATTCTGAATCCCTTAGATGGAAGGTAAAACGGAGAACCAACCCCTATGTCAGCTTCCCCGGCCTCCAGTTTCATCTTCATAACCGCCGGGTCCTTTACCTCAATAAGTTTTATCCTTCCGAAGGCAGTTCTGAGGGGAAACTTCTTCCTTTTCTCCAGAACTATTATTCCTGGCAAGATCCTGACAGGCCTGTAGGGACCGGATATGGGAAGCCCAGAATTCGGGCGAAAATTCTCAGGAAGCACGGGGAAAAGAAAGTGGTATTTCTCGGGCCGGGCAGGAAACCTAACGATGACCTTACCCCCTTCAACTTTAGCCTGGATGCCTCTCCAGTAAGGATAAAAGGGATTGCGCTGGTAAGAAGATAGGAAATTGTAAGTAAAAGCAAGGTCCTCAGAGGTTATGGGGCGACCATTTTCCCAGAAGAAACCTGAAACGACCTTAAGCACCGCCCTTTTCCCCCTGAGGGAAACCAGCCTGGCCACATAGGGGGCCAATTTTCCCTCAGCATCCAGTCTCAGGGGGGAAGCATATAGCATTTCAAGCACAGGGGTCTGACCCTCCAGGGTAAGGTGGAAGGGTCCAAGGTTGGTAGGGAGGGATGAGAGGGCGATGATCACAGAAAGAAGAAGTCCTTTCATTTCTTCCTCCTGAACATAACCAGAGCGTCCTCCTTGGGAAAACTGTAATAATCCCTTATCTCTGCAACCACGCGGAAACCGAATTTTTTGTATAACTCAATGGCCGGGGTGTTTGATTTTCTTACTTCCAGGACGAAGTATTCGGCGTCCTCATCAAGGCACTTCCTTAAAAGGGCGCTTCCTATCCCCCTCCTTCTTTTAGAGGGAGAAACTGCAAGGTTAAGGATGTGAACCTCGCCCAATATCTTTCTCCATATTATGTATCCCTCCACCCTTTCCTCCTCCCATACTAAGGCCGTGGAGAAGGGATTTTTAAGCTCAGAGGAAAAGGAGCCCTTCGACCAGGGGGAGGGAAAAACCTCTTTTTCTATTTCCACCACCCGGTCCAAATCCTCCTCTTTCATCCTTCTTATTTTCCCCATTTCTTTATTTCCGCATCCGAGGCCCTGAGATAAAGGGGATATATTTTTCTGGGGTCCTCAATTACCTGGTCCCTCTTCCACAGTTCAAAACCGAGAAGGCCAACCTCGGCAGCGGAGAAAAGGCTCCTTCGGGAAATTTTCGCCCCCGGATTTTTTGATTTTATAAGCTCCCGGAACCTTAAGGCTCCATCCCCTATGAACACTTCCACCGGAAGGGAGGCGAATTCTTCTACAGAAAGGGAGGCAGGCTGCGTCTCCCTTTTCCCGTTTAAGTAAACGGCAGCGAAAACCTCCCCTTTCTTGGCATCTATTCCCACTGCGGTCTTTCCCATTTCCTTTAAACCCAAGGCATCTAAGGATATTACCGGAGCAAAGGGAATCTTCAGGGAGAAACAGAGGGCCTTGGCAGCCGAAAGCCCCACCCTTATCCCGGTAAAGGAACCAGGGCCAATGGTGGCGGCTATGAGATTTATATCCTCCTTTGCCAAGGAAAGAAGACGAAGGAGATAATCCACCGTAGGAAGGAGGTGGGAAGAATGGAAAAGCCCTATATTGAGGTTTATCTCCCCCAGCAGCCCTCCGGCCTCCAGAACCGCCACAGAAGGATACGCAGTGGAGGTATCCCACGCAAGAATTTTCATAGGGTAATTATACTTTGTATAATTTGTTTTATGGAAATTGAAGGGTTGAAGGGGAAGGCTGCGGAACTGGCCAAGGAGCTCCGGAAGGAAAAACTGCCCAAACATGTGGCTGTGATAATGGACGGAAACGGAAGATGGGCCAAAAAAAGGGGGCTCCCAAGGGTAAAGGGTCACGAGCGGGGGGCGAAAACCCTGAGGAAGGTGGTGGAACTTTCGGCAAAATTGGGAATTAAATATCTCACCGCCTTTGCCTTCAGCAAGGAAAATTGGAAAAGACCCAGGGAGGAGATAGATTTTCTCATGGGGCTTCTCCGGAGGTACCTGAAAAACGAGGTCCCCACCTTAGAGAAAAACGGGATAAAGCTTGAGGTGGCCGGGGACCTGGAGGAACTCCCAGGGGACCTTCAGGAAAAAATTAAAGGGGCCGTAGAAAGAACCTCTTCAGGGGAAAGGCTGGAGCTTATTTTAGCCATAAACTACGGAGGAAGGGCGGAAATTTTGAGGGCAGCTAAGGGAATGGCCCGAGAGGGGAATTTTTCCCAGGAGGCCTTCCGGAGGCACCTGTATCTTCCCCATGTTCCTGACCCTGATTTGCTTATTAGAACCAGCGGAGAGATAAGGATAAGCAACTTCCTCCTCTGGCAGATAGCCTATACAGAACTTTACTTTACCCCGGTTTTATGGCCGGATTTTAACGAAAGGGAATACATAAAGGCCCTTCTTGACTATCAAAGAAGGGAGCGGAGGTTCGGAAGGGTATGAAGGAATTTCTAACGAGAACCCTCTCCGCCCTTTTCCTCATAGCCCTAATTGTGGGGCTCACCCTGCTCCCTCCCCTCCCCTTTATCTTCTCCTTAGCCCTTATCCTCTCCGTTGCAGGATGGGAAATGGGCAAACTCCTGGGGGGAAGTGGGCTCTTCCCATGGCTGGGTGCCTTTAATCTCTTTGCTTTAATCCTGGGACTGTTCTTCCATTCTCCCCTTGAAATTAGCACATGCATTGTTGCCCTGGCTGGTTTTATGCTCCTTTTTACCACCAGGCGGGAAAACCTCGGGCAATTTTCCTCCAACATATCCTCTGCCCTTATTCCTCCCCTTTTCCTGGCCTTTCCCCTTTTTCACCTTTATCTGATCTGGGAAAGGGGGATTTCATTCCTGTATTTCCTTATAATTCTCATCTCCATAGCAGACACTGCAGCCTATCTTTTTGGAACCCGCTTCGGCAAGCACAAAATATTTCCCACCGCCTCCCCCAAAAAATCGTGGGAAGGATTCCTGGCTGCCCTGGTCTTTGCGGAGCTTACGGGGATAGCCGGTGGGATAATACTAAATTTTTCCTACGGATGGCTGGTGGGACTTCTCACAGCCCTGGCTGGGCAGGTTTCGGACCCCATGGAAAGCCTGTTTAAAAGAGCAGCAGGGGTTAAGGACTCCTCCCATTTAATTCCAGGACACGGGGGAGTCCTTGACAGGATAGACAGTTATATACTGGCTGCCCCGGTTTTTTACTATTTGATTCACTGGTTAAGCCTATGAGAATCTCGGTCCTGGGAAGCACAGGGGTAATCGGCACCTTAACCCTGGAACTGGCGGAGAAATATTCCGTGGAAGTGGTTGCCTTGGCTGCGGGAAGGAATTTGAGCAAGCTCAGCGAGCAGACTCACCGTTTCCGGCCCAAATATGTAGCGGTTCAGAGGAGGGAGGATGCGGAAAAATTGGGAAAGGGGGTTCTTTGGGGAAGGGAAGGACTCAACGCCCTTGCCACCTTGGATGAGGCGGACCTGGTGGTCATAGGAGTTTCAGGAACAGCAGGAATAGAACCCACCTACATGGCAGCCAAAGCAGGGAAAAGAATAGCCTTAGCCAACAAGGAGTCCATGGTCAGCGGGGGAAAGGTCATAGGCGAGGCAGCTAAGGAAAATTCAGCTGTGATAATTCCCGTGGACAGCGAACACAGCAGCCTTTTCCAGCTCCTGCTTTTTCCCGAGCAGCCCCAGGAAATTTTCCTTACCGCCTCAGGCGGACCTTTTTTCCGGGGAAGGCCGCAGGTCATCAGAATAGAGGATGTGCTTTCCCATCCCACCTGGAGGATGGGGAAAAAAATAACCGTGGACTCAGCCACCCTAATGAATAAAGCCTTTGAAATGGTGGAGGCCCGGTGGCTTTTCAATTTCCCTCCGGAGCGCATAAAAGTGCTAATTCACCCTCAATCAGCGGTTCACGCCCTGGCCAGGATGAAGGATGGAACCCTTTTCGCCCACATGGGCCCTGCGGACATGAGGCTTCCCATACAATACGCGCTTTTCTATCCAGAGAGAAAACCCCCTCCATCCCCTCCCCTGAATTTGGAAAACCTGGGTCATCTTGAATTTTATCCGGCCCCTCCGGAGAAATACCCTGCCATAGAACTCGGATATCGTATGATGCAGGAGGCCTGTTCTTTGGCCGCCGTCATAAACGGAGCCAACGATTTCGCTGTGGAAAGCTTCCTGGAAGGGAAATTGAACTTTGACCGAATTCTGGATGTTATAATAGAAGTTTCAAAGGTTCACAGGCCCTATCCTTTAAGGACCATAGAGGAGGTTCTGGAAGCTGTAAAAGAAGGCAGGGAGAGGGCTAAAGAAATTTCCGGAGTAAAGGAATGAGCGGATTAATTTCCAACATTTTCTGGTTCTTGGTGCTTTTCACCATAATAGTCATTGTTCACGAAGCGGGACACTTCGCCACAGCTAAACTCCTGGGAATCTGGGTGGAGGTCTTCTCCTTAGGGTTCGGGCCTAAACTGGTTTCCTTCAAGAAAAGGGAAACCGAATACCGTTTAAGCCTCATTCCCTTGGGAGGATATGTCAGGCTATACGGGGAAGAAAAGGCTACCGGGGACCCAAGGGAATTCCTTTCAAGGCCAAGGTGGCAGAAGCTCCTGGTTCTGGTAATGGGCCCCCTCATGAATGTGGCCCTGGCCGTGGCGGTTATGGGGTTCGTTTATATGAGGGGTCTTCAGGAACCTGCCATTTACTCGCAGCCGGTTAAGGTGGGCTGGGTAGAGCCCTCCTCCCCTGCGGAAAAGGCCGGGATTCTCCCCGGGGATTTGATAGTGGAAGTAGGGGGAAAGAAACACCCCACCTGGAAGGATTTGCGGATCCTCATTTCAACCAGCGCAGGCCATCCCCTGAAAATTAAGATAAAAAGGAATGGAAAACTCCTGGAAACAACCCTTATTCCCAAAAGGGTGGGAAGATACGATCTTGGTTATTCAGGCATTTATCCCCCCTTAAAGGCCATCATAGGTTCTGTAGTTCCTGGAAAACCTGCTGCTAAGGCGGGACTGAGGGCCGGAGACGAAATTCTTGAAGTGAACGGAATAAAGGTAAAGGATTTTTACCACCTCCGCCAGCTTATACAGGCCTCGGCAGGCCAAGTTCTTAATTTAAAGGTAAAGAGAGGGGCTAAGATCATCATCCTGAGTGTAAAGCCTGAAAAACAGGGCGACAGATGGGTTCTTGGGTTCTTTCCCTATCAACCCGTGGTCACCGTTAAATATCCTCTCTTCAAGGCCCTTTTAAAAAGTGTAAAGGATAACCTTTACTACACCACCATGACCTTTGAAGTTCTCGGAAAACTGATTGCAGGAAAGCTTTCTCCCAGGACCCTTTCAGGCCCCTTAGACATAGCACAATTTTCCTCAGCCACTGCCCAGGCCGGCCTTATACCCTTCCTGAGCTTCCTTGCCTTCGTTTCCCTTCAGCTGGCCATTATAAACCTTCTACCCATTCCGGGCCTGGACGGGGGCCAGATGTTCATCCTGATTATAGAGGCCATTATAGGAAGGGAATTGAGCGACAAAGCCAAGGAGTGGATTCTCAGGGTGGGTTTTGCCCTAATAATTCTACTTTCCCTCTTTGCCATTCTTAACGACATCCTTAAAAGGATATGAGGAAAAGCATCCAGATAAGGGTGGGGAAGGTAACCATAGGGGGAGGAGCACCTGTAAGGGTTCAGTCCATGACGAAAACCGACACCGGGGACTGGAAAGCCACCCTTGCGCAGATAAAGGAACTGGCAGAGGCAGGATGCGAGATAATAAGGGTAGCGGTCCCCTCAAAAAATGTTCTTCCTTCCTTTGAGAAGATTGCCGAAAAATCACCCATCCCCGTGATTGCCGATATTCATTACGATTGGAGACTGGCGGTGGAGGCAGCGAAATTGGGAGCAGCCGGCCTTAGAATAAACCCGGGAAACATTGGCGAGGAGTGGAAATTAGAGAAGATTATAGAGGCAGCCCGGGAGGCAGAAATACCCATAAGAATAGGGGTAAATTCCGGATCCCTTCCTAAGGAAATTCTGGAAAAGCACGGTAAAGCCTCTGCCGACGCCATGGTGGAGACAGCTCTCCAGCACATAAAATTCTTCGAAAAAAGGGGATTCAGAAACATAAAGGTTTCCTTGAAGGCCTCGGATGTTTCAAGGACCGTAGCTGCCTACAGGAAAATTGCCCCGTTAATTCCCTATCCCCTTCATGTGGGAGTCACAGAGGCCGGCACCCTGCTTACTGGAACTGTAAAGTCCTCCATTGGCATAGGCATGCTCCTGGCAGAGGGCATTGGCGAGACCATAAGGGTTTCCTTAGCAGCCCCTCCCATTTACGAGGTCAAGGTGGGCTGGGAAATCCTTAAGGCCTTAGGTCTGAGGCAAAGGGGGGTGGAATTAATAGCCTGCCCCACCTGCGGAAGACTGGAAGTGGACCTTCTTCCCATAGTGGACGAGATAGAACGGAGGCTTGAAAGCCTGGATGTTCCCCTCAAGGTGGCGGTGATGGGCTGTGTGGTTAACGGACCTGGGGAGGCCAAGGAGGCGGATATAGGCCTTGCCTGCGGAAGGGGAGTGGGAATAATATTTGAAAAGGGCAGGCTGGTGGAGAGGGTTGAGGAGGGGGAGATGGTGGAAAAATTCGTTAAAAGGGTCTTTTCCTTAGCCAAGAGGCTCAAAAATGAAAAAAACCCTTGACCGGCTTTACGAAAACTGCCCGGAAAAACCCCTGAAGCCCCCTATTCTCATTTTAAGCGATCTGCACATGGGGGACGGTGGAGGTAGCGACGATTTTAAGGCCAATTCAGGAATTTACTTGGCGCTGCTCAGGGAATATTTCCCTAAGGGCCATACCCTGGTTCTTCTGGGAGACATTGAGGAATTGTGGGAGGATGATCTTGTGGACATATTATTGACCTACCCTGAAATCTTTTCCTGGCACAAAAAATTCCACCAGGAAGGAAGACTTATAAAAATCGTGGGAAACCATGACATCTTCCTTGAAGAGAGGAAATTTTTCGCAAGAGCAAAGGCGGTTTTGCGGAAAAGGGGACTTGAGGAATTATACGACCTTCTCCCTCCTCCTTCCCTCCCTGCCTTGAAGATGAAACTGGAGGAAGGGGAGATTTTCTTATTCCACGGACATCAGCTGGATTTTTTAAGCAACGCGCTATGGAAGCTGAGCCGGTTCTTCGTGAGGTATCTCTGGAAACCCATACAGATAATGTTGAGGGTAAGCACAGCCAGCCCTGCCAAGGGAAGCAGAAAAAGGAGGGCCTTAGAAAGGGAATATTACAAGTGGGCAGAAAAAAGGAGGAAGGTTATCGTTTGCGGACACACCCACAGGGCCATGTTCGCATCTTCTATTGGGAAGCAGGAAACAACAGGGGAAGTTTACAGGATGAGCCTTCCCGTATATTTCAACTCCGGTTGCGGGATTTACACCGACGGTAAAATAACGGCCATAGAGATTTCCCACGGGAAAATAAGGCTCCTTGCCTTTTACCTGCAGGATGGGAAATTAAAGGCGGAAGTGCTGGGGGAAGATAGCCTGAGCAAAATCTTCAAATCAGTTTACCCCCAAAAGCCTTAGGGCCTCCCGGGAAATTTTCTCCACCGGCAGATCAAACTTCCTGTGGGCTAAGGGGTCCAGATAGGTTTCCCCCAAGTTTATTATCACCAACTTGCCTCCGTGGGCTAAGGTATATTCCGGCAGGGATGAGGCAGGATAAACCGCAAGGGAAGAACCCATAACAAGGCAAAGGTCCGCGGATGAGGCCGCTTTTATGGCCTCATAAAGGGCACGGGAAGGGAGGGGCTCCCCGAAAAACACCACATCCGGTTTTATAACCCCTCCACAGGAACAGCGGGGAACTCTGCCGCGGAGGGCCTCCTGCAGGTAATCTTCCTTGGAGAAGCTTCTGCCGCAGGAAAGGCAGTGGGCAGCTTCCAGGCTACCGTGAAGTTCCACCACCTTCCTGTTTCCTGCCTTCTGGTGAAGCCCGTCTATGTTCTGGGTGGCCACTAATTTAACCCTTCCCCTCCTCTCCAGCTCTGCTATAAGGTAATGGGCTGGATTGGGCTCGGCATCAAGGATTATTTTAAGCATGGGACCTATCTGGCGGTAGAAGAAGGAGGGGTCCTTTTTAAACCTCTCTATGCTGAAAACCTCCGGGCTTATCCTTTCATATAGACCGCCCTTTCCCCTGAAATCGGGAATACCGCTGGGGGTGCTGACCCCGGCTCCGGTCAGGACGAAGACTTCCCTCGCCCCTTCCAAGATTTTAAGGAGTTCCTCTGCTTCCCTCATGGGGAAAGGGAGGGATTACCCCCTCCCTTGAAAATATTATTTCCTTACCGTAAGGGCCCTCACCATGTTTTTCACCGCAAGAGATGCGGCTCTGCTTCCCGATGGGGTTCTGGGGCTGGACCAAAGATACTGAGAAATGTCTATGAGCGGGATATCCCAGCCGAAGTTCTCGTTCATTACCTTTATAACCTCATTGGCAATAAGGGCATATCCCAAGGTGGAAGGGTGAACCCCGTCTAAGGAGAAAATTCCACCGGTAAGATACTGGGAGGTGAGCCTTACCCCTCCTACCATTATCCCCTGGGTGGCTGCTTTCTGCATGAGCTGATTTATGTCCAGAAGGGGAAGGTTAAACTGGGAAGCGAGGTTTGAAATTATGGAATTGAATTTGTTTATTCTGTCCTCTATTACCGCCCTTTCGTGGGCATCCAGAATTACCTCATCCGGGAGGGGCTGCCCGTTTCCTCCAAGCTGGGTGGGAATCCCATAGCCCTGGCTCAGATATTCCTGCGCTGTAAGTAGAACCCTATCCTCATCGGTAAGGGGACCCTTGGGTCCTATAAGATAAACCTTCTGTCCCTGAACCTCTATGTAGGGCTTTATGTAATTGGTGAAGGGAATAAGGTCTGTCTGGGGCAGGTTTATAACCACTATCTTTGCATCGGTGTAATTTACTAAGGCCCCTATTATGGCCGTCATGTTGTTCTGGAACTCCTTAACCGGGGTAATGGTAACCCCCTCAATTACCCTTCCATGGAGGACCGCGCCGAGAACATCATTGTTCCCTATCCACAGGGTTATTAGTCTGGGATGGGCAGCAATTCCCAGTTGAAGCTGGGTTCCCATGCCCCTGAGGATAATGTCATGAAAACCACCATCGCTTACAGTTCCCAGCATGTCATAGGAGCTTGCCCCGGGAACTCCCAGGTTGTTGTAAATTCCTTGATAATACAGATTCTCCGGAACCCCATGGGTGCTGGAGATGGGTGCCACGTAAACCTGTCCCTTGGGGGATACGAAGAGCTGAAGAACCGGGGGAATCCCAGGCGGAGAAATCAGGGGAAGGGCGAAGTTTTCCACCCCGGCGTTTTTTGCCAAAAGGGCGGGAAAACTAACTTCCTGGTAATAGTCTACCAGGCCCCCGTCCTGAAACCCAGCAGTAAGGCTGTCTCCCAGGGCGTAATAACCCTGGAAATATTCCTTGTATTCCTGAGCTAAGCCAAACCCTAAGAAAAGGGCCAAAACTAAAAGGGATAAAATTTTCCTCATAAGCTTCCTCCTTAGAATTTATACCCAAGATTTACGCCCAGAAGCAGAGCGTTTATGTGATATGTGCCCTCATATCCGTATTTGCATTTTCCCTCGGTGCTTCTGGGCAGACCGATGAGATAAATAGCGGACAGGTCAAGGTACATATTCTCATTCAGGGCCTTCCCTATTCCTGCGCTTATAAGGTGACGGGAAGTGTCAGGAAGAAGGGGGGTTACCGACTGGGGGTCTGAAGCTTCCTGGTCGTATACATATCCGGCCCTGAGATAAAATCCTTCCTTTAAAAGATACTCCAGGCCGAACCTTACGGTTATGTTATCGTGAAAATATTCCTTGGTAGTCTCTTCCGAAGGATTAAGCTCCGGGTGCTCCGGAAAGCTTATGGGCATGCTTCTGTACTGGCTCCAGAAGGTATACTCAAGGTCCACTTCAAGGCTTAATCTTTCCGTGGGATACACAGCTATACCTAAGACCGCAGAAGAAGGATAGGTAAGGGAAGCGTTTACGCTTACGTCCTGGTCAAAGGGAAGATATGACCTCACTAAGGCATCAAAAACCATGTTTCCGGTGGAAAGCTGGGAGAATATAGCCTTTCCGGTATAATCGGCCTGCTGTTTGTGGCGATAGGTCATGCCAACGCTTAATTTGCTGGAGGGCCTGAAAATCAAGCCCAGATTAAAGCCCAGGGTGGTTTTCCAGTTTGAATCCAAGGAAACGGTTCCCACATCCTCCACCCTGAAGGTAAAGGGGTCGTATAGGGGGATATACTGCTCTACATGGACCTTGGAAAAGGAAATCTGGGCACCTGCAGCCAGGGCAAACTTCTGGGAGAGTCTGTAGGCCAGCACCGGGTTCAGGGTGAGCATTTTTGTGGCGCTATCGGTGGAAATGTATCTTCCTGTAAAGTTTTCGGGATCCTTCCATTTAGTTCCCAGGCCAAAGGGAGAGTAAAGGCCAAGACCGAAGGTTAATTTTTCGCTGAGGGGCTTCACCAAGTAAAAATTGGGAACCGGAAAATACTGGGCCTCAAGGTCCTCCCTTACCCCTTGGCCGGGAAAAGGAGCTTCTCCTTCAAAATATCCTGAGGGGGCGATTAAGGTCCCACCTAAGTAAATCCATGTTTTTCCCAAAAATGCTATACCCGCGGGATTATAAAAAATGGCGGACGGGTCCGCTGCCCTGGCGGTAAAGGCAGAACCCATGGCTGTGGCCCTGGTTCCGTGTTCGGAAATGTTAAACCCAGAGGCCAGAAGGGCTCCTGCCAGAAGCAGGGCGAGAGTGAGTTTTTTCATTCTTCCCTCCTGTGGAATTTTTCCTAAAGAATAAATAAATTTAAATTCACGGTCAAATTTGAATCTTCAATCTCCTCAACCGGTTCAGGGCCATGGCCAGTTCCTGGCGGCGAACCTCAAATAGGGCAGGGGAAATTCGGGAAAGGGCATCAAATCCCCTCTCCGTAACCTCCTTTTCCCATCTCAGGAGCAATTCTTTCAATGGTAGGGAATGCTTCCTCTGGAGGTCAAAAAGAAGGCGAAGTCCGTGGGCAATAGTGAAAAGCTGGGAAGGGGTTTTTATCTGCTCAAAGGGGTGGGTATCTATCTCATCAGCTCCGTAAATGATTTTATCCCCCTTAACCTTTATCCTCTCCTTTCCCCGGTGATATGGGGAAAGACCCTCTGGGAGAGGGGTCCTGGGCCTTGGGGGCTGGAGGGGAGGAAATTCCCCCTTGAACTTAGCTGGGTAGCGGGAGACTATCCTCCTTGCCTCTGCAGTTTCATCGGAGGGAAGGTATTCCTCCATAACTATAACTAAGTCCGCCACCGTGAGGTATTCCCCGGCCCCCCCTGCCACTAAAATGGTGGAAATTCCCTTTTCCTTGAGCTCCTTAACCCTCTCAACAAAGGGAATGATGGGCTCTTTCCTTATAAGTTCTGCCATCCTTTCATCCTTTATCATGAAATTGGTGGCAGTGGTATCCTCGTCTATAAGGAGCAGGGAAGTTCCCACCTCCAAGGCTTCGGAAATGGAAGCGCCCATGGAGGTGGAGCCAGAGGCATCCTGGGTGGAAAAATCCTGGGTGCTTATTCCCGAGGGAAGGTCCCGTATAAAATTGGATATATCCACCCTCTTCACCGACCTTCCGTCCTCTGCCCTTATTTTTACCGCATCCCCTACGGTTATCACCCACTCCCTGCCATCCCCCTCAATATGGTTGTATATCCCGCTCTGAATTGCTTCAAGCAGGGTGGTCTTTCCGTGATAGCCCCCTCCGGAAATAAGGGTAATTCCCCGGGGAATTCCCATGCCCACCACCTTTTTCCCGCACGGAAGCTCTATTTCCTTCCTGAGGGAGCGGGGGGAAATGAAGAACTTGGCCCCCCTCATGGGAAGGTCAGAAATACCGCTTTCCCTGGGAAGAACTGAGCCATCTCCCACAAAGGCCACCAACCCCATTTCCTTTAATTTCTCCCTGAGCTGATTCTGGCAAAGGTAAAGCTGGATGTGGTCCCTTAATTTTTCCGAATTTATGGAAGAATATAAAAGCCCCTGTCCTATCCTGGGGACCTTCCTTAACAGGAGCTCCTCAGCCTCCCTTCCCAGGATTCTCCTTCCAGCAGCCGGAAGGCCCACATAAAATTTCACTAAGAGTTCCTGGCCCCTGAACCTTACTGCAGAACGGGAAAGAACGGCCTGGCCGGGCTCTGGAACCGATATTCTCCCGCTGCCACCGCTTCCCTCCTTGGCGCTTTCCTGACGGCAAAGCCTGTAAAGCCGCCGGTATACGAAATCTTCGGTGGCAGCCCGCACCTCTTCCCTTAGAGTCTCCTGGGGATAGCCGGGCTTGGGGAAGCTAAGAAGCACCACCGAGGGCGTTGCAAAGGGATCCCCCTGTATTTTAAGGAACTCCAAGTTGAACCCCCTGAACCTGTAAATGCCCCTGAGGTTTTTATAGGCCTTATAACCCCTGCCGTCAATTTCCCTTATCTTCCTTCTCAAATTTTCCATTTTCACCTCCGAAAAGGGCAAAATAATTCTTTTCAAGAACCTCTGCCAGTTTCTCCAAGCTCATTCCCCTGAGCTCTGCCAGCCGCTCCGCCACCTTCTTCACGAAGGCGGGCTCGTTTCTCCTCCCCCTCCAGGGAACGGGAGCGAGATATGGGGAGTCGGTCTCCACCAGAACCCTCTCCAAGGGAATTTCAGCGGCCAGGGCCCTTATTTCCTTGCCCCAGGAAAAAGTAAGCATCCCGGAGAAGGAAATGAAATATCCCTTAGAGAGGGCAAGTCCCGCCAGGTCCTTTTCCTCGGAAAAGCTGTGCAATACTCCCCTGACGTTGAATTCTTCTATAATCTTCCCCATGTCAGCGGCCGACTCCCTGCTGTGGATTATCACAGGAAGGGAGTATTTCTCGGCTATCTCCATCTGGAACCTGAGCACATCCCTCTGTTTCCCGGGAGGGGAAAAATTATAGTGGTAATCAAGACCTATCTCCCCTATGGCCCTTATCTTTCCCAGGGAGGCCTCCCGCTCCAGCATCCTCCTCTTTTCCAGGTCCCATGTTTTAGCATCGTGGGGATGAACTCCTAAGGCAAGGTGTATAAAGGGAAATTTTTCAGCTAACTTCTTCCCTAAGGAGAATTCCCCGGCGGAGCAGGGCACCATGATGGGCCAGACCCCTTCCCTCCTCGCCCTCTCTATTACCTCTTCCCTATCAGGGTCAAATTTAGGGTCCGTAAGATGGGCGTGGGAATCGGGAATTTTCATGCTTCAGGTTATGCCGAACCTCCTCTTAGCTTCCTCGCTCATCATGGAAGGATTCCATGGAGGATCAAAGACCAGTTCCACCTCTACATTTCTCACCCCCTCTACCTTAGAAACCTTTTCTCTAACCTCGTCCACGAACCTCTGCTGAAGGGGACATCCCACGGCGGTAAGAGTCATCTTTATATGCACATCCCCTTCCTCGCTTACATCTATGGAATAGAAAAGCCCTAAGTCATAAAGGCTTATTCCCACCTCAGGATCTACTATTCCTCTAAGGACCCCAATTATTTTTTCAAGGAGTTTTTCCTTTTCCATGTTTTTTCTCCTCCTTTTCCTTTATAAACTTCCTCGCCTTCTTAGCCCACTTGCTCTTGGGATAATCGGTAATTACCTTGGCCAGAAAGGCCTTTCCTTCCCCCCTTTTCCCGAGATTGTAGAGGCTCACCCCGTATTCGTAATAAACCTCGTCCATTTTTTCGAAATCCGGGTATTTTTCTATTATGTCCTGAAGCCTCCAGGAGGCCCCGAGCCATTTTTTTATGTGAAAATAAAAACGGGCGATATGAAGTATGTGGGAAGCGTAAACCTGACGACATGTCTCTATTTTCTTCTTCGCCTCCTGGGCCTCCTGGGTATCCGGATACTTCTCAATAACCTTTTTGAATTCCTCAATAGCAAGCAGGGTATTGGTCTGATCCCGGCCCGGTTTGTGCATCTGTTTAAAATAGCACATACCCATCATATACTGGGCATAGGCAGCCTTGGGATGATAGGGGTAAAGGGAAACGAATTCCCTGTATTCATTGTAGGCTAAGGTCAAGGAAGCAATGTCCCCTTTTTTGAAATAGGAATCGGCTATTCCCAGCTTCGCCCTGGGCGCGTATTTGCTTTTGGGATATATCCTTATGATAGTGGAGAAGACTTTCCTTGCCTTGTCGTATCTCTTGTGCTTCAGGTATTCCCTTCCTATTTTATAAAGCTGAGAGGCCGTGGCGTTCTCCGGAATGGGATTGGTCCTTTTACCCCCGCATCCCCACAAAAACAGAAGGCTTAACAGAATTGTGGCTCCAAAGGCTCTTTTCATTTCAGTTCCTCCTTAAGGGATAGCAAATTCTTCAGAGGCTCCCCTGAAAATACTGCGCTTCCTGCTACCAGAACTTCTGCCCCAGCCCTGGCGATGGTTTTTATGTTGTGTTTCTTTACTCCCCCATCCACCTCTATGAGGAATTTATAGCCCTTTTCCTTTCTTAACTCCTTGAGTCTGGTTATCTTATCCAGTCCTTCCTTTATAAATTGTTGACCTCCGAAGCCCGGATTTACCGTAAGAAGAAGAACGAAATCCAGGAAGGGAAGGGAGGGCTCCAATAAACATATGGGGGTGGAGGGGTTAAGGGCAAGACCAGCCTTCTTTCCCCTTTCCTTTATCTTGGTCAAATAACGGTGATGATGGGAGGTCGCCTCTATATGAAAGGAGACCCAGTCAGCTCCGCTGTCCATGTACCACTCGATGGCCTGGGCCGGGTTGGTTACCATAAGATGAACATCCAGTATAAGGTCCGGGAATTTTTCCTTTATGGCCCTGGCGAAAAATGGCCCAAAGGTAATATTCGGGACAAAGTGACCATCCATTATGTCTAAGTGCAGAATTTTTGTCTCCCGCCTTATCTTTTCAATCCGGGAATAAAGGTTCAAGGGGTCAGCGGAAAGGAGGGAGGGGGCAATTATCGGCTTCATTTGGTCACCTTAAAGGAAATTTCCTGGTCCCGGGTTATTTTATACCCTGGGAAGGGAAGTTGTTGCACGATAACCCCTGATTCCCAGCCGGGATATTGAACAAACTCCGGTGGGTCCACTTTAAACCCTGCTGAGGTTAATTTTATCTGAACCATTTCAAAATTTTTTCCTATAAAATCCGGCATAACATATGCTTCCTTCAGGGGCAAACCCACCAGAAGGTCTACATATCCTCCCCTGGAAATCTCCTTTCCTGGCGAGGGAAACTGGGCTATTACAGAAGGCTGGGAAACCCCGGGATAATAAATCCTGGTTATGTTTCCTATGGATATGCCCAAGTCTTCGGCTTCCAGTCTGACCTCCTCCACCTTCTTTCCCCGGAAGTCCGGGATCTTCACCTTTTCCCCTTCCTCACTGATGGCCACCCTTACCTCCCCACCCTTTTTTATCTCCGAGCCAGGATAGGGTTCCTGGGAAAGGACAATTCCCGGTTCTATATCCTCCTCCTGCCTTCTGGCCACCACCCTGAGAACTATACCTATCCTTTCCGCCTCTTTTTGGGCCTCTTCAATTTTAAGGCCGGTAAATTTTGGCACATAAATGGTGCCGCTTCTTATGGTTATGGCAAAGGTTATAACCGCAGAAAGGGCTGAGGATACTAAAAATACCCCTCCGTAAATGAGCAAAGAAATCAGTTTTTTCCCCATAGGTTTTATATTCTAACAGGTTTTCCTGTTAAAATAGAACCCGATGGTAAAACACAAAACAGCTCCCTTATTTGAACCTCCGGAAACGGAACCGGAGCTGTCCCCTGCCTCCCTCCCCAGGCGTCTTCTGGCATTCTTCTTTGATGCCATTTTAGTTTCAGGTTTTTTCCTTCTTCCCATCCAGATTTTAAAGCCTCATTGGGGACCTGCCTTCTTCCTTGGAGCTTTAATTTACCTTTCAGTTGAAGTTTTCTCCTACTATTTCCTTGGCTATTTTTTGATGGGAAAGACAGTAGGCGACGCCCTGGCCGGGATAAAATTGTGCTCCACCTCGCTGGGGTTTAGAAAGGCCCTGGGGTTTTCTCTGGTAAAAACCCTCTTTACCATAATACCCTTAAACGGAATCCTTATCTTCCTTCTGGAAAACAACCTGACCGGAGAACAGTTTCTCTTTGACCAGAGGTATTGCAGAACTTAATTCCCTTTTCCTGCAGGGGTAAAATCCCTGCACTTTCCACCGGGAATTATGGCCTTCAGGGTGGAGAGCATGTTTCTGAGGTCCTGGTAGCCCAGGAGTCTTGCCGCCTCCTTTCCCTTGGGGTCAAGAAATACGAAGGTTGGGGTTCCGAAAATTCCGAATTTCCTTACAAGCTCCTGTGCTGCCGGGTCAGTTATATCAACCTGAACGAGTTTGAAATTTTCCCCCTGACATTCCCTTTTAAGGGCGTTGATTACAGGAACCATTTTCATGCAAACCGTGCATTTGGGACTGTAGAATTCCACCACCACAGGAATTCCCTTGGGCAGTTCCACGGTCCTTTCCTCGGATGTTTGAGGAAGGGAAGGGGGAGCTGGGGGAAGGCCTTCTGTTGCACATAAACCCTGGGTTTCACAGGCCTGGGGCTTCCCTGACCGGGGAATTTTCAAGTTAACCTCAAGCCACGAAGCTTTATTAATAACCAGGAGAATTCCCATGGCAACGAGGATTATCCCCATGGTCTTTTCCACCACAGGAATCCATTTTCTTGCCCGTTTCAAAAACCTCAGAAAGGGTTCCATAAAAACTGCCAGTAACACCATGGGAAGGGCGAAACCCAGGGAATAGACCATGAGGTAAAATCCCCCCCTGAGGGCCTGAGAGGTGGCCACCGCGGTATAGGTTAAAATGGAGCCCAAAACCGGCCCTAAGCAAGGGGACCATCCGAAGGCAAAAAAGAATCCTATGAGAAATGAGTTCAATGCCCTCACGCCCGTATTAACCTTCTGGGCGCTGAACCTTTTTTCGTAATCCAGGAAGTCCACATTCAGGTAGCCCAGGAATTTGAGGCCGAAAACGAAAATAAGAAGTCCCCCAAGGCCCCGAAGTACATCCTTGTTTTTAAGGAAAAAGGAGCCAAGGGCGGTGGCGGAAATACCCAAAAGAACGAAAACCAGGGAAAGCCCCAGGAGAAAGGAAAAACTGTTAAGAAGAAGACTTATTCTTTTAAACCGATTTCTGGCTATCTCCTCCACCTCCTCCCCCACCAATAGGGAAATATACACGGGGAGAAGAGGAAGAATGCAGGGGGTAAAAAAGGTTAAAACCCCGGCTAAAAATATGACCCCTAAGGAAACTTCCATGGTTTGAGGATTATATCAAAATTTTATCTGAAAACCCTCGAGGAGCCTCCCTGCGGCCTTTTTCAGTCTGTAAAGGGCCACATTATAATCCAGAAGAGCTTTAAGTTCGTTTATTCTGGCATTGGCCAGATCCCTCTGGTAGGTAAGGACCATGTAGTTGGTGGAAGCCCCCTGGGCGAATTTTACCTGTTCTGCTTCAAGCTTCTTTTCGGCGAGTTCCCTGGCCTTCTTGGTGGCTATCATTCTCTGATAGGCAGCCACCGCATCCCTCCATGCGGACTTTACCTCATATTCCACCTGAGAAAGGACTTTCCTGTAATTTTCCTTGGCCTGATAATATTCGGAGACAGCGGCCCTGAATTCCCCCACTTCCTTCTGCCTTACCACGGGCATTTTGTAAACAAGGCTCAGGTTGATACTGTTATAGGCTCCCCTGAGGGCTTCGTTCAAGGCATCGTAGGGGCTGCCGGAAATTTTCCCCACCACTTCTCCGGAAAAGGGGTTATTGTTTTTGTAAAGAACCCTGTCCCCTGCTCTTCCTATGGTAGAGAAGGAAAGCTGGAGGTTCAGTTCAGGTTTAAGGGCGTTCTTCTTAACCCTCATCTGGAACTCCGCGGTTTCAACCTGCTTCTGGGCAGCGAGGAGCTGGGGGTTGTGGCGCCGGGCATATTCCAGAGCAGAATTAAGGTCCGGAAGCTTCCTAATGGTTTCAGGTGACTCAAAGGAAGAGGGGTCCTCGGGGATGACTTCCAGTCCGGTTTTTAACTTCAGCTGCTCCCGGGCGTTTTCCAGCTGATTCCTTGCCTCTATAAGTTCAGCTCGGCGGTTTTCCACCTCTGCCTCAGCCTCCACCAGGTCAAGGGAGGATTTTTTCCCCACCTTTACCATTTCCAGGTTCTGACGGTAAAGGTCCTGGGCAAGTTTGAGGGATTCCTCCTTTACCCTGTATGCCTGAAGATAATAGAGATAATTCCAGTAAGCCTGAACCACATCCAGCACCACTTCCTCTGCCTTAGCTCTGAAGTCAAGCTGGCTCCTTTGGTAATTGGCTCTGGAAATTATGATGTTCTGCTTGGTAACGGAAATCCCGGCATTTTTAAGAAGAGGGTGAGATAGGGAGAGCTGAAAGAACGTTGTATAACTGGGATTGAGCTGGTAAAAGAGGTTGGTGGTGTAATTTCTATTCTGGCTGACTGAGAAGGTTATGTGTCCCCCTGTGGGCAGGGTCTGGATTATTTGAAGTTCCCCGGATTCCCTGTCGGTGTCCACCCTGTCAGATCTTCCTTCAAAAATCGAAGACGGCTTCTGCTGGTCCTTTGAGGCAGAAGCAGAAAAGGAGAGGGAAGGGATGAAAATAGCCTTGGAGGCTTCCCACAGGTTCTTGCTCTTTTCCGGCTCATATTTGGCCACTAAGATGTCCGGGTTTTTCTTCATGGCCAGGGTCACCACCTGTTTAAGGGTAATCTTCTGGGGAAAAATAATAGGCGACATCAATAGAATAAGTAGAATTTTCCTCATGCACACCTCCTCTTTATAAATACGAAAACCAGGGAATTTAGTTCAAACGGCTCCCATTATGTCCGGGTGAAGCCCGGAAAATTTCTTCATGTATTCCTTCCGCTCGCTGATGAGCTCCTGGATGAGTTTCTCTGCGGTGGCTTCGGTGTAATAGTGGGAAAGGTCAAAGGGAGAAAGGTCCAGGTCCGGAACATAGCTGGGAATCAGGGTGTTGAAATGGGGCTCCTTCTCCCATTCCACCGTTCCCTTGAGGATTCCCCTTATCACTGCTGCGTTGTCCCTGATTTTTATCTTGTAGGGCTTGGTTCCCTTATCATTTCCCCTTTCTCCTATGGTGCCGGTGTTCATGAGATAAGATTGAACCTTATCCTGGGGAAGGCCCAGGAGCAGTTGGTAAAACAGGTTACCTTCCTCTTCCTCCGGACCTACTATGAAGGGATTGGTTCCCACCACCCTTACCGACTGGCCAGCCCTGGTTGGATCTCCGGCAGAGGTTTCTATGCTCTCTCCCAGCATGAAGGTGGCTGCTGCCTGGGCCGGGGTGAGCTTCTGAATCATGGGGAGGATATCGCTTCTTCTGGTAATAAAAAGGAAAACCAGGCCGTCAATCTCCGAAAGGGGAGGGAGATTAATGGTTTCCGATTTCCACTCCCCTAAGTCCTTCCACTGAATTATGCCCCTACCATTTCCAGTGAGGGTTAAATCCTGGAAGTATACCCTTCCCTTCCAGTCCACGAGGACATTCTCCAGAAGGGCAGAGGGCTTCCTGGCCGAGGAATAAATAAGCGGTTGGCTCTCCGGTTCCAGCCCATCGGTTTTTATGAAAAACCCAATCTCCGTTCCATAAGCGGAGCCATCGGGTCTCAGGGCTACGAAATCGTCCTGAACGATCCAGACCCTTTCTCCCTCTTCCTTCTTCAGGCCCCACGGGTGAACAGAATGGGTGGTTTTACCGGTTCCTGAAAGGCCGAAAAGAAGGATTGAGTAGGTTTTTAACTTCCCGTCCTTTGCCTTAACCCTTACCAGCTTTGCTCCGGCATGAAGCCCCAGGTAACCCTTGTCCACCTTGGCCCTGTACATGGCCATTCTCAAAAAACCCTTCTTTATCTCCCCATAATAATCGGTTCCCAGAACGAAGGTGAGATTGACCTCAGGGAAAACTATTATCTGCCTGTCCTTCTCCTGCCATTCGGGAATGTATACCATGTATAGGTCGGGCCCTGGAACTTCTGGGTTGTAATCTGGCAGGGACTGGGTCCACATGTAGGGAACCCTGATAGTATCCCTTCGTCCCACGGAGAAAAGAAGGTGCATGTGGGGATTGAAATCCGGGTTCTGCCCCATGTTCCTGTGATGCTGAATCAGGGGGGCCTTCTTCAGGTAATCCAGAACGAGACGGAGGGTCTGGGGAAGCTGCTGAAGAAGTTTTTTCCTTTCAGGGGTCCACTCTATGGAATTCATTAGCTTGGGATCGTCTGCGTAAATATAAGTAAGCTTGGCACTGCGGTTTCTTACAGAGGTGTAAAAGGCTAAGCTTCCGTCCTCGGTTATAACCCCGTGCTTGGCGGCCTCCTCCTTCATTTCCTCCACCGATGGAGTCCTCACATTGGGGTAACCAAAAGCCCTTTTTACCTCTTCAAGTATTTCCCGCTGATTAATTTCCATTTTCCTCCTCCTGTTCCTGAAAATGAAACCATATTGTATTACTCTTTTAGATTCAGGTAAAGTTTTATATAATTTTTCTCATGGCTATCCTTGATTTCCACGAAAATATGGACTTTGATGAACTCTGCGAAGCTTACATAGGCAAGCTCAAGAGCATCGTTGAAAAGGCAAGGAGAAAAAAATGGCAGGGTTTCCTTCAGCACGGAGCCTCCTTTAAAAAGATAACCGATGCCTTTATCCCCCTTTACGCCCAAAAAAAACCTCGTCCCAAAAAGGATGAGGATTTTGAAAGGGCGGAATTGGAGTTCAAGCTCGGGAAGAAGGAATATTATCAGGGCAAATATCGGGAGGCAGCAGAGCACTTTCAAAATGCAGCCTCACTGGTGCCTCAAAAGCATTCCTATCATGGTTTCCTGGGCCTGGCCCTAAAAAAAATGGGAAGCTACGATGCAGCGGCAAAATCTTTCAAAACCGCCATTTCCCTGTATCCCGTAAGCAGGGACTACTGGTTGAGCCTGGGGGAATGTCTGGAAGCCCTGGGGGTAAAAAGCGGCGCCATTGAGGCCTATGCCATAGCCTTTTTAGTGGAACCCTCGGACCTGAAACCTATAAAAAAAATAGAGGCCCTGGACCCCACGGCCAACTTCACAGGCAAAAAAAGAAAATCCGGAATTTTTCAGAAACTTTTCGGAAGAAATAGCTCTTGACTGAGCTTGGTATAATTATTATCATTCCCCCCTTGGAGGAACGAGATGAAGAGGACTTTTCAACCTAACAGAAGAAGGAGAAGACGTACCCACGGCTTTCTCGTAAGGTCAAGAACTAAAGCGGGAAGGGCGGTGCTGAAGAGAAGGAGGAGAAAGGGAAGGTGGCGCCTTGCCCCATCCTGAGAGGGCACTGGGAAGGGAAAGGAGATTAAAGAAATCTCGCGATATAATCGGGGTTTTTAGAAGGGGCGAAAGGAGGGAAACTCCCTTCTTTTCCCTTTTGCTCAGGAGGAATAATTTGGGTTACGACAGGATAGCTGTGGTAGCAAATAAAAAATTCGGAAAAGCGGCGGAAAGAAACAGGATCAGGAGGAGGCTGAAAGAGATTTTCAGGCTTTATAGAAAGGATGTGGGTTACGATATGGTATTCTATGTGAAAAAAGAGGCCAAAGGGGCCAGTTTCGAGGAGCTAAAGAGGGCCTTTCTCTCAGCCATGGAGGGAAGGTGAAGGATTTTTTAATTTTTCTCATAAAGCTTTACAGAACTTTAATTTCCCCTCTCTTCCCCACCACATGCCGTTTTACTCCTACGTGTTCAGAGTATTCCATTGAAGCAATAAAAAAATACGGGGTTATAAAAGGGGGATGGTTATCTCTTAAAAGGGTCTCCCGATGCCACCCTTGGAATCCAGGAGGGCATGATCCCGTGCCATAGGAGTGAAAAATGAAGAGCGATGAGATAAGGCTGCTTATTGCCATAGTGCTTTCAACCTTCATCATCATTGGATATCAGGTTTTTTTCGCCAGAAAATCTCAGCAACCCAGGCCCATTGCTCCTGTCCAAAAGGAGGAGAAAGCACCCCCAAAACCCGAGCGTAAACCCGTAAGGCCTCCGGCGGAGGAAATTACCCTTCCTGTTGCCTCCGCGCCAGGGCAGGAAAAAATCATAAAGGGAGAGGCTCAACTGGTCTCCTACGCCTTTTCCTCCAGGGGAGGGGTCCTCGTTTCCTGGAAGCTAAAAAAATACAAGAGAGATGGTAATTATCTTGAGATGGTTCCGGAAGGGGATTTAAGACCCTTCTCTGTTCTTACCGGGGATCGGAAATTTGACCTGTGGGCTAACACCTCCGATTATCAGGTGGAAAAAGAGGGAAATACCGTAAAATTCCTACTAAAAAAGGACCAGAATAACCTGGTAATAAAGGAATTTACTTACAAAAAGCCCTACATCCTTCAGGTAAGGGTTACGGTCAGAAAACAGGGCAAGGAATTTCCCTTTGTGCTCTGGGGTCCCGGGCTCGCCCCCATAAGCGACAATCCCAAGAGCGCCATGGAAAAGAGGGAGATAAGCTTTCTCAAGGGAGACTCAGTAAAAACTGTGAAAAAAGAGGAGCCCGCCACCTTCACTACCGATCAATGGATTGCATATCACAACAGATACTTCACCGTCCTATTCTTTTCCCGGGAGGCCAGCCTGGTAAGGATAAATTCCCGGCCGTTTTTGTCCGTGGCTTCTCCCCAAAGGGTTTACATAGGCCCTAAGGATTATTTCATATTGAGAAAACTGGGGAAGAAAACGGACAAAATAGTGCACCTCGGGCTTTTCTGGTTTATCGGGGTTCCCATACTTGTGGCCATGAAATGGATTTATGTTCACCTTATCCCCAATTACGGAATTGCAATAATACTCATAACTCTTTTAATCAAGCTTTTACTTTATCCCCTAACCCATAAAAGTTATGTGAGCATGTATAAGATGCAAAAACTTCAACCCAAAATAAAGATAATTCAGCAAAAATACAAGGGGGCGGACGCCGAGCAAAAGAAAAAGATGAACATGGAGCTCATGGCCCTCTACAAAAAGGAGGGGGTAAATCCTGCCTCTGGCTGCCTGCCGTTGCTCCTGCAGCTCCCCATCCTTTGGGCTTTCTTCAGCCTGCTTACTGCGGCAGTAGAGCTCTGGCAACAGCCTTTCTTTTTGTGGATAAAGGACCTATCCGCCAGGGATCCTTATTATATCCTTCCGATACTTATGGGGATTTCCCAGTTTGCTCTACAGATAATGACCCCGTCGGGGAACCCCTCCCAGCAAAAAATCACCGCATTTCTAATGGCCGGATTTTTCACCTTTCTTTTCGCATCCTTCCCCTCGGGGCTCGTTCTTTACTGGCTAACCTACAACCTGCTTTCTATAGGCCAGCAATACTTCATAAATAAATACCTTCGCACCTTAGAGGTTTCACATGAAACATGAAAAAAGGGAATTTGAAGGCATCAATATGGAGGCCGCCCTCCAGGAGGCGGAGGATTATTTCGGGCTTCCCAGAGAAAAACTCGCCTACAGAATCGTTAAGGAAAAATCGTCCCTTTTCGGGAAACAGAGAAAAATAGTAATACAGGCCTGGGCAAGGGACGAAACCAAGGAGGAAGACCTGAAGGCTTTCCTGAACTTTCTCAAGGAAAAGCTTTATCTAAATGGCGAGTTCTTCTGCCGGGATTCCCGGGGAAACATGCTGGTGGTTGAGTACATGGGGGATGATTATTACATCTTCACCGAGAATCACGGAGAACTCCTAAACGCCCTACAATATCTCCTCAACAAATTATTCCCTTCCATCGGAAAGAGGATAATAACCGACACCCATGGATTCAGAAGGCAAAGGGAATATTATCTTCGCCGCTTAGCCAGAAGGGTAGCGGAAAGGGTCAGGGAGACCGGGGAGGAGGAGCTTCTCTTTCCCATGGAACCCAACGAAAGGAGAATAATACACATGGTGGTAAACTCCATGGATGGGGTTGCCTCCCAGAGCGAAGGGGAAGGGCCCATAAAAAGGGTAAAAATATTCAAACTTAAGGATGTTTGAGGATACCATAGTGGCCCCGGCCACCCCCCAGGGAAGGGGTGCCATCTCCATGGTGAGGCTTTCAGGACCGGAGGCCTTTCCCATCGCAGAGGCAATCTTTAAACCCTCGGGGAAGATAGCCACCAGAAAGGCAGTTTACGGAAAATTTTACGATTTTACCCAGGGGAGCTTTTTCGACGAAGGGATAGCCATCTTTTACAGGGCTCCCCATTCTTATACCGGGGAGGACATGGTGGAATTTACCCCCCACGGTAATCCCATAATCGTGTGGAAAATAGTGGAGCTGGCCACTGCAAAGGGGGCCAGGCTTGCCAGGCCAGGGGAGTTTACCTACAGGGCTTTTCTTAACGGAAAAATGGACTTGGTAAGGGCAGAAGCGGTGGAAGAACTGGTGGAAGCCCAGTCCTTTGAAGGGGTAAAGCTTTCCTTTTCTCAACTTCAGGGAAGCCTCTCTAAAAGGGTAGAAGAACTCAGGGAGAGGCTGCTTTCCTCTGCTGTTCTCTTAGAGACGGAAATAGAGTTTCCCGACGAAGGGATAGAAATAAACAGGGACGAACTCAGAAAAACCCTAAGGGACTCCCTTTCTTCGGTCAGGGACCTTCTTTCCCTTTTTGAAACGGGAAAACAGCTCCTGGAAGGGGTAACCCTGGTTCTCGTAGGGAAACCCAATTCCGGGAAAAGCTCCCTGTTTAACGCCATTTTAGAAGAAGAAAGGGCCATTGTTACCGAGGTGCCTGGCACCACCCGGGATTTCCTCAGGGAAAGGATTATTATAGACGGGGTAGCCTTCATCCTTATAGATACTGCTGGGATGAACCCGGAGCCCAGGGATGAGATAGAAAGGGAAGGGATGAGAAGGGCGGAGCTCCTTCTCAGGGAAGCGGACGGGGCAATCCTCATACTGGATGGGGCAAAACCCTTGGAACCCCCGGACCACAAACTCATAAATTTGCTGTCTAAGCACAATAAGGTGGTGGTGATAAACAAAACGGATCTTCCCCTTCAACTGGAACCAGAGGAGGTAAAATCCCTCACAGGAGAGTCTCCCCTCTTAATTTCTGCAAAGAAAAGGCAGGGCCTTGAGGGGCTGAAGAAAGCCCTCAAAGAAAAATTTATACTAAAACAACCAGCCCAGGGCCTATATATAAATTCCAGGCAAAGGATTGCCCTTAAAAGGGCCGAGGAACACCTTCTCCGGGCACTTGAGAGTGAGGCCCCGGAGATAGTGGCTCAAGAATTGCGGGAGGCAATACTTTCCTTAGAGGAAATCCTCGGGAAAATTACTCCTCAGGAAGTTCTCGATAACATATTCTCAAGATTCTGTATAGGAAAATGATAGACACCGATGTAATAGTGGTCGGGGCAGGCCATGCCGGAATAGAAGCGGCCTTTGCCTCAGCTAAAATGGGCCTTCAAACCCTGCTGATTACCATTCATCTGGAGACAGTAGGACAGATGTCCTGTAATCCCTCCATAGGGGGAACGGCCAAGGGCCAACTGGTAAGGGAGATAGATGCCATGGGAGGAGCCATGGCCAAGGTAGGGGACAGGTGCGGAATTCACTATCGCCTCCTTAACAGGAAGAAAGGACCAGCCATTCAGGCACCCAGGGCCCAGGAGGATAAGGCCTGTTATCGCTTAGCCATGAAGCATTTCCTGGAGGAGGTTCCCGGTCTCGTCCTTTATCAGGGCATAGTAACCCGGGTTCTGGTAAAGGAAGGAAGGGCCAGCGGGGTGGAAACCTTGGAGGGAATAAAAATAAGGGCAGGAGCTGTGATTCTTACCCCGGGAACCTTCCTGAATGGTCTGATTCACATAGGAGAAAGAAACTACCCCTCGGGAAGGGCCAATGAGCCTGCATCCATAGAACTTGCGGAAAATTTAAAGGAACTGGGATTTGAGACAGGGAGACTTAAAACCGGAACTCCCATGAGGCTCCACGCCGACACCATTGACTATTCGAAATTTCAGCCCCAGGAAGGGGACCCTGACCCTGTCCCCCTGAGCTTCTGGACCAGGGAAGTTAAGAATAGGATCGTGTGCTATCTGGGCTATACCAACGAGGAAGTCCACAGGATTATCAGGGAAAACCTTCACAGGTCCGCCCTTTACAGCGGGAGAATAGTGGGCATTGGTCCCAGGTATTGCCCCTCCATTGAGGATAAAATAGTGAAATTCCCCCACCATTCCAGACATCATATTTTCTTGGAGCCCGAGGGAGTTGAAACCAAGGAGGTTTACGCCAATGGCCTCTCTTCCTCCCTTCCCTACGAGGTTCAGGAAAAATTTCTAAGGGCTATCCCAGGGCTGGAGGATGCGGTGATGATGAGGCCTGGATACGCCATAGAATACGATTTCGCAAACCCCACCCAGCTAACCCATAGCCTTGAGACCAGAATAGTGGAAAATCTCTTTCTGGCCGGACAAATAAACGGAACCTCTGGATACGAAGAAGCAGCAGGCCAGGGCCTTCTGGCTGGCATAAACGCTGCCCTCAAACTCAAGGGCAAACCTCCCCTTATACTTCCCAGAGAACTCTCCTATATCGGGGTCATGGTAGATGATCTGGTTACCCAGGGGGTGGATGAGCCATACAGGCTGTTTACCTCCAGGGCAGAGAGGAGGCTTTACCTCAGGGCCGATAATGCTGATATAAGGCTCACCCCCCTGGCCCACCAATTGGGTTTAGTGGGGGAGGAGGAATACAGGGAATTTCTCAAAAGAAAGGAAAGGCGGGAAAGGGCAAGGGCGTATTTCTTTCAGGAAAAACACAAGGGAATCCCCATTGCCCGGGCCTATACCTCCGGAAAGATTTCCCTTAAAGAAGCCATCTCCCTCTTACCCCCGGAGCTGAGACCGGAAAATCAGGACGAGGAAAGGTTCCTGGATGCTGAGATGAGATACAGCGGATACTTAGAAAAGGAAGTGCGGGTGGCGGAAAGGATAAAGAAGGAGGAGAGCCTGGAAATCCCGCAGGAGATGGACTTCTCCACCGTTGAGGGCCTCTCCACAGAGCTTAAGGAAAAGCTTTCCCGTTACAGACCCCGGACCATAGCCGAAGCCCGGAGGATTCCGGGAATGACCCCTGCCGCCTTAGCCCTTCTTATAGGAAGAATACGGGAATGGAAAAAAAGGAAGAGTTCAGAGAATTCCTGAGGCAGGAAAATCTCCGGGTAAATTTGATTTCCCGCAGGAGTTTTGACAGAACATTTTCATATCTATGGGAAATTTCCTCTGAGATTCTAAGGGTCTTAGAACCCTTCTCCTCGTTGGTGGATGTGGGAAGCGGAGGAGGATTTCCCGGCCTTGCCATAAAGCTCATGGCTCCGGAAAAAAGGGTTGTGCTGGTGGAACCCAGGAAAAAAAAGGCCGATTTTCTGAGAAGGGCTGTGGAGAGGTTCTGCCTTGAGGGTGTGGAAGTGGTGGAGGGTGATTTTTCCCTCTTCCACAAGATTTACTGCGGCTCCTCCTTTGATTACCTAACAGCCATGGGGATAAAAAGAAAGGAAGCATTTATAAGGGAAGACTGCCGATACATAAAAAAGGGATACTGCTTTGTCACCGGGGAAAATGAGGTGGAAAGACTTCTTAGCCATGGAAAGGTTAAAAAGTATAATACTGAGGTAAGGAAAATTTCCGGAAGGGATAAAATTTTTCTGGTTATAATTCGCAAATGGGAAAAATCTTAGCCATAGCCAATCAGAAGGGAGGGGTAGGGAAAACAACTACAGCGGTAAACTTAGGAGCCTCCTTAGCCTTAGCGGAAAGGAAAGTTCTTCTTATTGACCTGGACCCCCAGGGAAATGCCACCACCGCCTCGGGCCTTGACAAGAGGAAGCAGCCATATTCGGTGGCTCAGGTCCTTCTGGAAGGGCTCCCCTGGGAAAAGGCCATAAAAAATACCGAAATCCGCTACCTTAAAATAGTCCCCTCCAACCCATCCATGCTCACAGCAGAGCTCAGCCTGATGGAACGGGAAGGCGGGGAAAAACTCCTCAAGGAAAGGTTAAAGGAAATATCCGGGGATTTTCACTTCGTGCTTCTTGACTGTCCTCCCTCCATGGGATATCTGACCCTTAATGCCTTGGTAGCCGCCCATTCTGTGATAATACCCCTTCAGAGCGAATACTTAGCCATGGAAGGCCTTTCCGAAATTCTTTCCTTCATAAGGAAGATTCAAAGCCATTATAATCCTGACCTTGAAATTGAGGGGATACTAATAACCATGCACGACGAAAGAACTGTGCTGGCCCGGCAGGTGGAAAGGGAAGCCAGAAAATACTTTCCAGGCAAGGTATTCGCCACGGTAATACCCAGGAATGTCCGCCTGAGCGAGGCCCCAAGTTATGGAAAACCCATAGTGCTTTATGATATAAAATCAAAGGGGGCTCAGGCTTACCTAAATTTAGCCAAGGAGATTTTAAGAAGATGAAAAGAGGGTTAGGAAAGGGTCTTGCGGACCTCCTCAACCAGCCAGAAGGGGAACTGGTTTATCTGGATGTTTCGTTAATTAAACCGAACCCCTTCCAGCCCAGAAGGGAGTTTAAAAACCTGGAGCAGCTGGCTCAGTCCATAAAGGAAAACGGGATGCTCCAGCCGGTGATTGTGAGGAGAAAGGACGGGGAGTATTATCTGGTGGCCGGAGAGAGAAGGTGGAGGGCAGCCATCAAGGCTGGACTTAAGAGGATTCCCGCGATAGTTAAGGATGTATCCGACAGGGAAGCGGCTGCCTTGGCCTTAGTGGAAAATACCCTGAGAGAGGATCTTTCCCCTCTGGAAATTGCTGAAGACCTGGAAAAACTCCGGGAGGGTTTTCACCTCTCCCACGAGGAGCTGGCGAAAATAACCGGTATGGACCGCAGCTCAGTAACCAACCTCCTCAGGCTCCTCAGGCTTCCTGAGAGAATAAAAGAAGCCCTTCATCGGGGAGAAATAAACATGGGCCAGGCCAGGGCTCTGCTTTCGGTTCAGGACCCCAAAAAGCAAATGGAGCTTTTCGAAAGGATAAGGAAGAGGAATATGACGGTAAGAGATGTGGAGGAGATGGTAAGGCGGGAAAAGGCCAGAGGGGAGCGTAAACTTTCCCATATTGAGGAGGAGATTTCCCGGGCCCTGGGAACTAAGGTAATTATAGGCAAAAAGGTGCTTAAAATTTACTTCAGGGACAAGGAGGAACTGGAAAGAATTCTCCTGGCTCTTCGGGGAGGTAAAAATGGCTGAGACGCCCTTTAAGGCTTACATAGATGAGGCCATGGAAATAGAAGGGAATATAAGGACCAAAAATCCTATACGGATTGACGGTAAAATAAAGGGGGATGTCCTCTGCTCCTCGGACATAATAATAGGGGAAAAGGGGATTATCGAGGGAAAAGTTTTAGGAAAAGAACTGATAATAAGTGGAAGGGTAAAGGGAAAAGTAATGGCCAGGGAGAGGGTAAACCTTGAAGCCAGCGCCCGCCTGGAAGCTGATATAATAACCCCCGTGCTTTCCATAAAAGAGGGAGCCCTTTTTAGAGGCTCAGCCAAGGTGCTTCCCAGGTCAGATGTGGAAAAGGAGCTGAAAAACGAATGGAAATAGTGGGTATTATCCCTGCCCGGGAAGGCTCAACGCGCCTTCCCGCAAAGCCTTTGAGGGAAATATGCGGGAAGCCCCTCATTCTCTGGACCTTAGAGGCTGTGCTCAGGGCCAGAACCCTATCCAGGGTATTGGTGGCTACGGATTCCGAAAAGATAAAGCATGTGGTGGAAATGGCTGGAGGCCAAGCCCTTATGACCTCTCCCCACCACCGTAGCGGCACCGAAAGGATGGGGGAAGTGGCCAAAAAAATAAAGGCCGATGCCTACATAAACATTCAGGGGGACGAGCCCACTATAAGCCCGGAGGCTCTGGATGCGGTGGCAGGGGAATTGGCCCGGGGGGAAGAATTGGTGAGCCTCTATACCGATGCCGAAGACGGTTCTGACCCCAACACGGTTAAAGTGGTTCTGGACTCTGAGGGCTATTCGGTTTATTTTTCAAGGAGCCCTGTTCCCTATAAAGGCCCCTTTTACCAGCACATTGGGGTTTACGGGTTTTCCTCCAGGGCCCTTTTCTGGTTTCTATCCCTGCCTACCTCTCCCCTTGAAACCTCAGAAGGGCTTGAACAGCTAAGAGCCATCTATCACGGGAGGAAATTTAAGATGCTCTATATAAGGGGAAAATTTATCTCCGTGGACACCCCGCAGGACCTTGAAAAAGCCAGGGAGGTGCTTTGTGGAGAAAAAAACTAAGTTCATTTTCGTAACCGGAGGGGTCCTCTCCTCCTTAGGCAAGGGGGTGGCTGCCGCCAGCATAGGGGCCTTAATGGAGGCCCATGGGCTTTCCATATCCATGCAGAAAATAGACCCTTATCTTAACGTGGACCCTGGAACCATGAGCCCCTTTCAGCACGGGGAGGTTTTTGTGACCGAAGACGGGGCGGAAACCGATCTGGACCTGGGCCATTACGAAAGGTTTACCTCAATACAGACAACCCGGGATAGCAACTTCACTGCCGGGAAAATTTACTGGTCCATAATAAACAAGGAAAGGAGGGGGGATTACTTAGGGAAAACCGTCCAGGTGATTCCCCATGTCACCGACGAGATAAAGGCAGCTATAAGAAAATTTTACGGAAAGGTGGATATCTCCATAGTGGAAATTGGAGGAACCGTAGGGGACATAGAAAGCCTTCCTTTCCTGGAAGCCATAAGACAAATAGGGCTGGAGGAAGGAGCTTCCAATGTGGTTTATGTGCACCTGACCTTAGTTCCCTTCATCCCCACCTCTGGAGAGCTTAAAACCAAACCCACCCAGCATTCGGTAAAGGAGCTGAGGGCTATCGGAATTCAGCCTGACTTCATCCTTTGCCGCTCTGACAGGGAGCTTCCCCAGGATATAAAAGCAAAGATAGCCCTTTTCTCCAATGTTCGGGAAGAAAATGTCATCTCGGCCAGGGATGTTAAAACCATATACGAAATTCCCCTGAATTTTCACAGGGAGGGTCTTGACGAGAAAATTCTCCAAAAATTAAACCTGCCCAGGAACAAGCCCGACCTCAGCAAGTGGAAAGATTTCATAAACAGGGTAAATTCCCTCGGGGAAGAGGTGGAAATAACCATGGTGGGGAAATATGTTAAGCTGAAGGATTCGTATAAAAGTCTGAATGAAGCCCTTTTCCACGCCGGAGTAGCCAATGGGGTAAGGGTCACTCAGCGATGGGTGGAAGCGGAGGATATCCTGGAACAGGGTCCGGAAAAATTTCTGGGAAACTCCTTGGCCATCTTAGTGCCCGGCGGTTTCGGGGAAAGGGGAATTGAGGGGATGATAAGGGCAGCACAATTCGCCAGGGAGAAGAAAATTCCTTATTTCGGGATTTGCTTAGGTATGCAGGTGGCCACCATTGAATTCGCAAGGAATGTGGCAGGCCTTAAAAAGGCCAACAGCGAGGAATTCGACGAAGCTTCTCCCCACAAGGTCTTAGTGCTTCTTCCCAACCTGCGGGGAGTTTATCAAATGGGTGGAACCATGAGATTAGGGGCTTACAAATGCCAGATAAAAAAGCCCTCCTTTGCCTATGAGGCCTATGGAAGGGAGGTAATCTACGAACGGCACAGACACCGTTACGAATTTAACCCTGAATATGAAAGCCTTCTTCAGGAAAAGGGTTTAAAGATTACCGGCGTTCACCCTGAGAGCGGGCTGGTGGAAATTATAGAAATTCACGATCACCCCTGGTTTCTCGGCTGCCAGTTCCATCCGGAATTCAAATCCACCCCCTTCTCCCCCCATCCCCTCTTTGTGGCCTTCGTTAAGGCTGCCCTAAGGAGGAAAAGAGGTGAAATTTAAAATAGGAAATATTGAGATTCCGTCGGAACCCTTCTTTTTAATAGCCGGTCCCTGTGTGCTGGAATCCTTAGAAATAGCCTTAGAAATAGCCGATAAAATGAAGGAAATTACCGCAAAACTGGGCATCCCCTATATATTCAAGGCCTCCTTTGATAAGGCGAATAGAACCTCTATAAAATCCTTCCGGGGGCCAGGTTTGGATAAGGGGCTTGAAATGCTGCGGAAAATAAAAGGGGAGACAGGCCTGCCTGTAACCACGGATTTCCACGAGCCCTGGCAGGCGGAAAAGGTAGGAGAGGCAGTGGATCTGCTCCAGGTTCCAGCCTTTCTTTCCCGCCAGACAGACATGCTCTTAGCAGCAGGAAAAACGGGAAAACCTGTAAGCATAAAGAAGGGTCAGTTCCTGGCTCCCTGGGACATGAAAAAGGCTGCCGAAAAGGTAGAAAGCACGGGAAACAGAAAGATAATCCTTATTGAAAGAGGCACCTTTTTCGGATACGGGAACCTCGTTGTTGATTTTCGCTCCATCCCCATAATGAAGGAGTTTGGATATCCCGTGGTTATGGATGCCACCCACTCCGTTCAGAAACCGTCAGCCCGGGGTGACTCCTCCGGGGGAGAAGCCCGGTTCATAGAAACCATGGCCTCGGCCGCCATAGCTGTTGGAGCCGACGGAATTTTCATGGAAGTGCACCCAAGACCCGAAGAGGCCCTCTCGGATGGGCCCAATTCCCTCCCCCTTTCAAAGGTGGAAGCTCTGCTAAAAAGGCTTTTAAGGCTGTGGGAGGCAAGGAAATGAACCTTCTGGAAGAAGGGAAAAAGGTGCTTTCCATTGAGGAGGAAGCCCTGAGAAAGGTCCGGGAGAATTTAGGGGAGGAGTTCTGCAGGGCGGTGGAGGAAATATTTCATTGTAAGGGAAAGATAGTTCTTACGGGGATAGGGAAATCCGGTCTTGTAGCCAGGAAAATTTCTGCAACCCTTTCCTCCACGGGAACCCCTTCCATATTTATACATGCTGCGGAAGCCGTCCACGGGGATCTTGGAACCCTTTCACCCCAGGATATAATCTTAGCGGTTTCATACAGTGGGGAAAGCGAGGAGATAAAAAGACTGGTTTACTTCGTAAAAAGGCTCGGGTTTAAGCTCATTTCCATAACCGGAAACCCCAGCTCCACCTTAGGGAAAAACTCCGATATAGTAATTAACGGACAGGTCCCCAGGGAAGCTGCCCCCTTCGGAATGGTTCCCACCTCATCCACCACCGCAGCCATGGCCTTAGGTGATGCGTTGGCTGTAGCCCTGATGATAAAGAGGGGGTTCGGGAAAGAGGACTTTGCCAGATTTCACCCAGGAGGTGCTTTAGGGAAAAAACTCCTTCGGGTTGCAGATCTCATGCATACAGGAGAGGAGCTCCCTGTGGTCTATGAGGAGACCCCTCTGGAGGAAGTGGTGGAGGAAATGAGTCGTAAGGGTTTCGGAACCACCGCGGTGGTTTCTCCCTCCGGGAAATTGGTGGGAATCATAACCGACGGGGACCTTAGAAGGGCCCTTCTCAGGGACGGCAACATAATGAAAAAGAGGGCCAAGGATATAATGACCAGGGACCCCATAACCATATCCCGGGAAGAACTGGCCACCCGGGCCCTTAAAATAATGGAGGAGAGGAAAATAACCTGTCTTCTGGTGCCGGACAGGGAAGGCAGGTTAGAGGGTCTCCTGCACCTTCATGACCTGTGGAGAACGGAGCTTTTCTGATGGGTATAAAGCTTATAGCAGTGGATGTGGACGGGACTTTAACAGACGGGAAACTTTATTTCTTTGAGGGCCAGGGCGAACCTGCCAAGGCCTTCAATGTTAAGGACGGAATGGCGGTCTATCTGGCCAGAAAGGCCGGAATAATCATAGCTATAATTTCTGGTCTTGAATCCAAGGCAGCAGAGGAAAGGGCAAGGAAGCTGGGAATCGCCGACGCTTTCTTCGGAGTAAGGGATAAAGCGGAGGTCATGAGAAAAATAATGGAAAAATACGGGCTGGAAAAGGGGGAGGCCATTTTCCTCGGAGATGACATCCAGGACATTCCGGCCATGGAGGAGGCGGGAATTGGGGCCGCGGTGGCCGATGCCGTGGAGGAAGTAAAAGAAAGGGCGAAGATTTTGCTTAAAAGCAGGGGAGGGGAGGGAGCTCTTAGGGAATTAGTGGAAAGGGTCCTGAAAAATGAATGTTTCACGTGAAACACCTCCGGATACCAGGTATGTTTTAAAGAAAAGGGCTTCTGCCCTGGAAAAATACAGGAAGCTTGCCCCTGGAGAGGTAGGTTTTTTCAGGTTCCTCTATTACGAAATAGTGGTTACCCTGTTCACCAATATTCCCGGGGCCCTGGGATATTTTCTGAGAAGGGTTTTCTTTCCTCCCCTTTTTAAAACTTGCGGGAAGGGGGTGGTTTTTGGCAGGGGCATAACCATAAGAAACCCCAGAAACATCGAAATCGGTAATGAGGTGGTCTTTGACGAAAATGTCCTTCTGGACGGCAAAGGGGGAAGATTAAGGATAGGGGATAGGTGCATAATTGCCAGAAATACCACCCTTTCCTGTAAATACGGGGATATTTTCTTGAACGAAGAGGTTAACCTCTCCAATAATGTCACCGTTTATTCCAACCACCGGGTGGAAATTGGTCCCAAGACCTTCGTGGCCGGTCACTGTTATATAGTTGCAGGAGGGGAGCATTATTTCGAAGACACCACAAAGCCCATAGTGGAACAGGGTATAAAGAAGGGAAAGGGGGTTAAAATCGGAGGGGACTGCTGGCTTGGAGCTTCTGTGGTGGTTCTTGACGGGACCCGATTGGGTTACGGGTGCGTGGTAGGGGCAGGCTCCCTCCTCAGGGGGGAATACGAGGATTTTAGTATAATAGTGGGTAGTCCGGGAAAGACTATAAGAAAAAGGGGTGAAAAATGGAAAAAAGATTAGAAATGGCGGTTTCGCTACCAGGCACCAGGATTATCGGGGGATTATTGCTTCTTATTTTCTCTTCCCGTCTGGCCTTTCCCCTGCCCTTCTCTCCGGTCCCTGTTACCGCCCAGACCTTTGCCGTGCTTTTCCTGGGTATCTTCTTAGGAAAGGAGTTGGCCGCCGAGACCGTGCTCCTATATTTGTTCATGGGAAGCGCAGGGTTTCCCTTCTTCGCTGCAGCTGGCCCCTTCTTTATGGGCCCCACCGCTGGTTATCTCCTTGCCTTTCCCTTCTCCGCATATCTGGCAGGATACTTCCACGAAAAGGGCAAACTCCGCTCTTTTCCTTCCAGAATTTTCCTTCTCTCCATCTCCTCCCTTCCCATTTATGTTGGGGGACTCTCCTGGCTATCGCTCTTTGTGGGCTGGAAATCCGCCCTGGAGCTGGGATTTCTTCCCTTTATTCCCGGAGATCTGGTGAAAATTCTCGTTCTCTCCGCCATAATGGGTTTATAATTTTTCCATGAGGAAATTTCTCCTTTTAGCCCTCCTCTTTCTCGCCGCCTGCTCCCCGGATTTTTACCGTTACAACATTGACCTGGGTATTAAGGCTGCGAAATTAAAGCTCTGGAAGGAAGCTTTATACAGGTTCAAAAGGGCCGCAGAACTTAAACCCACCGCAGAGGCCTACAATAACTTAGCCGTGGCCTACGAGGCCTTAGGGGATTTTAAAAAGGCGGAAGAATGTTATAAAAAGGCCCTGAAGCTTGAGCCGAATAATTCCAAAATTCGAGCTAATTACGCTATATTTCTTGAACTGAAAAAGAGAAGGAAAAAATGAGAAAAACATTTTTGCTCCTTCTGCTAATTTTAGGGTTTTCCTCTTGCACCAATTACTACAGAATCCGCGTGGATGTGGAAAGGCCCCCTGCCCTTGGGGTGAAAATAGGGGAGTTGCACCTAAAAGTGGAAGAAACTTCCCTTCAAAACGACTTCGTGGAAATAAAAAATGTCCGGGAAGAAGTTGAGAAATTCCTGAGAAACGAGCTGGAAACCACCGGAAACATCAAGGTGGCCAGCGGGGAGGGAAGTCCCCTGCTGAAGGTGGTATACGAGGCCTCCCTTAAAAGGGCTTATACCTACTATTCCCCCCCGGAACAAACCGTTGCTCCACCCACCCTGGTTCCCGTGAAAATAATCCACATGAAGATGTGCTTTACCATAAAGGAATATAATTACCACAAATGCATTGAGGAGCGGATGAAGTTCCGCGAATATGAATCCTCCATATTTGCCCTTTATTCCGTGCTTCAAAGAATGACATCCAGTTTGCTCTCCGATATTTCCTACCAGAAAAAGGAAATAATGCATTATCTTCTGAGGTGAAAAATGAGGAAATTCATAATTCTTTTCTTTTCCTCGTTGCTTTTAGGACAATTGATCCCCTATTACGGAAAAAACAAGGTTATATACAACGATTTCCGCTGGAAGGAATACGACACCCAGCACTTTCGCTTTCTTTTTTACAATCAGGGAAGGCTCCGGGAAATAATAACCTATGCCAGGGAAAGTTATGCCCGTCTTTCTTCCCTCACTGGAGTTGAAATAAAGGAAAAAATACCCATAATCTTTTACAGAAACCATTTTGATTTTGAACAAACCAACCTCTACGGTGGTCTGGTTCCGGAGGAGGTCCTTGGCTTTTCAGAGCCCTTTAGAAGGAGGGTGGTGATACCCGCAGATCTACCTCCCTTTTATCTCAAGCGATTGATAAACCATGAGCTGACCCACGCTTTTGAATTTTATATTCTTTATGAAGGACTCTCCCCTTCGGCGGTTTTCAGAATAAAAGTTCCCCTCTGGATGATGGAGGGCTTTGCTGAATACGCCACCGGGGACTGGGAGCCCTTCCCCCTGGTTACCCTGGTGGATGCTGTGGAAACCGACTCAGTTCCGGAGATAACCCGTTCCGGGGACCTGGCAGGAGGTGTGGGACGGGTTCCTTACGACTTCGGACACGCCCTCTTTGACTTTATAGAAAAGGAATACGGGCTTACAGGTATACGAAAGCTCTGGTGGGAGATGAAGAAATTCAGGGTTATAAGATACTCAAACCCCATCAAAAAAACCTTCCACATAGAAAGGGAGGAATTTAACAACAGGTTCAAAGTTTACCTGAGGAAAAGGTTCAGGAAAAGGCTCCTCAAATATCTCCCTGAAGATTACGGGCCCGCGGTTTCCCCGAGATTTCCCTTCTCCCAGGTTTTTTCCTTCCAGATTTCCCCCAGCGGGGAAGTGGCGGCAGTTCTTACCATAAATTACTCCCAGGCTGACTACGACATTGTGCTGATTTCCCTGAAGGACGGAAGGAAACTTAAAAATCTAACCAACGGGATAACCCTTAAATATCAAAAAATAAAATTTGGCTACGACCCTTCCTCCGGAAGGGGAATAGCCTGGGATAAAGCCGGGGAAAGAATAGCCTTTTTTGGCAAAAGAACCAAGTATTACCGATTGTTTATCATAGATTCCTTCAAGGGAAAGATACTCCGGGAATACCGCTTAAAGGAGATATACAATCCCACTTCCCCAGTTTTCACCCCTGATGGAAAAAAAGTGGTTTTCGTGGGGTTCAGGGGCACCTCTTCTGGAATCTTCGTTATTGACCTTAACACCGGTAAAATAAAGGAAATTTCCCCGGGGAAAATGTATATAAAGGAAGTAGCCCTTTCTCCTTCGGGAAGAAAAATTGTCTTTACCGCCTCACAGGGAAAATACATTAACCTGTTTGTCGCGGATTTTCCCTCCATGGACAGGATAAGAAGACTGACCTATTCCAGGGCCCAGGATATAAATCCGCAGTTTTACGGAGAAGACCAAATTCTATTTTCCTCCAACAGGGACGGGGGTTTTGATATATACTCCATAAATTTGCGAAATCTTAATCTTAAAAAATACACCGATGTCTCCACCGGATGTTTCTTCCCGGTTATTAAAGGAGGAAAACTTTTCTTTACTGGATTCCACAGAATGGGTTTTAAAATATATCGGGCAGAGCCGAAGGTTATAGGAACCTACAGGGAAAAGGAGAAGATTTCTCCTCTATGGAACCCAAAACTCGCCAAAATAGACCCTAAAAAAATAAAAATAAAAACCGGGCTGGGAAAATTATCCCCTGATTTTCTCTCCCCTATTTCAATAGGGTATTCCACCGACGGAAGGCTCTTCACCTCCGCATATCTTTCCTTTTCGGACCTTTTCGCTGACCATAGGCTCTTCTTCTTCGCTTCCAACGATTATCGCTACCAATCCTACCAGCTCGGATATTTCAACCAGAAAAGAAGGCTCTGGTGGGGCATAAGTGCCTACCAATTCAAGCTTTATTACTTCTACGGAATCTTCGCAGTTTATCCTTCAATAGTTCTGAGAAGGTATACTGGAATTTCCGCCTATGCCTATTACCCCTTGGACCTCTACCACAGAATAGAGTTCGGAGGTGGTGGGGAGGAGATAAAGGAAAATGTAGGGGGATATTATTACCCCTATGCAGGCCTGTTCTACACCGGGAAATACCTCCACCTTGATTTCAATTTCGTCAGGGAAACCTCAAGGTTCAAAGGATTTGGTCCCCTGAGCGGAGATACGGTATCGCTGATGTTCACGAAAAGATTTGGCCTGGATAAAGCAGAGATCAGCAATTTCACCATTAACCTGGATGCAAGAAAATATTTCAACCTGGGAAGGGATTTCGTCCTTGCCTTCAGGCTTAATTATTACGGAAGTTACGGGAAAACACCCTTCTACAATTTCATTGGAGGAAACAACGAACTAAGAAGCGTGGGCTACAGGTCCATCGTTGGCACAAAAACTTTCTTCTTTAATGCTGAATTCAGGTTTCCCATTACCTACCTGACCCTGACTCCCATAGGAAACATAGGCCCCATAAGAGGGGTTCTCTTCTTTGACATAGGGGGTTTCTGGCTCCCAGGATATAGAACCATCCTCTGGGAAGGTAATTTTCCTTCAATAACCCTTAAAGATGCCATAGCCTCTTATGGTTACGGAATTGAAGTCTTTACCTTCGGATATCCCGTTCATATAGAATATGTAATCAGAACTGATTTGCAAAGGACCATCTATACCACTTATAATTTCTGGGTAGGTTTTGATTTTTAAATTTCCACATTTTGTGGATTTTATGTGAAAATGAGGATTTGGGATCAGATTATAAACGAAGTAAGGGAAAGGGTGGACAGTTTCACCTTTGAAACATGGTTTGAACCCCTTGTTTATGTAGGCAAGGTGGGTAATGTTCTCTATGTCAGGGCTCCAAGTTCCACCTTCAAAAGGATGTTCAAAGAAAATTTTCCGGAAATTTTCCCGAAAATAATAAGGGATGTCCTCGGCAAAAATTACGAAGTAAGGTTATTTCACGAAGAAGAGGAGGAAGAAGAGCGGAAAAAAAGGCAGAGGGAAAACATATCAGTAATCTTGAACCCCAAGTATACCTTTGAAAACTTTGTGGTGGCCCCTGAAAACGAATTCGCCTATTCAGCTGCCCTGGCCGTAGCGAAATCTCCCAGTAAAAGTTATAATCCTCTCTTTATTTACGGAGGAGTTGGTTTAGGGAAAACGCATCTTTTAAACGCTATAGGACATTTCGTTTTGAAAACAAGGCCTGAGCTTATAATAATATACAGAACCACAGAGGAATTTATGAACGAAATGGTCTCATATCTCCAGCACGATAGGATAATAGATTTTAAAGAAAAATACAGGAGCGTAGATGTTTTATTGATAGATGACATACAGTTTCTATCTGGAAAAGAGCAAACGAAGCAACAAATTTTTCACCTTTTCAACTCCCTTTATGAATCCCAGAAGCAGATTGTCCTATCCAGCGATAGGCCCCCTAAAAATATTTCCGGGCTTGAGGACAGGCTAATGTCAAGGTTTGAATGGGGTCTTATAGCCGATATACAGCCCCCAACCCTCGAGACGAGAATTGCAATCCTGAAGAAAAAGGCTGAACTGATGAATTTCGAGGTTCCCAACGATGTGGTGGAATTCATTGCCATGAAGATAAAATCAAATGTTAGAAAACTTGAGGGAGCACTTACCAGGCTTAAAGCTCTGTCCATCCTTAAGAACGAGCCAGTCTCTATAACCTTAGCCAGGGAAGCCATGAGAATCATAGCAGAAGTGGAAACAGACAGGGAATCAAGAATAACCCTTGATGACATTGTTGAAAGGACCGGGGAAGTTTTCGGGATTGCTCCGGAAAAAATAAAAGGAAAAAGCGGAGTAAGAAGCATTGCCCTGGCAAGGCAGGTCTCAATGTTTCTTGCTAAGAAAATTCTCGGAATGCCCCTAACGGAAATAGGAGATTATTTCGGCGGAAAACATCATACTACCGTTATACATTCCATAAAGAAAATAGAAAAACTCATTGAGAAGGACCCGGAAATAGCCAAGAAAATTGAGGAAATCGAAGTATTTTTCAGATAAAATCCACATGGAAGCTCCCTGTATTTTGACCATTTCCACAAATTCACATAGCATTATTTTTCTTGAAGAAAAATTATGTTTTCTAATAAAATTTAAACAGGAAAAATAAAGGAGTGTGAAAATGTGGATAAAAACCGGGAAAGATAACTTATCCAAAGCTTTATCTTCTATCCAGGATGTTGTGGAAAAAAGGTTAATCAATCCGAAATTATCCAATGTTTTGATGAAAACTGAGGGAGACAAGCTTGAATTGAGGGCTACAAACCTTCAGATAGGTATAAAGACATGGGTTGAAGCGGAGGTTAAGGAAGAGGGAGAAATTGCCATAAACGGAAGGAAAATATATGAGATAGTAAGGTCCTTTTCAGGTGATCATGTTGAACTTAAAACTATATCTTCCACCCATTGTGAGGTTAATGACGGAAAATCGCCATTTAAACTGGTATATACCGGTCCGGAAGGTTTCCCCGAATTTCCTGCTCCGAAGATAGATATTAGCGATTTTCCCTCGGAAATAATGAAGGAGTTCATAAGGAAAACCATTTTCTCCATTAACCAGAAGGACAGCAGGTTTATTATAAACGGTGTTCTTTTTAAACTTGATAACGGTAAGGCTATAATGGTTTCCACTGACGGTCACAGGCTTTCACTGGTTGAAAAGGATTTCGATTATCAGGGCCAGACTAAGGAATACATACTTCTTAAAAATGTTCTCGCTAAATTGCAGAGGGCAGAGGAAGAAAAACTTTCCTTTGGTGACGATGAAAGAAATATTTTCTTCCAGTTTGACGGAAAAACCATAAATGTTTCCAAAGTGGAAGGAAGGTTCCCTAATTACGAGGTTGTTTTTCCGAGGAGCGTAAATTATGAAGTAATTATAAACAGGGAGGCATTACAGGATTCCTTGAGAAGAGCTTCAATAATAATTGATGAAAGGCAGGGTGGAGTCAGATTTAAAGTAGAAGAAGGTTACATGGAGATAAGTTCCCAGAATCCTGACCTTGGAGAGTTCAGGGAAAAAATAGAAGCAGATTACAGGGGAGAGGGCTTTAAAATAACCTTTAATCCCAGATATATAAACGAATTTCTTTCCGTCGTGGACTCAGATCTGGTAAAAATGTATTTTGACGAGGTTGGGAAAGCGGTGGTTTTTGAGCCTGTGCATGATGTTGTCAATTATAAATATGTGGTAATGCCCATACGGGATTAATGCCAGGATTTTTCATAGTAATTGAGGGAATAGACGGAGCAGGAAAAACCACACTGAGCCAAGATCTCAAGAGGGAACTTGAGAGGAGTGGTTACTCAGTAATAATAACCAGCGAACCAAGCTATGGAAAATACGGAAAACAGCTAAGAGACAAAATAAGGCAAGGTGATATAACCCCCAAGGAGGAACTTGAGCTTTTCTTTAAAGACCGAATGGAACATGTGGAGAAGGTTTTAAAACCAGCCCTTTCGAAAGGGAAAATCGTAATATGCGACAGGTATTTTTATTCAACCTGTGCTTATCAGGGAGCCCGTGGGTTGGATTATAAGGAAATTTGCAGGATAAATGAGGTTTTCCCTAAACCAGATCTTGTTATTCTCCTGGACCTATCACCTGAGCAAGCCCTTAGCCGGAAAGAACTCAGGGAGGAACATTTTGAAAGGGAAGATTTCCTAAAAAGGGTTCGGGAAATATACCTTGAGGTCATAAAGTCCACTGCTCATCACGTAATAGATGCAAGCCTGCCAAAGGAGGAAGTGTTAAAAAGGAGCCTTAAATGCCTGAAAAAATACCTGAAAAAATAATGGCCTGGGCTGTAGAGGCCATAAGAAAAAATTCAGGTTATAATCTCGTTCTGGATTTCCTTGAGGCCAATTTTCAAGATTTTTCCCATGAAAACATAATTGTAGTTTCCATAGGAAAGGCCGCGGTTTCCATGGCCCAGGGAGCTAAGGAGTTTTTAGGGAAAAGGATAAAAAGGGGAATAGTAATATCCAACAAGGAAGGGGAAGTGGAGGGTTTTGAATTTTATTTGGGCTCCCACCCGTATCCTGATAGTAAAAGCCTGAAGGCCGGAAAAGCGCTTCTTTCCTTAGCAGAGGAGACAGGTCCCCAGGACCTGGTTCTCTTTCTGATTTCCGGTGGGGCATCTTCCTTAGCGGTTCTTCCCCATCCACCTTTTACTTTCGAAGACCTCTTCTTTATTTACAGAAAACTCATCCTCTCAGGGGCCAGCATAGGGGAAATTAACACCGTAAGAAGACATATTTCCCTCATAAAGGGAGGAAGACTGGCCAGGGCCTTTGCCCCCTCAAGGGTTATAACCCTTGCCATTTCCGATGTTATGGGGGATAAGCCACAGGATATAGGCTCCGGGCCTACGGTTCCTGATCCAACCACCCTGGAGGGGGCTTCTGAGATTATGAAAAAATATGGCCTTTCCTCCTTTTTGGATAAATTAAGCTCAGTCCCTGAGACACCGAAACCCACGGACCCTGTTTTTAGAAATAATCGCTTTGTAGTTCTGGCCAACACATTGAGGATACTCAAGGATATTGAAAAAATGGCTAAAAAGGAGGGGTTTGAAACAATTATATTGACCTCAGAGGACAGGGGAGAGGCCAGCCAGGTAAGCGGAGTCTATTCAGGGATACTCTTTGAAATTTTAAGGAGCGGTAATCCATGGGAACCTCCATTGGTCCTCCTTTCAGGGGGAGAGCTTACGGTTACGGTAAGGGGTGATGGAAAAGGTGGGAGAAATACCGAGTTTCTCTTAGCCCTGATAAGGGATTGCCGGGAAATAAAGGGCCAATTTTGTGCCTTAAGCATGGGAACCGACGGGATAGACGGTCCTACAGATGCAGCTGGTGCAGCCTTTTGCAGCGATATTTACGAGAAAATGGGCGATTTGAAACCCGAAGAATACTTAGCAAATAACGATTCCTACACTTTCTTTGATAAATTAGGACTTCTTATAAAAACCGGCCCCACGGATACCAACCTCAGGGACATCAGGATTTTCTGGATTGGAAAAAGGAAAGGGCATTAAGGAGGGAGAGCTTCTCCAATTCCCTTTGGGAAAGGCCCAGGCCCTTCATCCTCTCCGCCTGGAGGGCCACCGGAACCCCTCCCCCTTTGAGATTTCCGTGAGGGTCAAGTAAAGGTAAGTCGGATGGTCCTTGGGGGATCATGTCCGAGATCAGGGAAAATTCAGGTCCCTTAATCTTTAAAATTATTCTCAAAAATTCCTTAGAAAGGTGAACGAAGTCACCGATAACCTCAAGGTGGACTTCCTCAAGGAGAAATCCTGCCCCCAGGGCACCTATTTCCCTGTGATGCATCCCCCTCATGGCGTTGGGAAAATGGGTAAAATGCCTCACCCCCATTTGATAGGCCCTTAATATGTCCGGGTAAGTAGCGTTGGTGTGGCCAATGGAGGGAATTTTCCCCCTCTCCAGGGCCATGGTTATCAGGTCCTCTGCCCCTGGAATTTCCGGGGCAAAGGTGAACATTTCTATTCCTGGCAGGGACAGGAATTCCCTTATGTTTTTTTCCGTAGCAGGAAGTATGAACTCCCTTGGCTGGGCTCCGGATTTCTCCAAGCTTATAAAAGGGCCCTCAACCCTGAGAAAGGGAAATATGGAATCGGGATTTTTCGCCCTGTAGCGAAGGAAAGCTTCCCCTGTCCTTCCCAGCTCCCTGAGGGAAGCGTTCATAAGGGTTGGAATGGCAAAGACAACCCCCAAGTTCCTTAATTTTTCCTCTAAGGGTCCGAATTCCCCCCTCTGAAAGCTGAAGCCCCATCCCCCGTGAATGTGAGGATCAGCGGTTTTTATCATAAAAAAAATGACCCGCCGGGGACTCGAACCCCGAACCCACGGATTAAGAGTCCGTTGCTCTACCTGTTGAGCTAGCGGGCCACCCCTATTTTACCATAAATTAAAAAAGCAGGGAAAGCCCGCCAACCACTAAAGCCTTGAATAACCAGACCCCTACTGAAATTTCTATCGCCCTTTTTCTTCCCAGGTTCAGGGCTCCGTCCAGGGCAAGGCCTAAGGCGATGGCCGCCCAGAGGCTGAACAGGTCAAAGGCCTGGAGAAACCTTCCCGCCTTTGAAAAAGGAGAAAATGGGAAGAAAAGCAGAAGGGAGGTGGTAACTCCTATGGTGGTGCCCTTAAGGTAAATAATGAGGTCCCGAACCAGGGTGGCTAAGGGATAGCTTATCAGAGTAGAGTAAGTATAGAGGGTAAGAACCTGGGCGAAACTTCCCTCTGGGGTAAAGAACCTTAGGGCCAAGATGATCAATAGTGTCCCTATTAAGAGGGAAAGAAAATAAGAAAATGACAATCCTAAGGTGGTTCTTAGGTAAATTGCCCTTTTGGGTGTGTTCAGTATAGAATCCCACTTTCCTGCTTCCTTGAGTTTTTCCACCACCTCTGGCTTCGTGTTCTGGAGCATTTGAATTGATTCCTTGAACTGTTTTGGAGCATAGGGAAGGGAAAAAACAAGGGTTGCTGCCAGAATAACTAAGGCAGGAATTGCCCAGGAGGACTTCCCCTTTAACTTCTTTCCCAGGGCAAAGGGATCGGTTATTACCAGAAGGGGATTAACCATGGCTTATTATCCTCCCGTCCTTTAAGTTTACGATCCTCTGGGGCCTGGCGGCTATATTGGGATCGTGGGTTACCATTATTATAGTGTTTCCCTGACGGTGAAGCTCTTCGAAAATTTCCATTATTTCCTCTCCGGAGCGGGAGTCCAGATTTCCCGTGGGTTCGTCGGCCAAAAGTATGGAGGGTTGATTTACTATGGCCCTGGCTATGGCCACCCTCTGGCGCTCTCCCCCGGAAAGTTCGTTGGGCCTATGCCACATTCTGTCCTTAAGTCCCACCATTTCTAAGGCCCTTTCGGCCATTTTTCTCCTTTCCTTTTTGGAAAGTCCTGCGTAAATAAGGGGCAATTCCACATTATGGATTGCCGGGGTTCTGGGAAGAAGGTGGAAGCTCTGGAAGACGAATCCAATTTTTTTGTTTCTAAGAAGGGATAATTCGTCGTCGTTTAAGGAGGATACATCCCTTCCTTCCAGATAATACTTGCCCTTAGATGGGGTATCTAAGCATCCCAGTATGTTCATTAAGGTTGATTTTCCTGAACCTGACGGGCCCATTATGGCCAAGTATTCTCCCTTTTCCACCTCCAAACTTACCCCCCTCAGGGCCTCCACCTGAACCTTTCCCATTTTGTAAATTTTCCACACATCCTCGGTTTTTATCAGCAAGGCTTACTTCCTCCCGAATTTTTTCTTCTCTACCATGACCCTCTGGCCATCTTTGAGAATTCTGAGAACCTTGAAGGGGCCGATTATCACCTGCGCCCCTTCTTTAAGCCCTGAGCGCACCTCCACCTCCATTTCCCCCATAATTCCCTTTTCAATGGGCCTGAACCTTGCCACTCCTCCTTCCACCACAAAAACCCCTTCTCTTTCCTTACCCTTTATTTTTCTCACCACTAAGGAGGAGATGGGCACCGCCAAAACATTATCGGCCTTGGCTACCTGAATCCTTCCAGTGGCTGTAAGCCCGGGTTTTAGTTTTTTTACATCCCCTTTCAGCACTATGACCACCTTGTATTCCTTGGCCTGCTCCTGGGAAGAGGAAAGGGCTGTTTCCTGCTGGGGTGAGCTTCCCACCTCTGTGACTACTCCGTGGAATTTCTCCTCAGGAAAGGCATCCACCTCCACAGTGGCCTTCTGTCCTTTCCTCACCTTGACTATGTCCGTCTCGTCCACCCAAACCTCTGCCTGCATCTGGGAAAGGTCCGCCACCGTAAGGAGAATGGTTCCTGGATTGTTCATGGTTCCGATTATGGCCACCTCTCCCTCTTCCACATTCAGGCTGGTTACCACCCCATCCACAGGGGAGGTAATAAGGGTCTTTTTAAGTTTTTCCTGGGCAGAACGCACCTGGGCTTCGTTCTGTTTGATCCTGAATTTGAGGGCCTTGAGGGAGGAAAGGGAGGACTTAAAATCTGCCTCTGCCTTGAGGAACTCCTCCTGGGAAATTATCCCCTTGGCGAAGAGTTTTTTGGCCCTCTCGTAATTCTTTTTTGCCACTTCATAGGCTGCTTCGCTCTGGATAAGCTGGGCCTCGGTGGCCTTGAGGGATGCCTGGGCCGATTCCAGCTCTGCCCTGTAAAGGGAAGGGTCTATCTGGAGGAGAAATTGGCCCTTTTTAACCCTGTCCCCTTCCTTTACCCCTATTTTGACGATCTTTCCGGAAATGTCTGCAGAGATTTCCACGTTTTTCGTGGGTTTTATCTCCCCGGTTCCCTCCACAATGGATACAAGATTGGTCCTCTTTATCTTCTGAACCCGGACTTTTACCCCGGAATTGGACCTTTTAACGTTGAGAATTATGACCGCTATCGCCAGCAAAATCCCTATGGAGATCCAGATGGCTTTCTTCATGTTTTCCTCCTATGGGTCTTTTACGAAAAAATGCTGGCAGAGTTTTCCTCCTCGGCCATTAAGAGTAAGCCCATGATCATCAGGAACAGAAAGATTCCGGGAAATACGCTCAACCAGGGAGCTATAAAGAGAAATCCCCTTCCCTCATCTATCATTGCTCCCAAGGAAGGAGTTGGGGGCTGAAAACCCAGGCCCAGGAAGCTAAGAGAGGATTCAGCGAGAATAACCCCGGCCATTGAAACCACAGCCTGAATTCTTACCACCGGCAATACATGAGGAAAAACATGGTGTCTCAATACCCAGGGGAAAGAGGCCCCCAGGGCCAGGCTGGAAAGGATAAAATCCTCTTCCCTCAATTTGACGGCTATTCCTCTGGAAAGGCGGCAATAGGAGGTCCATCCCGAAAAAGAGAGGGCGATTACCAGATTTGTGAATCCTCCACCCAGCAGAGCCACAAAGGTCAGGGCCAGGAGAAATCCCGGGAAGGAGAGGAAAAGGTCCACGGCCCTCATTATTGCCTCATCCAATAATCCTCCCCTCAGGCCAGCCAACGTTCCCAGAGCTGTTCCTGCGCCAGAGGTTATAATAACCACCAGGAGAGCGAGAGCCAAGGAGAGAAAAACTCCCAAAGCAGCCCTTTTAGCCACATCCCTTCCCAGAAAATCCGTTCCCATGGGATGGGCTAAGGATGGGGGTTTAAGTCTCTCCCTCATGTTCACCTTAGCCGGGGAATAGGGCAGGAAAACATAGAGAAAAAAGGAAAGGACCACCGGCAGAAAAAAAACTATGAGGCCTAATTTACCTTTTCTCAAGGCCCTCCCCCAGTTTTATTCTCGGGTCTATAAGGGGATAGGAAAGGTCAACAAGAAGATTTATAAGAACATAAACCGCAGCTATAAAAAGAACCAGGCCCTGAACCAGGGGATAATCCCTTTCCCCGATGGCCTTTATAAGAAGGGTCCCTATTCCAGGGATGGAAAAAACCCGTTCGGTTATTATGGTTCCCGTAAGAAGGGCTCCTGTCTCAAGGCCTACGATGGTTATTATGGGGATCATGGCATTGGGAAGGATATGATAAAGAAAGATTCGGTTCCTTGAAAGGCCCCGGGAGCTTAAAGCTATAACATATGCTTTACTGCTCTCTTCCTTGATGGACTTCCTTATGATTTTTACCAGATAGGCGGACAGGGCGGTGGCTAAGGTTATGGATGGAAGGATGTAATGGGCAGGGGTTTCTGCTCCGGAAACAGGGAAAAGCCTCAATTTTACTGAGAAAAAAAGGATAAGAAGAGGGCCGAGCCAGAAGTTAGGTATGGCAAGTCCCGCGGTGGATACGATAAATACCGGCAGGTCTGCCTTTTCCTTGACAGAGGCCAGTATTCCCAGGGGGAAAGATAAAAGGACGGTAAGGATTATGGAAAAAAGGGCTAAGGTGCCGGTGTAAGGGAGGTGGGATAGAATAAGGTCTGTTATCCTTTCGTTGGATATAAGAGACCTTCCCAGGTCCGCCCTTGTAAGCCCCGAAAGGAAATTCATGTATTGAACCCATAGGGGTTTGTCCAGTCCAAGTTCCCTTCTGAGTTCCTCCACCTGGGCCGGCCTGGCGTTTTCCCCGAGGATTATTTCCACGGGATCCGAGGGAAGGAGCCTCATTAAAAAAAACACGAAACTTGCAGAGGCCCATAGAATTAAAACGCCCAGGGCAACTCTTTTCAGGACATACCTCATTTTAGCCTAAATCTCCGTATCAATTTATGAAGGTGCTGCCTGGATATGCCGAGGAGCAAGGCGGCTTTGGAAACATCCCCTCCGGTAATTTCCAGGGCCCTTGCCACATAGGCCCTTTCCCATTGTTGGCGTGCTTTCTCAAGGGGGAGAAATTCCTGGTTCCTGGAAAACTCCAGGGGCAGGTGTTGAGGAAGAAGGGTGGATTCCCCCTCTTCCATCATATTGACCGCGTATTTTATTACCCCCTGGAGTTCTCTCACATTTCCAGGCCAGGAATGATTAAGGAGCGCTTTTCTCAGGGAAACCGAAAGGTTTACAGGCCTGCCGGAAAACTTCCTGGCGAATTCCTCGCTTAGAGTAATTATGTCCTCGGGCCTTTCCCTGAGAGGTGGAATTTTTATCACGAACTGGGAAATGCGGTAATACAAATCCTTCCGGAAATTTCCCGCCTTAACTTCTTCTACCAGGTCGCGATTGGTAGCCGCAATTAGTTTGAAGGAGGATTTTCTTTCCCTGAGCTCACCTAATCTCCTGAATCTTCCATCCTGAAGAACCCTGAGAAATTTAGCCTGGATATCGGGGGGCATTTCCCCTACTTCGTCAAGGAAAAGCACCCCTCCATCAGCTTCCTCCAGCAATCCCCTTTTATCCCTTTCTGCTCCGGTAAAGGCCCCCTTTTTGTAGCCGAAAAGCTCCGACTCCATGAGCTCGGCAGGAATGGAGGCGCAATTAAGGGCCACAAATTTTCCTCCGTAAAGGGTTGAGATGGAACGGGCAACCAATTCCTTTCCGGTTCCTGTTTCTCCGAGAATAAGAACCGGCTCCGGACTGGAGGAGGCCCTTTTAATCCTGGCATAAACCCTTAACATGGGGCGAGAGCTTCCCCGGAGAAAAAGGAATCCTTCCTTGGGTTTAATGGCTCTGGAAGCCTTCCTGAGCAAGGATTTTAGAGTTTCCAGATCCTCAGGGGAAAAATTGTTTTCTTCGGGGGAGGAGACAAAGCCGAGGATTTTTCCTGAGGGAGATTCCTCCGAGGCCAGGATAAAGCTTTTAATTCCAGCCAGGAAAGCTTCTCCCCTCTCTTCCGGCTCAGTAATGTCCTGTAAGGAAGTAACCAGCATGTTTTCCCCATGCTTCCTGAGGATAAGCCATGGCACAGGAGGGGATATTTTTTTCTCCAGAACTTCTCCCTCTGAAATTAAAAGAAAGGCGGATGGGAGCTCTCCCCAGTTTTCCTGAACCAATTGGTGGAGCCTTGACAGAACTTGTTCCTCTTCTGCCTGGGGGAAATTTTCCTTCTCCCCAGGAACTGAGAGCGTTTCCTGAAGAAGTTTCCACCGGAAACATCCCCGTGTTTTATACCAGCGCAGGGCTTTTCTCAGTCTGGGAAGTTCGCTTCTGGCCCAGAGGTTTTCCCTTACCATTAAATAAGAAACCCAGTGGGCAAGGTCCTCCTTTCCCATGGAAAGAAAGGTTTTTTGGGCAGAGGCCAGATTAGATTTTCTCCTCTGTCTTAGCCCCCAAAGTAGCTGGGACCAAGGGTCCTGAAGGGGTTCGGGCTCTTTTCCCATCAGGAAACTTTTAACCGCAGGGTAGGGATGGGGCAGATTTACCTCTGCTCCCAGAAATAGTGAGTTTTCTTCTATGGAAATTTCCGAAGCCTTCCAGGCCAGGTCTTCCAGTTCCTTCCTGCTTCCTGACTTCAGAAAGATTTCAGCCCCTTCCCTCAGCAGTTTTTTCCCTTCTTCCTTTTTGCCCTTTAAAAAGCGGAGGTAGCCTAAGGAAATGGCGTCATATCCATGTGAAAGCCCGCCCCTTTCCTTGGAACTTCTTTCGTAGCTCAGCCGATAAAGCCTTTCGGCTTTGTCCCAGAAACCTTTCAGGAAAAAGACTTCTGCTAAGTTGAAGGCAGATATGGTGAAGGCTTTTTCGCTTCCCCAGGAGGAAAGGAG
>JALXBI010000065.1 GCA_026991555.1 Candidatus Aminicenantota bacterium
GGTGAATATTGCGAGAAGAATTGGGTGGGAATTCATTGATTTTTCGTTTTCGGACCTGTCCCGAAATTTTGAGTTTTGGGGAAGGGAGGGCTGACAGGGGAGCTGGAAAAATTTTGGTCCTGTCCCTTTTTGTGCATTCTTTTCCATATTCTCAGGAGGATAATTCAGAGAAGAGAAAAGGGTATTTCCGAAATCGGACCTGTCCCTTTACGAAAATTGGGGGGATTTGATTTGATGCCTCTTCCCTTGTTATAATCCCGTTGTCATGCTGGAGCTGGTTTTCTGGTTTCTCTTCTTCTTGGTGGTTTTAGGATTGGGGTTGTTCCTGTTTTCCCGCAGGGAAGACCGGGCAGTTGTGAGTTTGCTCCTGGTTTTCGCTCCCTTAGGTGGGATTTTCGCCCTCATGGGATATCCCTTTCTGGGGGCCATCTATGTGCTTATTTACGCCGGGGCTATAATCGTGGGATTCCTCATGGTGGTTTGGCTCATTGCCGGAAGGAGCAAGGAGGGAAGGAGTCTCAAATGCGCTTCAGCCGTGGTATTTGTGGCCTTAGGGCTTGAAATTCTAATTTTAGCCTTTTCAGAAAAGGGAGTTTTTTCCAGGGCTACGGGCGGGGTAAAGGCCTTGGGTCATTTTTTCCTCACCAATTACCTTTATGTTTTTGAACTCACTTCTCTTTTAGTTCTCACATCTGCAGTGGCGGCCCTGGTTCTTCTTAGGAGGAGGGGATGAACGGATACAGTATTTTAATTTTAGCCAGTTTGCTTTTTGCAGGAGGGGTTGCGGGATTTTTCCTGAGAAAGGACCTTCTTACCATGCTCCTTTCCGCCGAAGTTTCCCTTTCCGGGGCCATCCTTGCCCTTCTTTATTTTGCTCTGTCCAATCCCACGGAAGCCAGGGCAGGGGTTATTGCGATTCTTACGGTGGCAGCGGCGGAGGTGGCTGTTGCCCTCGCTTCAGTGGCGGTGGTTGTTAGAGTAAAAGGTAAGGCCACGGAAAAAACCGTTTGGGAGATGAAGGGATGAAGGCGCTGCTGGGTCTTATAATCCTTTTTCCGGCCTTCGGAGCCCTTTTTCTCGTGTTGTTTGGCCGGCTTCTTTCAAAAAAACTTATTTCCTGGCTTTCCCCTTCCTTGGTGGGGCTTTCCTTTATTGCCTCCTTGATTTCCTTTTTCACCCTCAAATCAGGCACTTTGCTTTACCTTTTCCCTTGGCTTTCCGTTGGAAATCTCCAGGTGGACTTTGCCCTTCTCTGGGATCCCCTTTCTGCGGTAATGGCCCTTACGGTCTCAGGGGTTGCGTTTCTCATACACATATATTCTGTGGGCTACATGGGGGAGGACCCTGGATTTGCCCGCTACTTTGCCTATCTTAACCTTTTTACCTTCTCCATGCTTCTTCTTGTCCTTTCCCCGAACCTTCCCATGATGTTCGTGGGATGGGAAGGGGTTGGCCTCTGCAGTTACCTTCTCATAGGTTTCTGGTTTGAGAAGGAGACTGCAGCCAACGCTGGGAAAAAGGCCTTTATCGTAAACAGAGTTGGGGACTTTGGGTTTCTCTTGGGAATTTTCCTCCTTTTTACCATCCTTAAGGACCTTAATTTTTCCTACATAAACTCCCATGCCCAGGTTCTTTCCCCGGCCATGGCCACCGCAGTGGCCCTCCTTCTTTTCTTAGGAGCTACTGGAAAATCCGCCCAGATTCCCCTTTACATATGGCTTCCCGATGCCATGGAGGGTCCAACTCCGGTATCTGCCCTGATCCACGCTGCCACCATGGTAACCGCAGGGGTTTACATGGTGAGCAGGCTTTTTCCAGTATATGCCCGTTCAGGTTTTGCCTTAGACCTGGTGGCATGGGTGGGGATAATAACCGCATTTTTCGCAGCCACCATTGCCTTGGTTCAGAACGACATAAAGAAGGTCCTTGCCTATTCCACCATAAGCCAGATTGGCTACATGTTCGCGGGAGTTGGGGTTGGGGCGGTCTCTGCTGGGATGTTCCACCTTTTCACCCATGCCTTTTTCAAGAGCCTTTTATTCTTAGCTGCGGGCTCTGTGATCCATGCCTTGGGAACCCAGGACATGAGGAAAATGGGCGGGCTCAGGAAGGAAATGCCCGTTACCTTCTGGGTGTTTCTCATCGCCGCCCTGGCCATCTCGGGAATTCCCGGATTTTCGGGCTTTTTCAGCAAGGATGAAATTCTGGCCCAGGCCTTTGCAAAGAACAGGGCTATCTGGGCAATAGGAGTAATAACTGCTGGCCTTACTGCCTTTTACATGTTCCGGCTCATTTTCATGACCTTTTACGGAAAGCCTAAGGGCTGGCGGCATGCCCACGAGTCCCCTCCGGTTATGACAGTTCCCATGATAATTCTGGCCTTCTTCTCTGTGGTTTCAGGATGGATTTTCGCTGCCTTTCACCATTTCTTAGAAGGCTTAGGATATGTGCACCTCAGAGAACTTGCCCCTTCCGCTGAGCACATCCTCGTGGCAGTTAGCGTATCCTTAGCCCTTATAGGCATTGGGGTTGCCTGGTGGGTTTATGTTAGAAGGGAGAGGGGTTTCAATTTCGGAATAATTTACAGGGTGCTGGCAGGGAAATATTATGTGGACGAGTTTTACGAGGTTCTTTTCGTTACTCCCTATACCCAGGGGAGCAGGGCTATAAATCGGTATTTTGATAAGGGAATAATTGATGGGGCCGTGGAAGGGAGCGGGAAGATAACCATGGAAGGTGGAAGGCTCCTTTCCCTTCTTCAAACAGGTCTTATAAAGGACTACGGCCTTTGGATGGCGGCAGGGGTAATCCTTGCCCTCACTCTTGCCATCAGGGGGTTGTTATGATAAGCGCCCTGATTTTTCTTCCTGCAGCGGCAGCAATTTTCCTCCTTTTTATCCCTGAGGAAAGGGCCCGGTTCATAAAGGGCTTTTCCCTTGTTTTTTCCTCTCTTCCTCTGTTTTTAGGGCTCTGGCTTCTTCTCCGTTTTGACCCCACCTATCCCCTTCCCCAGTTCGTTGAAAGGGCAAGGTGGATAGGCTCGGGGCTTTTTTACCATGTGGGAGCCGATGGCATAAGTCTTATGCTCCTTCTGCTTACCAGTTTCCTTTCCCCCTTAGCTGTTGCTTCCTCCTTTAATTACATAAAAGAAAGGCAGAAGGAATATTACATAATGCTGCTTCTTCTTCAGACCGGGATGGCCGGAGTTTTCGCCGCCCAGAACCTGTTTTTGTTCTACATATTCTGGGAGGCCATGCTCATTCCCATGTATTTCCTGATAGGAATATGGGGAGGGGAGAGGAAGCTTTACGCCACGGTGAAGTTCGTGCTTTATACCATGGTGGGAAGTTTGCTGATGCTTGTTGGAATAATTTACCTGTGGAAGACCTCCCCTGACCATTCCCTTTACTTCTATAATCTTTACTCCCTCAGTATACCGCCGGGCACGCAGATTTTGCTGTTTCTGGCCTTTGCCTTGGCCTTTGCCATAAAGGTTCCCCTCTTCCCCTTCCACACATGGCTTCCCGATGCCCATACTGAAGCTCCCACAGCAGGCTCTGTTCTTCTGGCTGGCGTTCTTCTGAAAATGGGGGGATACGGATTCCTTCGCTTAGCCATGCCCCTTTTCCCCTACGCCTTCAGGCTCTTTCTACCTTACTTAGTGGTCCTGGCCATAGTGAGCATAATCTACGGGGCTGCCATGGCCTTTGTCCAGGAGGATGCCAAGAGGCTCGTGGCCTATTCCAGCGTGAGCCACTTGGGGGTGGTTATGCTGGGGATTTTCCTCCTTTCCTTTAAGTCCTACATGGGGGGAATTTATCAGATGCTGAACCACGGCCTCTCCACAGGAGCCCTTTTCCTTTTGATAGGGATGCTCTACGAGAGAACCCATACCAGGGACATGGGAAAACTGGGAGGGCTGGCGAAACCTCTTCCCGCCCTTGCAGCCTTCCTTTCGGTTACGGTTTTTTCCTCCATAGGACTTCCGGGACTTAACGGCTTCGTGGGGGAATTTCTGGTTTTTCTCGGAAGTTTTCAGGTGAGTAAAACCGCCGGAGCCTTTGCCGCCTTAGGGGTAGTGCTCTCTGCGGTTTACCTGCTATGGATGTATCGCAGGGTGATGCAGGGGCCGGTGAAAAACCCTGCCTACATGGACCTTCCCAAAATGAACCTAAGGGAAATTTTGATAATGGCACCGATAGTGGTTCTGTTTTTCTGGATGGGAATTTACCCAAAGTTTTTCATGGGCAAATTTGAGAAGTCCGCAAGGTTTATGATGGAGATAACCCAGCAGAAGTATAAAATCGTGTCCATAGTGGAACAGGGGGGTGCAAAGTGATGGGCCTTATTCCCCTGGCAATTCTTGTTGGTTTTGCTGTCCTGGCCATAATTTTTGATCTCTTTCTGGGAAGATGGTGGGCCAAGCTATTTTCCTATCTTGGGGTTGCCTTAGCCACAGGAGCTGAGGTGCTGGTCTGGAGCCACAGGGGGAAGTTTCTCTCCGATCTTCTTCTCCAGGACCCTGTGGGAATTTTCTCCGCGGCCCTTATTCTAATTTTCACCTTCATGGTTTTTCTAACCGCCGACGGTTATGACCTCAAGGCCGGGATAAGGGAGGGGGAACTTTACATTCTCCTTGCCCTTTCCACTGCAGGGGCCTTAGTTATGGTTACCACCCGCCACCTTCTCGTTGCCTTCTTAGGGATGGAGATTCTCTCGGTGGCCAATTATGCCTTAGCAGGGCTTCGCAGAGACAGCCTTTCTAAGGAGGCTTCGGTTAAATACGCCCTTCTTGGGGTTTTCGCCTCGTCATTTTTCGTTTTAGGAATGGCCTTTTATTACAGAGCAGGAGGAAATCTTTACATAGATTCCAGGGTGGCAGCCAATCCCTCACCCTTAGCCTTGGGGGCAGGTCTTCTCCTGGTCTCCGCCCTTATGTTTAAGGCTTCGCTCTTTCCCTTTCATTTCTGGACCCCGGATGTTTATCAGGGAAGTCCCTCCCCGGTGACAGGCTATTTTTCCGTGGTGACAAAAATAGCCGCCTTCGTGCTCTTGTTGAGGCTCTCGGATTTCGTAATCCGCCCTGAATTTCGCTGGTTTTTGGCTGCCTCAGCAGTTCTTTCCATGATTTACGCAAACTTCGTTGCCCTTAAACAGACGGACATAAAAAGGCTCATGGCCTATTCCAGCATTTCCCACGCGGGCTATATGGCCCTTGCCCTGCTTCTCGGGAAAGGGGGGGGATGGGTCCTCCTTTTCTACTTAGCAGTTTACGGGTTCATGAACTTAGGGGCCTTTGCAGTCATTTCTTCCATGGCCGAGAGAAATTCCCTTGAGGATTACCGGGGACTTTCAAGGCTTAATCCTCCCTTAGCTGCCTTCCTTGCATTTTTCCTCATTTCCTTGGCAGGTTTTCCTCCCACCGCCGGTTTCCTGGGTAAATTTCTCCTGTTTTCCGAAGCAGGAGGAGCAGGCTACTGGGCTTTAGTGGTGGTGGCAGTTCTTGCCACCTTGGTAAGCGTCTATTATTACCTGAGAGTGGTGCTTTACATGTTCATGAAAGAGGGCCAAGAGGGGGGTTTTTACTTTCCTACTTCCATCCTTTCCATGTTCATTTCCCTGTTTTTCGTCCTGGAGCTGGGGATTTTTCCTTATACCCTCCTGGCTTTTCTTAAGGTCTTCGTGGGATAATGGGTAGCAGAAAAACCTTTCCATTTTTCCTTGCTTCAGCTTCCTCCCAGTCCTTCACCGGGATTTTAAATGTAAGCTGGGGAGGAATGTTTAAAAGTTTCATTATTAAAAAGGGAAAAATTTGCGACCTGCTTTCCAACAGGGCCGAAGAGTCTATTGAGGAATTTGTTAAAAGGAAATACAAAATTCCCCAGGAGCTTCTGGAAAAGGCTGCCAGGGAGAAAAAACTTCCCGTGGAATTCCTGGTAGAGAGGGGAATAATTACCCTAAGCGAGTTAAGGGAAGGAAATAAGGCAAGGATGGTAGAAGCCCTGAAAGATTTATTTTCCTGGAAGGAGCCGGAATTTTCCTTTCAGGAATGGGAGGTGGAATGTGAGCTTCCCCCTGTGGATGTTTCCTTAGCGTTGAAAGAGGCGATATTCTCTACCAGAGACCGGATGTTTTTCAAAAGGCTCTTCCCGATGGGAGCCCGGTTGATAACCTCCGGTTTTCCCCAAAAACCTACTCCCCAGGAAAGGCGGATTCTAAAGGATTTTTCCCAGGGAAAGGACGTGTGGGAGGTGGTGAGAAGCAGCCCCTTGGGCGAATTTCCCGCCCTTAAAACCATCGCATACCTATACATTTTCGGATTTCTGAAACCCTATGTTGAAGAGCACCTGGAGGAAATAGAAGAAGTTAAGGACACCGGAAAATTTCAGGAGGAGGGCTCCTCCTTTAACATAAGACTAATCGTTATAGCCCTGATATTGGTTATACTGGCCGGTGCAGGTCTATTCGCTTATCTTAAGATTTCAGCAAAACCGCACGAGAAAAAGAACACCAGGGTTTCGTCTTTGACCAGGGAGAAGAAAAGATCGGATTTAATCTCCCATAAGAAAAAAAGCCTTCCCGAAAGTAAAATTCGGGAGAGTAAATCCCCCGTGGTTTCCAGTAAAGAGGAACTTCAATCCCCGCCGACCGAGCCCTGGAAACTGGTGAAGCAGGGGGCTCTCCTGGAAGCTGCCCGCATGTGGAGGGCCTGGGCCCGAAAACAAAAGGGCTATACCCTTCTCGTTCAGCTGAACTGCGTAAAGGAATACGCCCTTAAGGGATTGATAAAAGGGGGAAGCAAATACTTTGTGGTTCCCTTCAATTACAGAGGAAAAACCTGTTATCGGTTATGCTATGGGGTGTTTCCCTCCAGGGAAGAAGCTTTAAAGTATGGGAAAAAAGGTTGGGTTCCCCATCCACTTTCCAGGTTATAAAGAAATACTATTCGGGTCTTATCCCGATACCTTCCCGGGCCAGGTCTTTGATAACTCTGTTCACTATTTCCGGATGTTTTCCTAAGTTTTCAGGAGGGTAAACTCCTCTTACCTTTATCATCCCTTCCATGAGCATAGTGGCCAGACAGGAGGCCACGGTGCCCGTTCCCCGGCTCATGGCGGTTATTTTCCTTTCGTAGTCGTATTCCCCATATATTTTAAAGCTTATAGTTTTCTCCCCTTTTATCACCACCCTGCCTATCAGAAGGTCCTCCTGGGGAAAGAATGAGAACCTTTCCTTGAAAACCTTTTCCGTGACTGATTTTATTGGAATGCTGATGCCGGCAAAGTCCACAGTAAGATTTTCATCGAAGAAACCGAAGGAATATATGGTCTTCATGGCCTGAAGGTGTTGGGCATAACGCAGGGTCCTTTCCTCCATGTTGGGGATGGGCAGGGTATAGAGTAAACTTCTCAAGCCATCGGTGGGGAAGGATGAGAGGGGTTTTACGGGGAAATTCATTTCGCTCTGGATGTTGTTCAGGGGAATTACGGTTTTCAATATACCATACTCCTTTAGCCTTGCGGGTCTTGTATATTCGTCAATAAGGTCCTCCGCCGACCAGGTTATGTTGTGATAAAAGGGAGGAAGAGGCTCATTGGGTATGCCCCCTATCCATATTTTCAGGGATTCTGCTCTTCCCATTTTGTAAAATCCGTAGCCTGCAAGCATGTTGGTAAGACCCGGGGCTATACCTGCATCGGGAATCACCAAGGCTCCGGTTTTCTCAGCCCTTTCGGAAAGGAGAAGGTAATCCTCCGAACCGAAGGATATGCTCACCACCCTTTTGCCCAATGCCACCAGCTTTTCCAGAGCTTTGAATCCTATGCTCCCGGGAAGGGCATCAATAATTACATAATACGGGGCCAATTCCTTTTCAGGCTCCTGAAGAAGAAACAGGTTTTTCCTTTCAAATTTTATTCCTGCCTCCTCAAAGGGGCCCCGAAGTTCCTCCCTGATGTCCCAAATTACTACCTCGTGCCCTTCTTTACTCAGTTTTTTGCCTATAAAACTCCCCTGTCTTCCCCCTCCCAAAACCAGCACCTTCCCCATTTCCTGACCTCCTTTGTAAAAATTACACTTTTTTTACAATTATAATTTATTTTCCTCCTTCGTTCAATACCTGTTCCACTTCCCCCATTTTTTCCAGTTGTTTAAGGGCCTGCTCGTTTCCTACCACCACGGTTACGAGATTTTCCGGGAAAAGAACCCGTGCAATTACCGGATTGATTTGCCTGGCAGTAAGCCCCCTTATTTTTGAAAGAAATCTTTCTGGGTAATCCTCTCCAAGCTCATAAAAAAGCATGCTGGACAGGAGGGAGGATACCTGAGAGGTAGTTTCCAGACTCAGGGGAAAATGGCCTATGTAATAGGATTTTGCCTTTTCCACTTCCTCCTCCCTTACCCCTTCCCTCACCATCCTCCTTACCTCGTCCACGATGGCCTCAATGGTCCTTGCGGTGTTTTCCGGTCTTGTGAAGGTGGTTATGGAAAAGAGTCCTGCCCTCAGCATGGGGGAGAAAGAGGACCTTATGGAATAGGTGAGCCCCTCTTTGGCCCTTATCCTTTCCATAAGCCTTGAGGAAAACCCACCTCCTCCCAGTATGTAGTTCATCAAGAGGGCCTCCTCGTAATAGGGGAAGTTTCTGGGGAAGGAGGGATGACCCATTCTTATCTGAACCTGTTCAGCGTCCTCCTTAAGGTGGAAATAATGCCTCGCCGGGCCAGGCTGGGGGGAGGGAATATCAAAGGCTCTTTTTCCCTCCTTAAGGGCGTCGAGAACGAGCTCCAAGGCCCTTTCCACCAAGGATTCTTCCCCGGCCAAGGCAATGAAGGTTGAGGAGGCCAAGAAAAGCTCCTCCATTCTTCTTTCCAGGTTTTCCCTTCCAATTCTGGAGAGGGAAGACGGGGTCTCCAGCCTTGAATAGGGGTGGGAAGGGAAAATTTTCCCCGCGAATATCCTTGAGGCTGCTTCCTCAGGTTCGTCCCATATCCTCCTTAGTTCGGATATGGCCCTGTTTTTCTCCTTCTCCAGCTCCTCAGGGGGAAAATCAGGGTGGGAAAGGCAATCCCTCAAAATAGCCAGCCCCTCTTCGGCAAAATCCCTGAGGGCCCAGAAGGAGGCCTGAGCAGACTCCAGGCCTGCGGAAAAATAAAGGGAGGTTCCCGTGGACTCCAGGCTTTCCACGATCCGGGAATAGGGCCTTCCCATACATCCGTGAAGGATAAGTGAGGCGGCAAGAGCGGTCAGGCCCTCCATTCCCTCCGGGTCCTCTGCTTTTCCCCCTAAGGTGATGAGCCTCATGGAAAAGGATTCTCCCTTTCTGGGATGAACAGCTATCCTTGCTCCGTTTCTCTGGAAAAATTTTCTCTCAAACATCATCCTTTCCCCTTTATTAGAACGGTGTTCCTTCTTCGGCCGTTAAGGTGCCTTTCCCAGCATTCCATTATATCTTCTATCTTTGCCTTTTTTATGGCCTCTAAGTGCTTTACAAAGGTGGATGGGTCAGCGCAGTTTAGATATCCGTCCCCGGCGGAAAGGCCGGTATAATAGGCCCTCTCTAAGGAGGATACGGTCTCAGCCAGCACCTGGTTCCTGGCCTTGTATAATTCCTTCTCCGTTAAAAATGCCCTTTCCACCTCCTGGGTTAAGGCTTCCTCCAAGGTCCTTATGTCCTTTCCGGCGGCGGAGACCCCGTAGAAGAAGAAAAGGCTGTAGTCCGCCATGGGATAGATTCCCCCTCCGGCCTTAGATGCCAGTCCCTTTTCGTGGACCAGCTCCTGCCATAGCCTTGAGCTTTCCCCTTCGGTAAGGACCCTGTCTATTATGGAAAGCAGGGGGAAGTCCCTGTGGCAATAGCCCGGGGCAAGATAGCCTAAGAAAACGAAGGGAGCCTGGACCTGCATTTCCATCTCTGACCTTCGGGGTCCCTTCTGTTCCTCCTCCTCAGGAAGAGGAAGGTCCTTAGGCCTTTTTCCTTCCCAGGGGCCGAAGTATTTTTCAAGAAGCTCCAGGGCGTTTTCCGGGATTTTCCCTGCCAGGACGAAAAAGGAATTTTCCGGGGTGTACCTGAGGTTAAAATACTCCACTAAGACATCCCTGTTGAAGTTCTCTATGTCGCTGCTCCAGCCTATTATTGGCCAGTGGTAGGGATGGGCCTGGAAGACCAAGGAGAAAAGCTCCTCTTCCGCCTTTCCGTAGGGGGAATTGTCGGTCCTGAGCTTCCTCTCCTCCATGACCACTTCCCTTTCCCGGAGGAACTCCTCAGGGTCAAACCTGGGCCTGAGGAACCTATCCGCCTCCATTTTTATCACTTCTTCTAAGTATTCCGGGGCTATGTTTTCAAAATAGACGGTCTTGTCGTGGGCGGTGAAGGCGTTGAACTCCCCGCCCATCTCCTGGATTCTCCTTGCGTGTTCCTGGGGCCCGTAATTTTCCGAGCCCTTGAACATCATGTGCTCAAGCATGTGGGATATTCCGGTAATTCCAGGCCTTTCGTATTTGGAACCCGCCCTTACCCATATCTGAAAACTTACCAAGGGAGCTTCCTTGGGGATAAGAAGAACCTGACTTGAGAAAGCGGTCTTTTCAAGACGATAGCTGAACTCCATCACTTGTCCTCCTTTGCGGAAATTTCCTCTGTGATTTTTGGAATAAGTTTCAGTCCCTCCTCCTTTGTGGTGAAAACCCCATCCAACTGAAGTTCGTAAAGTTTTTTCAAAATTTTTCCCATGAATGGGCCAGGTTTGTATCCTAAGGCCAGAAGGTCCCTTCCCATGATTAAAGGCTTTATGGCCTCGGAGGCTTTAAACTCCTCAAATTTGGAAAGGAGCCACTTCCCCTCCTGGTCCAGTTCATCCATGGGGGGCTGGCCCCTGGCGTTTCTGTCCGCAGCATCAAGCAGGATGGCCAGGATGTATTCCCCGTCCAGTTCCTTGGCAAGGCGGTTGAAGGCCCTGCGGGTCACCTCGTCCCTGTGATTGTAGATTTCCGAGGGCCTGTGATGAACCCTGACCAGTTTTTTTATCCTTTCCCTGAGGGGATAGCCCCTGTAGGTGTAAATCCCCAGCCTCTCGCAGAACTCCTCTGCGGTCTTCTCCCCCTCCACATCGTGGCCTAAACTCCTTACCACCAGCCTCCCGTCCCTCCATTCCCAGCGGCTGCAGGAGGGTTTTTCCACATCGTGGAGAAGGGCGGCGAAAAGAAGGGCATGGCGCTGGGGTTCCTTCAGGGAATAGGCCGCAGCGAGCCTTGCTGCCTGCATAATGGTGAGAAGGACATGGGGCCAGATGGTGTGGTTCCCGTAGGCGTCGGTCTCCGGGTGAAATAGCCCGTCCTGCACCCAGAAACTCAATTTGTAAAGGCAGGGGAATAGTTTTTCAAGCACCGTCAGTGGAAGGAATTCCTCCCATGCCCGGTGGGGATGCTCGGTGAGGTTTATCTTGTATAGTTCCTCCAGAATCCTTTCCTTAGGAATTTCGTCAAAAACAACGGGTTTTGCCCTGAGGTAAATTTCAGGGTCTATTTTAAAGTTCAACTTGGCGGCAAATCTTCCTGCCCTTAAAACCCTCAGGGGGTCGTCGGCAAAGGCTTCGGGATTGGTCATGCGTATTATTCCCTTTTTTAGGTCCTCCCTTCCCCCCAAGGGGTCCTTAAGCTGGCCTGTTTTAAGGTTTAAGGCCATGCTGTTTACGGTAAAGTCCCTTCTTTTGAGGTCCTCCTCTATGGGAAGGTTCGGGTCAGCGAAGACCAGAAAATTTTTGTGGGACCAGGAGACGGAGGAGGCCCTCCTTTCCTTTCTTGGTATGGATATTTCTATGATTTCCCCCTGGTAGTGAAACTTCAAAACAGCAAAACTTTTCCCCACAAGGCTTACCTTACCGTATGGTCTGAGTTTTTCTATTATCTCCTCTAAGGGATGCTTTATCACAAGAAGGTCTATTTCCTTCAGGGGTTTTCCTAAGAGAAGGTCCCTTACCCCTCCTCCCACCAGCCAGACCCGGTCCCCAAAGAGGGAGACGAAAAATTCCCGGTGGGGAATCTCAGATAATAAAGTCCTTAAATCTTCTCGCATCTTCTAAGGCATAAATGTTGTTGAAAATTATGTAGGTATCCCGGTCGGAGATTTCCTTGAGGAAGGAGAAATCCTCCTCAGTGAACCGGTAACGATAACCGCCCTTCCCGTGAAGGCGGAAGTATTTTACCTCCCCGCATTCCCTTTCCCAGGAGAAGGGGTCCACCACATGGAAAAGCCCGAATTCCTGGCAGAGCTCCTCAACCTTCCCCTTCCACTCTTTACACCTGAGCTCAATCCCTAAGGAAAGCCCGTCGGTTTTAACCGAGGAGAAGAACCTGGCCATGTTTTCCAGGTTTTGGGGTTCGGGACAGAAACTGGGAGGAAGCTGAAAAATGATGATTTTGGCCTCTAAGGCTTCTGCCTCCCTGAGGGTGGTTTCCCAGGCTTCCATGACCGGTTTTACGGGCCTGAAAAAACCGGCATCCTCCGGCCTGGGCCCCCTGTATCTTCGGTATGTGGGAGAATGGGGGGGATGGGTTATGACCTGGAGGGCTTTCATGGTAAACTCAAAGCCCACCGGTGCCTCCTCCCTCCACCTTTTCAGGGTGTCCAAGGGAACAGGTCTGTAAAAGGTCTGCTGCACCTCCACCACATTGAATTCCCTGAAGTATTTTCCCTTGGCTTCCCCGAATCCTGCACAGCCTATTTTCATGGTTTAATTATACTTTAGAAATGGAAATGCCCGATAATGGAGAGATTTTTTAATCGATCTTCGGTGTTGTAAAATTTTTCCATGAGCAGGAAGATTTTAATTCTCATCATTGTTTCCTTTATGGTGGCTTTCTGCGGCAAGAAACTCCCTCCTTTGGAAAACCTAAAGGAGTTGGAACTTCAGCCGGTGGCGGATTTCACCTCCAAGGAGGATGTGGGAAGGGTTAGCGATGCCGACATTACCGATGATGGGAAACTGGTCTTCTTTGATGCCCGAAAGGGGCTTGAAGTTGTAGAAGGGGATTCCTTAAGGACCATCGGGGGATTCGGGCAGGGACCTGGAGAATATACTTACATTACCAGCCTCTGGGTGGAGGACGGCAAGATTTACACCCTCCATGTGGAGGATAAGATTATCATCTATTCCTTAGACGGAAAGGTTCTCTGGCAGAGAAGGCTTCCAGCGGATCTGGACCGCATAGTGGGAAAGATAGGGGACAGGCTCCTTCTTTCAGGGACCGTTTTTTCCGAAAAGGGGGGAAAGGGAGGGCTTTACCTCTGGGGTAAAGATGCTCCCCTTACTGAAATTCTCCAGCTCCCTGTGGCTACCTTTAGCCAGAGAAGGGGGAAACGCATTGAAATATTCATCATTTCCCGCCCTGTTTACGCTTTGATAGGGGACAGGATTTTCGCCTCTGCCTCGCCCGGTTACCAATTTTCCTTCTACGATTTGAAGGGCAGGAAGCTTAAGACCGTAAAATTTAAAGCCCCGGCTCCTACCGTGCCTATTCTCCAAAAAGTTAAAAATGCCAGGAATGTTGAGCCTTTCTCGGTGCTCTACGCTGCCGCATGCGGAGGGAAGCTATGTTTGATTACCGGATATTACAGAAAGGAGCATCCCAGGTTTGATGTTTTTACCAGCCAGGGGGAATATCTGAGGTCTTACATACTTCCCCTGAAATACGAATACATAGGATACAGGTTTAAGATAAGGAAGGGCTACCTTTTTTACATTAACCCTGAGGATACAGGGTTCAGGGTTTACAGGCTGCCCAGGGATATGTAGCAGATAAGGTAAATACAACAGGAGGAGGGTAAAGATGCAGAAGAAATTGTTCGTTTTGGCTTTAGTCGCAACCTTTGCATTACTGATTCCTGGATGTAAGAATTTATTTCAGAATGAATTTCCCAAGGAAGTGAAATTTGAAGTAACCTCTTCCCCTTCCGGCAAACGCTTTTATGGCTATTATGGAAACTCCAGGACGGACGTCGGTGTTGAAGGCATAACCCCAAAGACCTATACCACCCAGTTAAGGGATGCGATGGATATAGCATGTGGAGGTTTCTCCAAGGATGAGCCGGGAAATTGGACCCTTACCGTTAAAATGTATGTTGACGGGAAACTTAAGGATCATGCCTCTGTTTCGGAAGAAAATGCCAGCATAAGTTTATGTGTGGATGGGCGAGGGGAAGTCTGGTAAGATCTGGGGACCGGAATAGTTTTTAGTTTATAATCAAATAAGAACTCTTTTTTACTGGTTCAATGTTCACAAAAGGGGATTTTTCTGGTAAATTATCCCTGTGAAAAAACTTATCACAGGACTGGTTATTCTTCTATTTTTAACGTTTGGCTGGGTTTTCCTGGAAATTTATCTTAAGTATGGAAATAAACCTGTCTATGTAAGAGAAGGGGAAGTTTCGCTTCTGGATTACAGCGGGAAGGTAACTATCCGGGCAAAAAAGGGGGGGCTTCTGGTTAAAACTGCCAGGGGAAGGGCCCTGGTTTCAGCAGGAAGCGGGCTTTTCCTGCTGAGGGAGAATTCCTCTGCAGAGTTTAGCCTTTCAGGAATAAAACTCGTCAGGGGGGTGGCCGAGTTCTACGGGGAAGGAAAATTGAAAAATTCGTTCTTTTCCTGTGATTTTAAAGGGGAAGGTATGGTTTCGGAAGAAGCGGTTTCCGTTTTCAGGGGAGGGGCCTGCGGTGCTTCTTCCGGGGAGGTTTTTACCGGGAAGGGAAAAAGGAAAATTTCAATTCCCGACCTCAGCCTCAAAACAACCAGCGAAGGGCTTTTCGTTAAAGTCCCCTTCCCCTCCCAGGTGGAAATCAGCAGGGAGCCCTTTTTCGTTCGGCCTATCTCCTCATTTAATCTCTCGTCCTCCAGGCTCATAAGGACCGGAAACGGAAGTTTCCACCTTAGAGCCTGTCTGCCCTCCGCTCTAATATGCGGCCCATCCCATTCCGCTGTATTTAAAGACCTGAAGGCTCAGCTCAGAAGCATTGATAAAACCCCTCCCCAGTTGGATGTCTCCATAACCCCCAAGGGCAAGGTGGTGATAATCAGGGGAACCACCGAGGTGGGGGTTAAGGTTTTCGTGAACGGGATCCAGGTTCCCGTGGAGGCATCGGGGAAGTTTTTCCATACCCTGGAATTCGATACTCCTGGGATAAAGACCGTGGTGGTTGAGGCCATGGATTCTGCAGGCAATGTCAGTAGGAAAGTAAAACAGGTGGTGGTTTACGGTGACTAATTTTTTAAAAAAATTCTTCAGTCTATTTGAAGGGCCCAGCTTAGGAATTGACCTGGGCACGGCCAATACCCTCGTCTATAAAAAAGGGGAAGGGATAATACTGAGGGAACCTTCCATAGTGGCCATTGATGTTAAAACCGGAAAGGTGCTTGCCACCGGAAGCGAGGCCAAGAGGATGCTGGGCAAAACCCCTGAGAGGGTTAGATCCGTAAAGCCCCTGCGCGACGGGGTCATTGCCGATTTTGAGGCTGCAGAGAAGATGCTGGAGACCTTCCTGAAAAAGGCCATGAAGGGCTCTTCATGGGTGAGACCCAGGGTGGTAATAGGAATTCCCTCAGGAATAACCCCGGTGGAAAAAAGGGCGGTCAAGGACGTAGCTCTGAGGATAAGGGCCAAGGAGGTGTTCATGGTGGAGCAGGCCATGGCCGCAGCCATAGGGGCAGGCCTTTCCGTTCAAGAGCCTACGGGAAACATGATAGTGGATATAGGAGGGGGGACCACGGACATTTCCGTAATTTCCCTTGCCGGGGTGGTTAAGGGGAAAACCATAAGGGTGGCAGGAAATGAAATGGACGAGGCCATCAAAAATTACCTTAAAAATAAATTCAATCTCCTGGTAGGGGAAAGAACCGCGGAGGAAATAAAAATTGAAATAGGAAATGTCCTTGAAGCTGAGGAGCCCAGGGAAAAGGAAGTAAAGGGCAGGGACCTGCGGGAAGGACTTCCCAGGAACATAGTGGTGAACGAACTGGACATCAAGGAGGCCCTGGATCCGGTGGTGACCGTGATAATAAATGCTATAAGGGATACCTTAGAGACCACCCCCCCTGAGCTTTCCGCCGATATTTTTGAAAGGGGTATCGTGCTCAGCGGTGGAGGGGCCCTTCTTAAAAACCTCGATAAAAGGATAGAGAAGGAACTTAAACTTCCTGTAGAGCTGGCCAGGGATCCTCTCTCAAGTGTGGCCGAGGGTGTGGGAAAAATTCTCGACGACATGGAGCTGTTGAGGAAGGTCTCCGTGGATTAAAATTGAAAGGGGAGATTAAAGCTTACATTCTGGTCCTGGTCCTGGACCTCCTCATCCTCCTCTCCCACGGGGTATTTGCCCGAAAAACCCAGGATTTTTTTTATTCAGCGATTTCCGCAGTGGACAGGACTGTGGGAGGGTTATCCTCCATGTTCTATTCTCTGGAAGATGACTGGAGGGCTGTAGCCCAAGCCAGGTATGTTCTTAAAGGGGAGAAGGAACTCAGGAAGGAAATTTTAAGGCTGAGGCTGGAAAATATGAGGTTGCGTCAGGAAATTCACAGGTGTTCCCTTGAGAGATCCTTTCCTTTATCCTCGGTTTTTTACGCCAGAACGGTGTTTCTCAATCCCAGGAATGTGAATCTTAATTTTTCGGTGGAAGCAGGTTGGGGACAGGGGATAAAGGAGGGGATGGCGGTGGTGGACGAGAAGGGCAACGCCGTAGGTAAAATAATTCCCCCCGTATCCTATTCCCGCTCCTGGGTCAAACCCATAACCTCCCCCATGTCGGCTATAGGTGTGAAGGTAAGGGGCCAATACGGGGTTGCGAGAGGGAGGGGGGAAAATTTGCTGGTTCTGGATTATCTTTACCCTACTTCCGGGGTTAAGGAGGGGGATGAGGTTTTCACCTCAGGTCTTGACGGTATATTTCCCCCGGGAATTCCCGTGGGCAGGGTTGAGAGGGTGAGGAAGACTTCCGGGATTTTTCTCACCGTGGAAGTAAAGCCCTATTTTTCCGTGGATACCCTTGAATTCGTGGGGATAATAAGAAAATGGTGAGACTCTTCTTTCTTGTAGCCCTTCTGGTCTCCTTTCTATGGGAGGCCTCACCCATAAGCGGTCCTCTGCCTTTTCAGTTTCTGGCAATGCTTGCTTTTTTGAGGGCGAGGGATCCCGACGGGGCCTACTGGGCAACAGCAGCGGGTTTTCTCGCGGACCTGGCTTCCGGCGCGCCCTTGGGGGTTTTCTCCTTTTCCTTTACCCTGAGCGGGCTTTTCCTTCATTTGATAACAGAAAAGATTCTTCCTACCCCCAGGACCATGTTTTTTCTCCTTCTGGTTTTCCTCCTCCTCAAGGACCTGGTGGCCTTGGGGATTCTTTCGCTTTTTTCCATAGGGTATTCCCTTTCCATAAAATCATATATCCTCACCCTTTTGGCCTATTATCCCATTTACAGAAGAAATGAGAGACAGTTTAGAGAAGCTTAAATCCGCCAGGGTTAAATTCATTTTGGCCTTGGGCGGGGTTTTTCTGCTAATTGCCGGAAGGTGTTTTCAGCTCCAGATTTTGCAGAGGGAGAAATACCTGAACCTGGCGGAGAGAAATAGAACCCTCGTTTTCCCGGTGAAAGCCCCCCGGGGCCTCATAACCGACCGGGAGGGAAGGGTGTTAGCTGAGACCAGGGCCTCCTTTTCCCTTTCCTTTATTC
>JALXBI010000066.1 GCA_026991555.1 Candidatus Aminicenantota bacterium
TCTGTGGCAATGGTGTTTTTTCTTTTCGGACCTGTCCCGAAATTTTGTAAGAGGGGATGAATTTTGGTGAGTATGACACTGTGCAGGAGGCCAGGGAGACAAGATATTATAAAATGAAGGAAGCAAGCCATGGATATTAAACAAATTCAACCAAAAAACTGTCTACATTTTAGGGGGGGCAGTACAATTTGTTGCCCTTCTTCCCGACCTGTATAATTTAGCTGTGAGATGGAAGTTAGTGGTCTACATTCTGATTATTGTGGGGGTGATTACCGAAGGGTTCCTATTCTGGCTTCTGGGAAGGCCCATAAAATATGTAACCTTCAGAGCAGACGGGATAATTTCCCAGGTGCCGGCATGGGAAGTCCACAGATATAAAAAGGGAAATTGGGAGGGTTATATTTTCAAAAAAAGAGGCTGCACCTTCAGGGTTTTGTGGGAAAAACTCTCAATGTCAGAGAGAGATTTTCCCGGGCTTATTTCTTCTCTCAGGAAAGAAAAATATGTTTTTTCCTTTCCCATATATGAGGGAGGAGTTTACGCTTTGAGCAGCTGGGGAAAGGGAAGAAAAGTCACGGCTGTTTTCAAAAAAGAAGATAGAATATTCTGGGTAGATATTTTCTCCCACAGCACCCTTAAAAGGCGCAAGAAAATACTTGACCACTTCCTTCTTCACCTTAGCGTGGACGGGGAGAGCATTTCCCCTGAGGCTGCCGGGAAAATTCGTGAAATAGACCGGAAAATCCCGGTAAGTTTCATGCAGAGTCCCCAGCTCCTCCTTTACGGAATCGGTGGTTTCTATCTGCTTTTCGTCCTTTTCGCTATCTTTATTTTTAAAAATTATGGGAAGTGTCCATCCCTTCCCGATGCCCTTATTTGCTCCCCCATGTCCACCCTTAATTATCGCACCATGCTTTCCAGCAAGTATAATACCTGCTGCATCTGCCTGCGTCAGGAATATGTAAGCGTTTATTCCAGAGGAAAATTGAAATTTGAGGTTCCCCTGAGGGAACTCCTTAATGATAAAAATTTCCTCAAAAAGGGGGAGTTCTCCTACGGCAACTACAGAGTCAAAATTGCCAACTTTCATTCCTGGACCCCATACCTGAGCAGCCATTATTTTCCTGAATTCCCCTAAACTCCGGGTCCAAGGAAAATTCTGTTTTTAAAGAACATCTAAAATTGACTTCCCCTGCGGATGATGTTACATTTATTATATGAGTAGCACTATAAAGGGCTGGCTTACTCTTCTTCTTGCAGGGGCTCTTAGCTCAATGACCTTAATTGATCTTGCAGGAAGAAGGGTCACTGTGCCTGAAAACCCCGAAAGAATCGTCTGCACTGGTCCTGGAGCCTTGAGGCTGATTGTTTATCTTCAGGCCCAGGATAGGGTTATTGCGGTTGAGAAAATAGAAAGGGATTTCCCCATAGGGAGGCCTTACATAATTGCAAACCCTCAGCTTATAAAACTTCCTGTGTTCGCCAAGGGAGGACCTCCTGGTCAGAATCCCATAAACGAGGAAAAACTCCTTATACTTAACCCTGATGTCATTTTTGCCACTTACATGGACCGGGGAGCTGCAGAGCACCTCCAGAGCAAACTCAAAATACCTGTGGTGGTGCTTAGTTATGGAGAACTTGCCACCTTTGACAATGAGGCTCTATTCAGGTCTTTGAAGATAGCCGGTAAGATCCTGGGAAAGGAAACCAGGGCGGAGAGCCTAATAGACTACATAAGGAACACAGAAGAGGAGCTGAGAAAAAGAACCAGCGACATTCCAGAGGCAAAAAAGCCCGTGGTCTACATAGGCGGGATAGGCCACAAGGGAGCACACGGCATAGACAGCACCATGGCTAAGTTTCCTGTTTTCGTGCTCATAAATGCTAAAAATCCAGCAGATAGCATAAAAATTAATGGTTGGGTATCCGTGGACAGGGAGGAGATTTTAAAATGGGACCCGGATTTTATATTTCTGGACGAGGGAGGGCTTAAAATAATCCTTCAGGATGCAGAGCGTAATCCGTCGTTTTACAGGGGACTTAAAGCCGTAAGGGAGGGTAGGGTATACGGACTTCTTCCCTTTAACTATTACACCACTAACATAGAAATAGCCCTTGCAGATGCATATTTTGCTGGAAAGGTGATTTACCCTGAAAGGTTCAGGGACATTTCCCCTGAAAAGAAGGCAGATGAAATTTTCAAATTCTTCGTGGGGAAACCTGTCTACCAGAGCCTCAAAAGGGACTACGGAGGCTTTAGAAAAATTGACCTTATAAAATGAACGAATACACTGCTTATGTAAGAAGGCGTATTTTACTTTTAATCCTCGGAACCCTGAGTCTTTTTTTAGTAGTTCTCTTCTCAGCTGGCATTGGAAGCGTCCATTTGAGCATTCATCAGGTTATAAACTCCCTCCTTTTCAGGGGAGAAGGTCTTTCCTCAAGAATTCTCTGGGACATAAGATTGGTCAGAATACTGGCAGGAGTCGTGGTGGGGCTGAGTCTTTCAGTTGCCGGAGCGGTCATGCAGTGCACCCTTGAAAATCCCCTTGCCTCACCTTTTACCATGGGTATTTCCCAGGGAGCAGCCTTCGGCGCTGCCTTTTCCATAGTGGTGCTGAAGGCAGGGGAAGTTCACAGCAGCGCGGCCGATGCAGTTATCATCTTAAGCCCGTATAAAACCACCATATTTGCCTTCGCCGGAGCCCTTGTAGGGGTTGCAGTGGTGCTCTCCCTTGCAAGGCTAAAAGGTCTTTCCCCCCAGGCCCTTATCCTGGCAGGCATAGCCATGAGTTTCTTGTTCATTGCAGGCCTGACCCTTCTTCAATATGTGGCAAGTGACCAGGAACTGGCCGCCATCGTGTTCTGGACCTTTGGAGACTTAGGAAGAATCACATGGAAGGAACTGGGATTGCTTACCGCGGTGGCAATTCCCGTATTCCTATATTTTTTCATCAAAAGATGGGATTTTAACGCTCTTCAGAGCGGCGAGGAAACTGCCAGGAGTCTGGGAGTTGAAACCTGGAAAATAAGAATTATAGGGATACTGCTGGCCTCCCTGCTTACGGCTGCGTGCGTTGCCTTTACAGGAATAATAGGATTCGTCGGGCTCCTCGGTCCCCACATGATGAGGGGATTAATGGGCTCTGATTACAGGTTTCTTATCCCCGCAGCATCTATCTGGGGAGCTATTTTGCTCGTCCTTTCCGATACCCTGGCCAGGGTTGTTTTATCTCCTGTGGTTATTCCCGTGGGAATTATTACCTCGTTTCTCGGAGCCCCCTTATTCCTTTACATCCTTATAAAGAAAGAGGGAATATAATGCACCTTAAAATTGAAGGCATAGAATTTTCCTACAATTCCACAGAAGTCCTGAGAGGGATAAATTTTGAGATAAAAAAAGGGGAGCTCGTTTCCATACTGGGGACCAACGGAGCAGGGAAAACCACCCTCTTAAAAACCATAAACCTTATTCTGAAGCCAAAGAGGGGGGTGGTTTACCTGAACGGAAAAAGACTGGATAAAATGTCAGCAAGGGAGATTGCCCAAAAAATAGGTTATGTTCCCCAGTATTCTCCCAAAAAGCCCATCAAGGTTTTTGATGCTGTGCTCTTAGGAAGAAAACCCTATATTAGATGGGAAGTTTCCCGGCATGATATAAAAAAGGCCGAGGAGGTTCTGAAACTCCTGAACCTTGAGAAACTGGCCATGAGGAGCCTCTTTGAGCTCAGCGGTGGGGAGTTTCAAAAGGTTATGATAGCAAGGGCCATAGCCCAGGAGCCTGAAGTCCTACTTTTAGACGAGCCCATGGCAAACCTGGACTTGAAAAACCAGTTAGAGGTGGCTGAGCTTATTCGTAGCATTACCGAAACCAGAGGAGTGTCCACTTTGGTAGTAATGCACGATGTTAACCTCGCACTGAGGATAAGCCACAGGTTCATAATGATGAAGGAAGGGAAAATATTCAAGGTCGGGGGAGCGGAAATAATAACCGAGGATTCCATTAAACAGGTATACGGAGTAGATGCCGTGGTCAAAGAAATCCCTGATATCAGTTTAAAAATAGTAATTCCTGTAAATGTGGGGAAATCGTGATTAAACCATTTGAAAGAGCTAACTGTCTTTGTTTTTTCTATATTTTAAAATCTGAAAAATCTACCGAGAAATTTCAAAGGTCAGACAAACAAGGATTTTCTTTGACTGAAGCTGTCCTCCCCTTTGAAGGTGGCAATATAATATAATAAAATCCTTAAGGATGAAAAATGCAGAACTAAAGCTTCAGGATTGACTTTGAAAAACAGGAACTAAAAAAATGGAGTTAACTTTACTAACATGGAACATAAACAGAGCAGCGCATACAAGAAGAAAACTTTGGAAATATCTTGAAGAGTTATACCCTGACATAGCCATGCTTCAGGAGGTGTATGTTATTCCAAGCAGTTTTAAAAGAAAATACGAAGTGTTCCGGGGAGAAATGAATGCTATCTTGGTTAAAGAAAGAACGGATAAGGAATTTACAGAGAAAAAGAGATTGGAAATAGATATGGGAAACTCAATGATTTCTGATGTATACCTTATGTGTGAAGTGACATTTTCGAGGAAAGACATAGTAATTATAAGCGTATATAATTACATGGCTATTAGCGAAAAAGAGTTCCTTAATTTTTGGGAAGGATTATTTAATTATATCAAAGCTAATCAGAGGAAAAGATTCGTGATTGGGGGAGATTTTAACATGGATTTGAAGTTTCTCAACAGCCATAATTCTGTCCTCAGGGGGTGGGGCGGGATCATGAAAAGAATAGTAGAAGGATTGGCCGAACTGGGATACAAAGATGTCCTCTCTTTTCACGAAGGTAACGAACCTTTTACTTTCTTTTCCCCGAATGGCAAAAAGCCCTACCAGCTGGATTATCTATTTCTTCCCGAAGATATTACTGTCTTAGATTCAAAAACCGGGGATCAGAACAGAATTATGGGAGAGAGCCCAAGGCTATCCGATCATCTTCCGATAATTGCAAAAATAGTCCTATGAATACTACACAAATTTGGAAAGGTGAGGTTATTATAGTTTCAATATTGGGAGGGGGTTTTCTTACTAAATGCACGCAGTATTGCATCTTCCGCCGTGGGAACGAAGGAGGAAAACCATTTCATCGTTCCCACCTATTTTCGCAATATCTAATGGGGTGGAGCCAGCGGGATATTCGTCCCAGTCCTCTATAGTTTTCGCATTTACATCTGCACCATGAGAGAGGAGGAATTTGGCAAGCTCGGTTTTACCGGTATATGAAACTTTATGTAAAGGGGTCCAACCACTTTCGTCCTTCGCATTCACATCTGCACCTTTTTTGATAAGATAATTTAGAACCTCTTTTGAGCCATAATTCGCCGCCCAGTGAAGGAGACTCCAGCCTTCTTTGTCCTTGGCGTTTACATCAAACCCTAAATCCTCAATGAGATATTTAACAACATCAAGATGGTCTTCAGCGGCTGCCTGAGAGGCTGGAAAACCGTATTTGGGAACTGCTTTATTCCACTCTGCACCGTGGGATACAAGGAGTTTGCAAATTTCAAGATGGCCTTTCTTAGCAGCAAGCAAAATAGGGGTTTCCCCATAATAGGTCTTCATATTTACTTCACTTCCTTTTTTTATGCAAAGCTCTGCGAGCCAGGCAAGGCCTCCCTCGGCCGCCGAGTGCAGGATGCTTTCTCCATCATCGTCTACGGCTGAGATATCCGCACCATAGAAAAGGAGAAGCTTCGCCACATCGCTGTGGCCGAACTTGGCAGCCATATGAAGTGGTGTCTTTTTATTAAATAAGTTCCCATTTACATCCGCGCCGTGAGAGAGGAGAACCTGCACAATATCACTATGGCCTTCAATCGCCGCCCTATGGAGAGGGGTTTCCCTCCCGTCGCTTTTCGCATTTACATCCGCGCCGTGAGAGAGGAGAACCTGCACAATATCACTATGGCCCATCTCTACAGCTACATGAAGTGGAGTGTCCTGATATTCATCCCTCGCATTTACATCTGCACCATGGGCCAGAAGAATCTCCGCAATTTTCTTATATCCAAGGGTCGCAGCCATATGGAGTGGGGTCTCTTGATAATCATCCTTTGCATTTACGTTTGCACCGTAAGCGAGGAGAAGTTCTGCGAGTTCACTGTTGTTTAACTCTACAGCCATATGAAGTGAGGTTCTACCATCCTCCTCCTCTTGGGCATCTGGATCCGCCCCGTGGGAAAGAAGCAGTGTTGCTATCCGAACGTCACCGTTTTGAACACAAATATGAAGGGGAGTGCGACCATCCCCTATATCTCTGAAATTTACATCTCCTCCTCTTTTTAATAATTCCTCCACCTTTCTTGAATTTCTCCTCTCAATTGCTCTCACCAATTCTTTTTCCCATTCGGTCATTTTGACCTCTTTGAATAATTTTTTATGTCTACCATCGCTATTCCTTTTTTCCGCCGGCGGTACGGAGAAGTGCGGCAGCGTCTTCGTTTTGGTATTCCACCGCATAATATAGGGGAGTATGTCCATCCTCATTTTTAGCGTTTACATCAGCACCGTGGGAAATGAGAAGTTTTACAATCTTAATGTCGCCTTTTCGGGCAGCAATATGGAGAGGAGTTGAACCATTAATGTCCCTTGCGTTTACATCTGCGCCGTGGGCAATAAGTAATTTGATAAGCCCTATGTCTCCTTGTTCTATAGCTTCATAAAGCGGAGTCTCTCCATATTTATCTTTAGCATTCACATCAGCGCCGTGAGAAATCAGGAATTTTGCAATTTCTTCATGACGTTCCCATGCCGCTTTATGAAGAGGGGTTTCTCCATCGTCATCTTTGGCATTTATGTCTGCTCCGTTAGCGATAAGAATTTCTACAATTTCTTTATGGCCGTATTTTGCTGCTAAATGAAGAGGAGTAACCCCAGAGGAGATATAATCCATAACAATACCTGTAGAGTGGATATTGTTAGAGCCCTTTTCTGTTTTCGCGTTTATGTTTGCACCTTTTTTTATAAGGTATTTTAAAACATTCTTAGCCCCATACTTAGCTGCCCAGTGAAGGAGACTCCAGCCTGCTTTGTCCTTGGCGTTTACATCAAATCCTAAATCCTCAATGAAGTATTTAACAACATCAAGATGGTCTTTAACAACTGCCTGAAAAACTGGAAAACCGTATTTGTGAGCTGCTTTATTCCACTCTGCACCGTGAGAGACAAGGAGTTTGCAAATTTCAAGATGGCCTTTCCAGGCAGCATACCAGAGGGGGGACAATCCACGGTTGTCCTTTACGTTTACATTAGAACCATTCTTAATAAGATAATTTAGAACCTCTTTTGAGTCATAACTCGCTGCCCAGTGAAGGAGACTCCAGCCTGCTTTGTCCTTGGCGTTTACATCAAATCCTAAATCCTCAATGAAGTATTTAACAACATCAAGATGGTCTTTTGCGGCTGCCTGAGAGGCTGGAAAACCGTATTTGGGAGCTGCTTTATTCCACTCTGCACCGTGAGAGACAAGGAGTTTGCAAATTTCAAGATGGCCTTTCCAGGCAGCATATGAGAGTGGGGACAAGCCACGGTTGTCCTTTGCGTTTACATTTGCACCTTGGGATATAAGAAAAAGCACCACCTCCCTGCTTCCATAGCCAGAGGCTATGTGGAGAAGAGTTTGCCCATTACCAAAACTCTCTTTTAGAGAAATTCCCTCCTTTATATATTTCTCCACCTTGGGCTTATCGTTTTCCATTACAGCAAGTATAAGCTCAGCAAATTTGGGATTTTTCAGAATTTTCTTCATCCCCGGGTCTGCAATATCCAGAGGCGTTTTTCCGTCTTTATCTTTTACATATAGGTCCGCTCCATGAAGGACAAGTATGGCAGCAACTCCGCAGGAATTTTCCCTTACAGCTACATGAAGGGGAGTCTGGCCTTTGTTATCCCTTGCGTTTATGTTGGCACCGCGGGAGAGAAGAAACAATGCGATTTTCCCTTCTTCTTTTTTGGCGGCTATATGAAGCGGGGTTTGCCCGTTCTTGTCCTTGGCATTTATATTAACTCCTTTTTCAATAAGTGTTTTTACCTTTTCCGCATTTCCCGCCCTTATCGCATTAAATAGCTCATTTTCCAGATTCCCTGCCCAGCCAAAGTTAAGCCCAATGCCTAAGATTAATAATAAAACAAAAATAGCTCGCCTATGCATATCTAACCTCCTTCCCTTCATCTTTATTTTACACTATTCTTTTCTTCTTTTCAAATCCTTCTTATCTAACAGAAGGGGGCTTAGCGGAGATTTTGTGGCTTGAAATACTTATTTTAAAGAAAATCCAGTAGGGGGGAATTCTTGTTTAGGTTTGGTAGATTTGTTATAATTTGTAAGATAAAGAAAATGTGCTCCCTCCTAAAATGTAGACAGTTTTTGGGTTGATTTTGTTTAGTATCCATAGCTTGTCTCCTTCATTTTATGGTGTCTTTCCTTCGCCTCTAAGGGGCTAAGATAGCCCAGGGCGGAGTGAGGATAAGCCCTGTTATAGTCCTCTGCGAACTTCTCTATTGCTTCCCTCGCTTCCTGCACCGTCTTATATTCGTATGGCCATATGACCTCCTCCTTTATCGTCCTTATCAGCCACTCAGTCTCTGCGTTTGCACGAGGGTTACCATAGATGGTAAAGACCTGCTCTATGCCAAGGGCCTTCATCTCCGCTGCAAATCTCCTGGAGGTGGGCTGAGAGCCTTTGTCACTTACAAGGCGAAGCCCACCGCCCCTTACTCCATGGGGAAATTCTCTATCTATGGACCAGGAAATCGAACCTGTCCCTTTTTAGGAAATTAGGAAATTGGACCTGTCCCTTTTTGGATGTCCCTTTTTGGAAGAATATCAGAGCTTTGGGAAAAATTAGGAAAAACAAGGTAGGTTATCCTACCAGCCAGAGGGTGCGCTGGGGAGGGGAGAGGAACTGGGCGCCGTCCTTGCGAAGGAGCACCATTTCCTCCAAACTGACAACCCCGTATTCTGGAAGGTTAATCCTTGGCTCAAGGGTAAATACCATTCCCTCCTCAATGGGTATGTGGGGAAGGGAGCCGTATCTTTCCCAGAGCGGGGCAAGGAGGGCTGCTCCGTCGTGGGCCTCCCTTCCTACCTGATGACCTAAGGCATGGGGGTATTCGTCATAGCCCTTGGAGGTTATGTAGTCCCTGGCTATTTTGTCCACCTCCCAGCCCTCCATACCTGGCCTCATCTTCTCGGCAGCAAGGGCTATGGAATTCCTTATGGTCTCAAAGGCCCTCTGAACCTCCGGGGGTGCCTGCTCTTCCCCTTCCCTCAGGAAATACCACATTCTCTGAAGGTCTGAGCAGTATCCCTCCAGTTTTATCCCGAAGTCTATGTTAAGGAGAAACCCTCTCTCTATCTTCCTTTCCGTGGGGGAGGAGTGGGCTCCGAATTCCTGGGGACCTGCAAAGACCGCTGGGCAGGAGGAGGGCTCCCAGGCAGGGCTTGCCCCAAGTTCTTCCATCCACCGGGTAAGGTAGGAGGCAACCTCCTTTTCGGTCATTCCCGGCTTTAAAATTCCTGTCAGTCTCTCAAATAATTTCACGGTCTCGTCTATTGCCCTTTTTATTCTGGAGATTTCCTCCGGGGTTTTCCTGCTCCTCAGGGCCTGGACCACCTCCTCCCCTGAGACAAGCCTTGAAGCATAGGGGGTTCCTTCTAAGTGCTCCTGAAGAAGGAGAAACATTCCGTGGGTAAGTCCGTCGCTGGTTGGGTCAAAAAGGGAGTAGTTAAGCCCGATACTCCCCGGCTTTTTTTCATCAAGGACCTTAAGGAGATGTTCCCTTATCCCTCCCCTGTATGTGATAACCCTGTGGAAAATTCCGCTCCTTCTTACCTGCTCCCCGTCCAGTTCTCCAACTATGGCTATTCTTTCCCCATCGGCGAAGAACATTAGGGCAGACTGCCATGTGAGGTTGTGGGGATAGAGGTAAACCAAGGAGGGGTCAGGATTTATTCCTGTTTCCCTTACGAATATCAGCCATAGGTCTATTTTCTTCTCCTTTAAGATTTCCCTTACCTGCTCTGCCTTTTCAAGTTCTATCATTCTTTAACCCTCCTGGCATAGAAGTAGAAAAAGAGGAAAAGGAGGGTGTAGGCCAGAAGGCTTATAACCTCCCCCTGACTGTTCAGCCAGGCAAGGCCCTTTCTCATTCCGAAGTTTATACTCTGGGAAAGATTAAGGAATTTAAGGAAGGCACCCACAACCCCCATAAGGGCTCCCCCGGCTATGAATCCTGAGGCTATGAGGGTTCCGCGGTCCTTCCTCTTTTTGGCCAAGGCCCCGTCTCCCCTTCCCACCAAATACGAGAGAAATCCTCCCACAAGAAGGGGAAGGTTAAGTTCCAGGGGAAGATACATTCCTAAGGCAAAGGCAAGGGTGGGAACCTTGGACATTTCCACCAGCACTGCCACTATGGCCCCTACCCCGTAAAGGAGCCAGGGAACCGGCTCGTGGCTCATCATGGATTTTATGATGGCGGCCATGAGGTTTGCCTGGGGTGCCTGGAGGCTTTCCTGTCCGCCACTAAAACCATAGGCCTGATTGAGAATCATTATGACTATTCCTATAAGAAGAGCGGCTATGGCAATCCCTAAGAATTTAAACCTCTCCTGGTTCCTTGGGGTTGCTCCGGTCCAATAACCAATCTTGAGGTCTGTTATGAAGCCCCCGGCAACGGAAAGGGCTGTGCAGACAACAGAGCCTATGAGAAGGGCTATAATCATTCCCTTTCCACCGCTGAGTCCCGCATAGACAAGAACTAAGGAGGATATGATGAGGGTAACTAAGGTCATCCCTGAGACGGGATTAGTCCCAACGATGGCAATGGCAGTTGCAGCCACGGTAGTAAATAGGAAGGCAAGAAGAATGGCCACCAGAACCCCGATGGTAGCTATTTTGGCGCTGGAGAAGGAGAGGAAGAAGAACCACATGGCAATTATAGTAGCTAAAATGCCGATGATTATTGTGCTCATTTTAAGGTCCGTGTCGTAACGGGGCCTGGAATTTGCCTCCTCGTGTTTTCTGAAGATTTCCCGGAAACCAAGGGAGAAGGATTTATACATTATGGGAAGGCTTTTCAATATCCCTATAAAGCCCGCAGTGGCTATGGCGCCTATTCCTATTTTCTGGGCATAGGCTTTAAAGAGCATGGCTTCGTTCATGGAGGAGATGGGAACAGAGCCCGGGGGAATTATTCCCAGCGCGTGCCTTCCAAATTCCCAGATTACAGGAACTAAAACGAAGGTGGAAAGGAGACTCCCCGCCACTATTACCGCCGAATACCGCAGCCCCACTATGTATCCTAAACCCATAAGTGAGGCAACCGCATCCAGTTTCAGGACCATCTTAGCCCTTTCGTTGAGGTGCTTCATGAAGGGTATCCACTGAAATTCCAGGAATTCGTCCCAGAGTTTTACGGTCCCTGCCAAGAAGTCGTAAATTCCACCGATTATCATGCTCCAGACCAGAACTAAGGCTCCCTTTCCTCCGGTCTCTCCAGCAACCAGGATTTCCGTTGTGGCCGTTGCCTCGGGGAAGGGGAGTTTTCCGTGCATCTCCGCAACGAAATACCTTCTAAGCGGGATAAGGAAAAATATTCCCAGGGCCCCTCCAAGGAAAGCGGAGACGGCAATGGCAAAGAGGAGGGAAAGGGAGGAGGGAAATTCCTTCTGAAGGCCTAAGATGAAAATGGCCGGGGTTGTGAATATAGCCCCTGCCACTATGACCCCGGATGCCGCTCCTATGGACTGGATTATCACATTTTCAAGAAGGGTGGATTTTCTTTTGTAAAGGGCAGAGATTCCAACCGCCAGTATGGCAATGGGTATTGCAGCTTCAAATACCTGCCCGACCTTGAGCCCTAAATAACCGGCGGCAAAGGTGAAAATGGCAGCCATGACGCTGCCCCAGAGCAGGGAGCGGCCGGTAACTTCAGGAACCCCGTCCTGGGGAACCACCGGTATGTATTTTTCCCCTTCCTTCAGTGGAGTATAGGCATTGGGAGGAAGGCCCTTTCCCATTAATATCCCCCGATGAGTTCCTTCTTGATTTTCTCAAAGGCGGAACGGTTGAACTTCACCTTCATTTTTTCGGTTTCCTTCTGGAGGAAGGCCCTGTAAAAGGTCTCCTTCTCCCTCTGGAGCATTTGCTGGGCGAATTTTGGAAGTTCCTTTTTCATTTTTTCGGTATCAAGGAGCCTCTCCTTTATCTTAACGGCCAGGGCTCCCTTGGGGAGAAGCATCACACCGGACCACTTGCCCACAGGTGCCTCAAGGAGCGCCTCCACAGAGGCCGGGTCCATTTCTATGTTGTCGTCCTGAAAGAGCTTGGAATAGTCGGTGGAGACTTCCTTGTGAAGGAGAAATTCTGGTATTTTTCCGGTTTTTATGGCCTGTTCTACTATTTCCTTTGCCTTCTGCCTTTTCCTCTCCTTGACAATTTCCTCCCCTACCCTTTCTGCAAACTCCTCATATTTTCCCTGGCGGGCAGGCTGAATGGCGGTGAGTTTAACTATGAAGAATCCCGTGTATCCCCTGACCGGCTGGCTTATTTTACCCTTCTTCAGCTGGAAGAGAACCGTGGAAACGGTGGGTGTGGGATCCCCTTCGGTGGCCTCTCCCCGCTTCAGAAAACCCGTTCTGTAAAATTTAGCCCCGTATTTCTTGGCAGCCTGGGAAAGGCCGTTCTTTTTCGCCTCCTTGTAAACCTTTTTTGCGAGTTCCTGGGCAAGGTCCCATGCCTTTTTGAGTTTCAGGGCCGCTTCAACCTGGGGCTTAACCTCATCCAGCTTTTTAAAGCCTCCGGGAATCCTTCTTATGAGTTTGAGAATCTCAAATCCATCCTTTACCTTAAAGGGAGGGGAGGTCTCCTCTATTTTAGCCTGGCTGAGCCAGGACCTTTCAAAGGGAGGAATAAGATTTACAGGAACCTTGGTTACCTTCTCAACTTTGCCATATTTTCCGGCCACTGCTTCCAGGGCCTTTCCCTTTTTGAGTTCTGAAACCAGGGCGTTTACATCCTTTTCGCTCTTGAGTTTTACCCTTATGAAATCGTATAGATCCGGTTTTGCAAACATATCCTTGTTCTTCTCGTAATAGTCCTTTAATTCCTTGGGAAGAACTGTAACCTTGTCCTTGAGTTTTATGGCTGAAATCACCACGAATTCGCCCTTTCTCCTCTCAGGCACCATGTAACGGTCCCTGTGCTGGTTAAAGTATTTTTTCTTTTCTTCCTCGGTGGGTTTTTCCACCTCCACATCGGAATAGGGATAATAGATTATTTCCGCAACGAACTTCTCATTGTTGTATCTGTAGGCCCTCTCCAGTTCGTCGGGATTGAGCCTTACTCCGGCCGTTATAACTTCCCTGAGTTTTCTTTCCAGAAGGTATATCCTCATCTGCTTTTCAAACTCGGGAACTGAAAGGTTGTAAAGGGTCATAACCCTTCTCTTGTATTCCCGAGGCCCCACGAAAACCCCGTTTACCTGAAAGGCGGGCATGCTTTCTATGAAATAAGCAAGTTCCCTGTCACCAACCTTAAGGCGAAACCTGGAGGCTATTTTCCTGAGAATAATTCTGTATTCCAGGGTCTGGAGAACCCTCTCTGCAAGTCCTATCCTTTCCAGAAGACCCTGGGTAAGCGGTTTGTCCCCAAGGCGGCTCCTTAAATTTTCCAGCTGGGTGTAAAATTCCTGCCTGAAGGTGTCCCGGTCAATCTTCTCCCCGGCCACCTGGGCTATCACGTTGGGGCCTCCCCCGGATATCCTTCCCGAGCCCCAGGCCACGAAGACGAAGAGGATGAAAACCCCTATTACCGCCCAGAGAATTATATTTTTCATGAGCTTGCTTTTTCTGAATTTTCTAAGCATTACTTACCTCCTAAGGGAAGGGTTTTTGAATTTCCGTGAAGGTCCACTGCCCTGAGGGCAATGGGTTTTTTATTTTTAAAGGTGAATTTTTCCTCCTGGCTATCGCATATTCCGTCGTCGGGACGGGCAATAAGCCAGTTCTTTCCATCTAAGGTGTAAAGCAGTTCCTTAACCCCGCTCCCAGAATCCCTGACCACCACCTCTATTCCTCCCCCTGCAGGGCGAAGGGTTATTTCCGGCGGAGTATTATCCACTAAGAAGGAAGTGGAGGCTTTACTCACCCGAAGCGCCTCCTGGGGAGGGTTGGAGAGAAGGTCCGAAGCCTCTATCACCACTTTATACTCCCCATCGGGAAGGAAGGTGGTGTCAAAGGCATAATAATTGTCCTTCCATTGCTTTTCCAAGGTGAGGTTCAATTTGTTTCCTTTAATGGAAATTTTATACAGCAAGCGGTCTCCGTCCGGGTCCGTAGCCTTCCACATTACAGTTCTGAAACCCTTTTTGGACATCTTCTTACCGGTGATGGCTGAGGACTTCTCTTCCTGAATGGAGTCGGGAAGTCCCCTTATTTTTTCCTTGGAATATTCCTTAAAGACCACCCCGGGGGGATATACTTCTATTTTAAGAATCCTGGGGGAAAGGTTCATTTTACGGTAATAAACCCGAAAGGAGGTAAATCTTGAAGCAGGAGGTATTTTTATCTTTACCTGGAGATAGCGGGCCGGAGAGGAGAGCACCTTCTCCCCTGAAAAAACAGGAGGGGACCATCCTTCCCAGGTAGAATCCGGTTTAGAGCTGTTTCCGCTTCTGGTGTAGACTTCCACCCCTTCCCCTTTAAAGTAAATCCTTCCCCAGTTGGCCTGTCCACCAGCGTCAAGGACATCGGAAAGATAATATCCCCCTGACCTGGTGGCTTCCATCCGGTAAATCCCTGTGGGGGCTGAGGTAAGGAAATAAAGGCGGTCCGCAGCGTAAAGGGTCCTGATTTCCTTGGCCTCCACTTCCTCTAAAAGATTGGCCTTGTAGAAGTCCACCAGCTGAAAGACCCTGGCCTTATCCCCACCGGTGGAAGCGTAAAGCCTTCCCCTGTAAATCCTCAAACTGGAAACGTATTTGTGGGGATTTTCCCAGAAAACCATGGCCTTTCTTGAGACAGGGTCTATTTGATAAACCACGCTTTTACCCTTTACCGGAAAGGAAAAGGAGCTCTTTGCTGAGGATTTTGGGGTTACGGTAACAACCATGGAAGTTGAAGTTAAGGAGGGAATTTTGCTCTTTTTAATCTTTCCCTGGGTAGCGGCATAAATCTTCCCCTTCCAGACCGCCAAGGAACTCACCTCCTCGTATGGGGATTCCCAGAGAAGATGCACTGCCTTTCCATCGTATTGGTAAACCCTTCCTTTTCCGGATGTGGCCAGGTAAATCTTTTCCCCATCAAAGGAAAAATCAAGTATTTGGCTATCCGGAACCTCAAAGAGCTTCTTCCCTGCCCCCTGAAGGTCTATTTTGTAAAGGGCAGAGGGTTTGCCCGTGGCAGCGTAGAGGGCTCCATCCCTGTAGATGAGTTTCCATATGAACCCTTCCTCAGGGTCAAAAAACTCCTCCACCTTCTCCCCTGTTACCCTGTAAATTTTTCCCCTGGGGGAGGTGGCAAAATAAATGTTTCCCCGTTGGTCCTTAGCAATAGCGTAAATGTCCAGTTCCGGAGCATCGTAAACTAAGTGGACCTTTCCAGAGGAGTCAATCCTGTAAAGTTTGCCGTCGTGCCCGGTGCCTATCCAGAAGCTGTCGCCGTCCTTTAGGATGCAAAGGAGGTAATCCTCCTTTATATTAGGAAGCGGTGTAAGTTTGAAGGAGGGAGCAATAATTCCGTTCCAGGAAAGGGAAACTCCCCTGAGGCTTCCCTTGAGCAAAGCCTCAACACCTCCCCTCTTCCATATTCTGGTGGTGCTTGCCCCCAGCATAAGGGCAAGAAGCATAAAAACTGAAAATTTCTTCATTCCTCTCTCCTTGTGGAGAATTTGATTATCTTCGCTCCCCTCAAAAACCAGGGAACCTCTGCCCTGTATTCAATTATGGTGCTGATAGGGGTTTTCATACCTTTATACGAGGTATAGGGCGAGGTGTAAAGTTCCATAAGGGTGGGAGGAAGGGAGGGAAGCTCCTCCCCCTTCAGGAAAACCGAGGGTTTCCTTACGAAGAACTTAAAATAAAGAATGTTGTTCTTTCTAAGGTTGTTTAGAAGCCAGAGAAGCCTTTGAAAGGATGGAGGATATAGCAATGCGCCCCGGTAGTATTTCATTTCCCATTTGATCAGGTCCTGGCCAGAGGCTACCAGCAAATAGAGGTCCTCTCCCGGGGCAACCTCCGGTATTTTAACGGGAAAGGTTTTGGAAACAGGAGCCCCGTTTTTGGGCTTTAAGAAAACTGTGACCGGAATTCTCTCCCCTGCTGAAACATCGTATTTAGGGGCCCAGATTTTGGTTATTGTTGCGGTTTTGTCCTCCTCGTAAATCCTGTAATCCAGGTTTATGGAATCGATGTCAGCCCTCTTGTAGGGATTATTGACAAGATAATACAGTATGGCAGCGTCCAGGCCGAGAACGTCATTAAGATTTTTCCCCACAAAGATATCATCCACAAAGACATTATGTCCCTCCTTGAGGGCTATGTTTCCCTTAACCCTGAGGGTTATGTTTCCGTAATTTTTGGCCCCTAAGGAAATTATCCACTGCTCTATGGCCAGCATGAGCGCCGGGGAGAGGAGCGGATCACTGGTAAGCCAGAAGTTGTATTCCCTCTCCACCACCGGGGATTTAAACTTTATTTTCACCGGAATGTAATCGGGAAGTTTCCCAAGCTCACCCACCACAGCCCTTGCCCTGTCTTCGGTGGCCCTTCCCACAAGATACAGAGGCTGCATTATTTTAAAGGGAGAAGAATAGGACTTCACCACCCCTATAACCTTAGCCTTGGAAAGGAAGTAATTCACCTTTCCGAGGTTGTAAAAAGGATGGCCAAAAATGTAAACCCTATCTCCTTCCCGGTAAACCACGGTTCCACCGGCGGAAATTTCTATGTCCCCCGCAGTGAGCAGAACGGAGACCGCATCCCCTCCGTTCAGGGTCTCCTGCCTCAGGGAAAGGGAAGAGGAAAGGGAAGAAGAAGGGGTGAGGGTAAAATTCCCCCTCCGGGCTAAGGCTTTAAGATAGGGGGATGTGAAACTGGCGGAAAGGGGCAAGGGAAGGGGTTTCATGGCGCCTACCGGTGATGGGGGAGAAATTCCCTGAAGTAAAGTTTCAAAATCTATTTTTTTTCTTATGGGGCCAGTATAAACCTTCCTCTCCTGGCTCAGAGCCCCATCCTGTAATATGGCTTTAATGGGAACTATTCCCGCTATGGGTTCCTTGGAGAACTGAAAACCGTAGGCCACTGCCCCCAAAATTTTTCCCTCAATGTAAACAGGGCTTCCGCTCATTCCTGAAATTACACCGCCCCCTTCCACGAATTTTCCTTTAAGGCGAGCGATTATAAGGGGAAAATCCGCACTTAGATTATTAATAACCCCGGGAATCTCCACCTCAAAACGCTGAGGCTCGCTCCCCTGTCCTTGAAGCTGCCGGTAGGATTCAGATACTCGAGCTTGTATACGCGCTGGCCTATTCTTACGGTTGGCGTACGGCCCTCTCCGAGGATGCGGTCCGGCCTCGGT
>JALXBI010000067.1 GCA_026991555.1 Candidatus Aminicenantota bacterium
ATGGCTAAGCCAAAATTTGAAAGGACGAAGCCCCATCTGAATGTGGGCACCATAGGTCATGTTGACCACGGCAAGACCACGCTTACAGCGGCCATAACCAAGGTATTGCATAAGAAATTTCCTGACAGGGTAGAGTATAAGGATTTCTGGGACATAGACAAGGCACCTGAGGAGAAGCAGCGTGGGATAACCATACAGATAGCTCATGTTGAGTATGAGACAGAGAACCGCCACTATGCCCATATAGACTGTCCTGGTCATGCTGACTATGTAAAGAACATGATAACAGGGGCTGCCCAGATGGACGGAGCGATATTGGTGGTTTCTGCTGCGGATGGTCCCATGCCCCAGACCAAGGAGCATGTTCTTTTAGCTCGTCAGGTTGAGGTTCCTTATATAGTTGTATTTTTGAACAAGGTGGACATGGTGGACGATCCTGAGATTTTGGACCTTGTTGAGCTTGAGGTGAGGGAGCTTTTGAGCAAGTATGGCTTTCCTGGCGATGAGGTTCCTGTTATAAGGGGCTCAGCTCTTAAGAGCCTTGAGTCTGACGGGGACCCCAACGATCCAGTAAACAAGCCCATATTGGAACTTCTCGATGCCATGGACACCTACATACCCCTTCCTCAGCGTGATGTGGACAAGCCTTTCCTTATGTCCATAGAGGATGTCTTTAGCATATCTGGAAGGGGGACGGTGGTAACCGGTAGGGTAGAGCGTGGAAGGCTTAGGCCTGGGGAGGAAGTTGAGATAATAGGCTTTGGTGAAGTAAAGAAGACGGTAGCCACGTCCATAGAGATGTTCCGGAAGGTATTGGACGAGGCTCTTCCCGGGGACAATGTTGGAGTTCTTCTTCGTGGGATAGACAAGGATGAGGTAGAGCGCGGGATGGTTTTAGCGAAGCCCGGGACAGTAACCCCTCACAAGAGGTTCAGGGCTGAGGTGTATATATTGACGAAGGAAGAGGGAGGAAGGCACACCCCGTTTTTCAACGGATATCGTCCCCAGTTTTACTTCCGCACCACGGATGTTACCGGGACAGTGAAGCTTCCGGAGGGGGTAGAGATGGTAATGCCTGGCGACAATGTCAACCTTGAGGTTGAGCTTATCACCCCCATAGCCATGGAGAAGGGGCTTAGGTTTGCCATCAGGGAAGGGGGAAGGACCGTGGGCGCAGGAACAGTAACGGAAATACTGGAGTAAAGCCATGGGGATAAAAATAAGAATCAAATTAAAGGGATACGATCACAGGCAGGTGGACAGGTCCGCAGCTGAGATAATCCTGAGGGCCAGGAATACCGGGGCCAAGGTTGCAGGCCCCATTCCTCTTCCCACCAAGAGGGAACTTTTTACGGTGCTCCGTTCTCCCCATGTGGATAAGCGTTCCATGGAGCATTTTGAACGGCGAATCCACAAAAGGCTCATTGAAATAAAGGAGTTCAACGACGAAACCATAGAGGAACTTCAGAAACTGGAACTGCCCTCAGGGGTGGATGTGGAGATAAAGACCCTGGAGGAGTGAAATGGTGGTAGAAGGACTTATAGGAAAAAAGATAGGGATGACCCAGGTCTTTGATGAAGATGGGAATATAATCCCTGTTACAGTGCTACAGGTTGGTCCCTGTGCTGTGGTTCAGGTAAAAACCCAGGAAAGGGACGGGTATAGGGCTGTTCAGCTTGCCCTTATGGAAAGGGAAAAGAGGCCGGGAGATAATAAAGAGCCGGAGAAGAAAAAACACAGGAAAATACCCAAACCTCTGGAAGGCCATTATGCAAAGGCCGGAATAATACCCCAGAAGATTCTCAGAGAGTTTAAGCTGGGAGAGGGAGAGATAAAGGAAGGACAAATCCTCACTGTGGAGATATTTGAGGGGATTGGTCGGGTAGATGTTACCGGAACCTCCAAGGGAAGGGGTTTTCAGGGGGTTATGAAGAGGCACGGATATTCCGGAGGTCCGGCCTCCCACGGTTCCAAGTTTCACAGGGCTCCGGGCTCGGTGGGCTCCACCACCTTCCCGGGCAGGGTTCTTAAGGGCAAGGGCATGCCCGGTCACATGGGAAACGAAAGGGTGACCGCAATAGGACTCAGGGTGGTGAAAATAGATAAAGAAAAAAATCTCATGCTGGTCAAGGGGGCCGTGCCCGGGCCTGCCGGCGGGTATGTTCTGGTTAAAAAATCCAAGAGGTGCGAAAAATGAGGAAAATAAAGGTTTACAACATCCAGGGGGAAGTGGTAAAGGAAATAGAAGCCCCGGAACATGTTTTTGCCTATCCCGTAAAGAAGCACCTTATCTGGGAGGCGGTGCGGAGCTTTCTGGATAGCCAGCGAAAGGGCACCGCTTCCACCAAGACCAGGGGAGAGGTGAGCGGAGGAGGAAGAAAGCCCTGGAGACAGAAAGGACTTGGAAGGGCCAGGGCAGGAAGCATCCGTTCTCCCCTCTGGAGGCACGGTGGGGTGACCTTTGGACCCAAGCCCAGGGATTGGTCCTGGCATCTTCCCAAAAAAGCCAGGCGTAATGCCCTTAAGTCAGCCTTAGCTGCCAAGCTGAGGGACGATGAAATTTTCCTTATAGATAAATTTGAACTGGACGAGCCCAAGACCAGGAAGGCGGCTGAAGTCCTTAAAAAGCTCAATGTGGATGATGCCCTTTTCGTGGAATTAGGGGACAACAAAAACCTTTTCCTTTCCCTGAGGAACATCCCAAAAATAGAGATTATGAGGCCTGAGCAGCTTAACGCCTATTATGTTCTGAAGCACAGGTATTTGATCTTCACCGAGAGGGCGTTCAACGAAAAAATGGAGGCATTGAAATGAAGCTGGAGCCCAGACACGTAATAATAAGGCCTGTGATTACCGAAAAGGCCACAAGGCTTAAGGACGAGGAGAGGACCGTGGTTTTTGAGGTCCATCCCAAGGCCAACAAAATTCAAATAAAACAGGCAGTGGAGGAGATCTTCAAGGTGAAGGTGGAGGCGGTAAGAATAGTGAAGATGAAGGGTAAAAGACGGAGGGTCAGGTTCAGGGCAGGCAGGACCAAGGACTGGAAAAAGGCCTATGTGAAGCTTAAAGAAGGCGAAAAAATGATTGAATTCATAGAGGCGGTGTGACATGGGTATAAAAACATACAAGCCAGTGACCCCGTCGAGAAGGTTCATGACGGGTTATACCTTTGAGGAAATAACCAGGAAGGAACCTTACTGGCCCCTTACTGCTCCCCTGAGAAAGACCGGGGGAAGAAACAACAGGGGCTGGATTTCCGTCCGCTTCAGAGGAGGGGGACACAGGCGCCGCTACAGGATTATTGACTTCAGAAGGGATAAACTGGACATTCCAGGGGTTGTAGAATCCATAGAATACGACCCCAACCGTTCAGCGAGAATTTGTCTTGTGAAATATCCCGATGGCGAGAGGCGCTATATTCTCTGGCCCGTGGGTCTGAAGGTGGGCGATACGGTGATTTCCTCCAACAAGAGGGTGGACATCCTTCCAGGCAACGCCATGCCCCTCAGGGAAATACCTGTGGGAACCACCATCCACAACATTGAGCTCAGGCCCGGTAAGGGAGGGCAGATAGCCCGTTCTGCAGGAAGCTGGGCTCAGCTTCTGGCCAAGGAAGGGGATTACGCCCAGGTGAGAATGCCCTCGGGAGAAATCAGGCTTATACACCTTAATTGCAGGGCCACCATAGGACAGGTGGGGAATATTGAGCACGAAAACATCGTCATAGGTAAGGCTGGAAGAAAGAGGTGGCTTGGTCGCAGGCCCCATGTGAGGGGAACCTGTATGAACCCCGTGGATCATCCCCACGGTGGAGGTGAGGGAAAGAGCCATCCCGGACGCCATCCCGTTACCCCATGGGGTCAGCCCACCAAGGGTTATAAGACCCGGAGAAACAAGAGAACCCAGAGATTTATTCTCAAGAGAAGGAGATAAAAAATGGGAAGGTCAAAGAAGAAAGGAGTCTTCATTGATGAACACCTTCTTAAAAAGGTTTTGGAACAGCACAGGGATCCGTCAAAAAGGAAGGTTATAAAGACATGGTCCAGGCGTTCAACCATTATTCCCGAGATGGTTGGGCTGACCATAGCTGTCCACAACGGAAGGAAATTTATTCCTCTTTACATAACCGAGCAGATGGTGGGCCACAAGCTCGGAGAATTCGCACCAACGAGAACCTTCCGTTCCCATCCGGGCGGAAAAGGGAAGAAATAGGAGGGAGATATGGGAATAGCAGTCGCCAGAGGAAGATATGTGCCCATGTCGGCCCGAAAGGTTCGCTTGGTGGCGGACCTTATAAGGGGAAGGGATGTGGGGGAAGCCCTTTCCATCCTCCAGTTCGTTAGCAAGAGAAAGGCGGCTAACCTTATAAGAAAGGTTCTTGAGTCCGCCGTGGCCAACGCCAAGGTAAAATTCCCCAATGTGGATGTGGAGAACCTTTACATAGAGAAAATATATGTGGACGAGGGACCTATGTACAGAAGACTTAGGCCCGGATTTCGGGGGGTTCCAAGAATTATAAGAAAAAAGACCTCCCACATAACCATAGAACTGGACGAAAGGAGGTAGAAGTGGGACAGAAAACCCATCCATACGGATTCAGAATTGGGTTTAACAAAACCTGGAAGTCCAACTGGTACGGAAAAGGAAAGCAGTTCGTGGATGATTTCCACAATGTCCTGGCCATAAAGGACTACATAAAGAAAAACTATTACCATGCTGGTGTATCCAGAATTGATGTAAGCATAGTAGGAAACCTTATGAAGATAACGGTTTTTTCGGCCAGGCCCGGTATAGTGGTAGGAAGGGGAAGGGTAGAGCTTGATAAGATAAAGAAATTTGCCACCGAGAGGAGCGGAAAGGAAATCCTTGTGGAGGTTATAGAGGTTCGCAGGCCTGAGCTGGATGCTCAGTTGGTGGCTGAAAGCATAGCCTTTCAGCTGGAGAAGAGGGTGGCCTTCCGCCGGGCCATGAAAAGGGCCGTGAACAATGCGGTGAACCTCGGTGCCAGGGGGATAAAGGTCATGGTGGCGGGAAGGCTTGGTGGAGCAGAGATTGCCAGGACCGAATGGTATCTGGTAGGAAGACTGCCCCTACAGACCATAAAGGCAGATATAGATTACGGTTTCGCCGAGGCCTTTACCACCTACGGAAAAATAGGGGTAAAAGTCTGGATTTACCTTGAGGATAAAGAAAAGGAGAGGTTTTCTGTTCAGGAATATGTGGGGGTAAAGAAGGAACCCTGGGAAGAAAGGGAGAAAAAGGAGAAAAGGGGGTAAGCCATGTTAATGCCAAGGAAGGTTAAATACCGCAAAATGCAAAGGGGAAGGATGAAGGGTATAGCCACCAGAGGAAACTTCGTTACCTTCGGGGACTTCGGATTACAGGCCGTGGGAAGGGGATGGCTCACTTCAAGGCAGATAGAGGCGGGCAGGATTGCCATAACCAGGGCGGTTAAGAAGGGCGGGAAAATATGGATAAGGGTGTTTCCCTGGAAACCCATCACCAAGAAACCCTTAGAGACCAGGATGGGAAAAGGAAAAGGGAACCCTGAATTTTGGGTTGATGTTATAAAACCTGGAAGGATAATTTACGAGATAGCCGGGGTTCCCGAGGAGCTTGCCAGGGAAGCTCTCAGACTTGCCGCCGCTAAACTCCCCTTTAAAACCAGAATAGTTACCAGAATAGAAACGAGGTGAGTGATGAAGGCTAAGGACCTGAGGCAGCTTTCCAGCGAGGAGCTGGAGAGTAAATACGAGGAGCTTTCCGAGCAGCTTTTTAAGCTTAGAATCCAGAAAACCATAGGCCAGCTGGACAACCCGGCAAAACTAAAACAGGTTAAAAGGGACATAGCGAGGATTCTTACCATCCTTCGCGAGAGGGAGGCAAAAAATGAATAGGAGACAGAGAAAGATTGGAGTGGTAACTTCTGCCAAAATGCAGAAGTCCATCGTGGTAATGGTGGAGAGGCTTGTTAAGCATCCCCTTTATAAGAAGTATATAAAGAGAAGGTCTAAATTCATGGCCCATGACGAGAGAAACGAGGCTAAGGAAGGGGATGTGGTTCTTATAGAGGAGACGAGACCTCTCAGCAAGAGGAAACGCTGGCGGCTGGTCAAGGTGCTGGAAAAAGCAAAGAGGATAGAAGAGTAAGGAGGGAGCCATGCTTCAGATGCAGAGTATTTTGAAGGTGGCGGACAATTCGGGCGCCAAGAGGATAATGATGATAAGAGCAGTGGGAGGTGGAGCCGGTAAGTATGCCACTGTGGGCGATGTTATAACTGCCTCAGTTAAAGAGGCCGAGCCCAATTCCAACATAAAGAAGGGAAGCGTGGTGAAGGCTGTTATAGTAAGGACCAGAAAGGAAATAAGACGTAAAGATGGTTCCTATGTCCGTTTTGACGATAATGCTGCTGTGATTATAGACAAATTTGGCGATCCCGTGGGGACGCGAATATTCGGACCCGTGGCCAGGGAGCTGAGGGAAAAGAGGTTCATGAAGATAATCTCCCTGGCACCGGAGGTAGTGTGAGGTGGAAGATGAAACCCAGGCTTAAAAAAGGAGATTTTGTGATTGTAATTGCCGGAAGGGATAAGGGGAAAATGGGGAAAATCCTCAGGGTGTTTCCCCGCCGCCAGAGGGTTCTGGTGGAAAAGGTTAACCTGCACATAAAGCACGAGAGGCCCAATCCCCAGCAGGGAGTTCAGGGTGGAAGGACGGAGCAGGAGCTTCCCATCCACATTTCCAATGTAATGTATTACTGCACCAACTGCGAGAAGGGCGTAAGGATTAAGGTAAGGATTACCGCCGATGGCAGGAAGGTAAGAGTATGCGGAAGCTGTGGAAAGGAACTGGACTAAGGAGGTAAGGGATGGAATATCAGCCCAGATTGCTTAAAAAATACAGGGAAGAGATAATCCCTGCCCTGAGGGAAAAATTCAATTACAAGAACATCATGCAGGTGCCCAGACTGGAGAAGATAGTTATAAACATGGGAGTGGGGGAGGCCACCCAGAATGTGAAGGAGCTGGAGGTTGCCATGAAGGAGTTGTCCCAGATAACCGGCCAGTGGCCTGTAATTAAAAGGGCCAAGAAGTCCATCTCCAATTTCAGGGTAAGAAAGGGCCAGCCCATTGCCTGCATGGTGACCCTCAGGGGAGCAAGGATGTATGAGTTTTTGGACCGCTTCATCAGCCTTGCCCTTCCCAGGGTTAGGGATTTCAGGGGAGTTAATCCCAGGAGTTTTGATGGTCGGGGAAATTACACCATTGGAGTCAGGGATCAACTGATCTTCCCGGAAATAGATTACACAAAGGTGGAGAAGACCAGGGGTATGAACATAACCTTCGTCACCACCGCCGAAACTGATGAAGAGGCCTACGAGCTTCTCAGTCTCTTCGGAATGCCCTTCAGGAGGTAAAAATGGCGACCAAGGCCAAGATGGCAAAACTTTACAAAACGCCCAAATTCAAGGTGAGGCACAGAAACCGTTGCCGCCGTTGCGGAAGGGCCAGGGGTTACATAAGGAAGTTCGGTCTTTGCAGGTTGTGTTTCAGAGAACTGGCCCTGAAGGGGGAAATCCCCGGGGTAAAGAAAGCATCGTGGTAGGAGGTAAAGGATGAGTCAGACCGATCCCATTGCTGATATGCTGGCCATAATAAGAAATGCCTTAGAGAGGGGGAGGGCGGAGGTTTCCATACCCTCTTCCAAAATGAAAGAGGCCATAGCCCGGATCATGAAACAGGAGGGCTACATAGAAGATTATTCTGTGGAACAGGACAACAAACAGGGAATCCTGAAGATAAAACTTAAGTATCTGGGCAAATATCGTCCTGTAATAAGGGGACTTAAGAAGGTAAGCAAACCGGGCAGAAGGGTTTACTGCACCAAGGATGAGATACCCAAGGTGCTTGACGGTATGGGCATAGCGATTATATCCACCTCCAAGGGAATCCTGAGTGACAAGGAAGCGGAAAAATTAGGGGTAGGCGGGGAAGTAATCTGTTATATCTGGTAGGAGGAGAAATGAGCAGGATAGGAAGAAAACCGGTTCAGATCCCCCAGGGCGTTAAAGTGACCATTGACGAGAAAGGGGGAAGAATTTTATTTGAAAGCCCCAAGGGTAAACTTCAGACCCCTATTCCCCCGGGGATAAAGGTTAAATTGGAAGGGGACAAGTTAATCTTTTCCAGGGAAAACGACCTCAAACAGACCAGGGCATATCACGGACTGGCCAGGGCCCTTGCCAACAATGCAGTAATAGGACTTACCAAGGGCTTTGAGAAGAGACTTGAGGTGGTGGGTGTAGGATACAGGGTGGACCTTAAGGGAAAGGAACTGCATCTTGCCCTGGGATATTCCCATCCGGTTATATACAGAATCCCGGACGATGTGGAGATTACGGTAGAGAAGCCCAACAAAATAATCATAAAAGGAATAGACAAACAGCGGGTAGGGGCAGTGGCGGCGGAAATTCGCCGTTTCAGGGAACCGGACCCCTACAAGGGCAAGGGAATAAGATATGAGGGAGAAGTTCTCAGACTAAAACCTGGTAAATCGGGGGTGAGGTGATGATTAAAGACAAGGTTGAAATTAAAAAAAGAAGAAGACTCAGGATAAAAAAGAGGATAAGAAAGAAAATTTACGGCACCGCGGAAAGGCCAAGGCTTACCCTTTACAAGAGCAACCGCTATATTTATGTTCAGGCTGTCAATGACGATGAGGGGAGGACCATAGCCTTTGCTACTACCCTTACCAAGGATTTTGAGGAATTCGGCAGAAACAGAAAGAACATAAAGGCAGCCGAGAAACTCGGGGAGAAGATAGGGAAGATGCTCATTGAAAAGGGCATAAAAAGGGTGGTCTTTGACAGGAACGGTTATCCCTACCACGGTAGAGTAAAGGCTGTGGCAGAAGGGGCAAGGAAGGCCGGGCTTGAGTTTTAGGAGGGAAAAAATGGATGAACTTCAGACCTACGAGGAAATCCTTTCCATAAGAAGGGTAACCAAGGTGGTAACCGGTGGAAAAAACCTCAGGTTCTCTGTGTTTGTTGCCGTAGGGGACAAGAACGGAAGGGTGGGTATAGGCAAGGGAAAGGCCAGGGAAGTTCCCTTGGCCATTCAGAAGGCCATAGAAAAGGCCAGGAAGAACATGATTCAGATTCCCATCATCGGAACCACCATCCCCCATCCTGTCCTGGCCAAGTTTGGGGCTGCCAAGGTTCTTATTAAACCGGCAGCCGAAGGAACAGGGGTAATAGCAGGAAGCTCAGTGAGGAAAATTCTGGAACTTGCCGGAGTTAAGGATGTTCTGGCGAAAATACTGGGTTCGCGCAATCCCATAACCAACGCCTATGCCACCATGGAGGCTCTGAAAATGCTTTTAGACCCCTATAAATACGCAGAAGAAAGAGGAAAGGAGGTTCAGGAGATATGGCCAAGGTCAAGAAAAAGAAAATAAAAATAACCCTGGTAAGGAGCGTGATCGGGCATTCAAGGTATCAGAGAGAAGTAATCAAAGGGCTGGGCTTGAGAAGACTTCATCATTCGGTAATAAGGGAGGATACCCCGGCCATAAGGGGAATGATTGCCAAGGTTCCCCATCTGGTTAAAGTGGAGGAGGTAAAATGAGGCTTCAGGACATCCAACCCAAAAGAAAAGCGGTGAAAAACAGGAAAAGAGTGGGAAGAGGCCCCGGCTCAGGATGGGGAAAGACCGCTGGAAGGGGACACAAGGGCCAGAAGTCCAGGAGCGGTTATTCCCGTAAGTGGGGGTTTGAAGGTGGACAGATGCCCCTTTACAGGAGGGTGCCCAAGAGGGGTTTTACCAACGCCATTTTTGCTGTCCGGTATCAGATAGTTAACTTAGACAGGATTGAAGGGCTTCAGGAGCAGGAAATTACCCCTGAAGTTCTGAAGGCCAAGGGGATAATAAAGAAGCTTTCCCTTCCGGTGAAGATTCTCTCCAGAGGAGAACTTACTAAGCCCTACATTATTCATGCCCACAAGTTCAGCCAGAAGGCCAAGGAAAAAATAGAGGCGGCAGGAGGTAAGGCAGTTATTATAGGAGGTTGAAGTGGCAAACGCCATCAGGAACATTTTCTCCATTCCCGAACTGAAAAAGAGGATAATTTACACCCTTGCGATGCTGGCCATATTCCGGGTTGGAGGACACATACCCACCCCGGGAATTAACGGGAAGGCCTTAGCGGCCTTCTTCAAGCAAGTTCAGGGAAGCTTCCTGGGACTGGTTGACCTCTTCTCCGGAGGAAACCTCTCCCAGATGACCATCTTCGCTTTAGGGGTTATGCCCTACATCTCCGCTGCCATAATCATGGAACTTTTAGTGGTGGTATCCCCTTACATAGAAAGGCTCTCCAAGGAAGGGGAATACGGAAGGAAGAAAATAACCGAATACACAAGATACGGCACTGTCCTTATATGCCTTATCCAGTCCCTGGGAATTGCCACCATGCTGGAGTCCATGAAGGGGGGTATAGTTATGTTCCCGGGCTGGGGATTCAAACTCCTTACTATGCTCACCCTCACCACCGGCAGTATTTTCCTGATGTGGATGGGTGAGCAGATTACCGAAAAGGGCATAGGTAACGGAATTTCCCTTCTTATATTTGCCGGAATACTAAAAAGGTTTCCCCTTCAGTTCAAACAGGTCTATCGCCAGGTGGTTACCGGGGAGGTCAGTATAATAAACCTCATCCTCTTCATTCTCATTATGCTGGCCATAATAGCTGTTGTGGTTTTCGTGGAGAGGGCTTACAGGAGAATTCCCATCCAGTATGGGAAAATGGTCCGGGGAAGGAGGATTTACGGCGGACAGTCCACCTACCTTCCCATAAAGGTAAACACCGGCGGCGTTATACCCATAATCTTCGCTTCCTCCATAGTTACCATTCCCACGGCCTTTCAGGGCCTTGCCAGGAAGTATCCCTGGTTTGAGGCCATTGCCAAGCAGCTCAGCTGGGGAATGCCCCTTTACGAGCTGCTCTATTTCATAGGAATAATTTTCTTTACATACTTTTATGTTTCCATAATCTTCAATCCCCAGGATGTTGCGGATAACATAAGAAAATACGGGGGGTTCATTCCAGGTATAAGACCTGGAAAGCCCACGGCAGAATACATAGACAGGATCCTTTCCCGTCTTACCTTCGTGGGAGCTATTTATCTGGCTCTGGTGGCCATAATTCCCGAATTTCTCTTCTTCGGGTTTAAGGTGGGGGCCATTCCCTGGATAGGACCGTGGCTGGAAAGGGTAACACCTTCCTGGGTAAGCACAGGCCTTGGAATCCAGTTCTTCTTCGGAGGAACCTCATTGCTCATCGTGGTGGGGGTTGCCATGGATACCCTCCAGCAGATAGAGGCCCAGCTGGTGATGAGGAATTACGACGGATTCATCAAGGGCGTCAGGGTAAGGGGAAGGAGATGATATACATACTTTTAGGTCTTCCAGGAGCAGGAAAGGGAACCCAGGGGGAGCTCCTTTCAAAGAAGCTGGGAATTCCCAAGGTCTCCACCGGGGACATTCTCAGGGATGCGGTAAGGAGAGCAACCCCCCTTGGCCAAAAAGCCAAGGAGGCCATGGAAAAGGGCCAGCTGGTCAGCGATGATATAGTAATAGGGATAGTGGAAGAAAAGCTAAAGAGCAGGGACTGCGAAAAGGGCTGTATCTTAGACGGATTTCCCAGAAACCTGAGGCAGGCCCAGGCCTTGGAAGAGTTTGGTCTTCCCCTCAAGGCTATTTACATAAAAGTTCCTGAGGATGAGGTGGTAAGAAGGCTTTCTGCCAGGAGGGTTTGTCCCAATTGCGGCGCGGTTTACAATCTCATAACTTCCCCTCCCAAAAAGGAGGGAATATGTGACCGCTGTGGAACTCCTCTTATTCAGAGGGAGGATGACAGGGAGGAAGTGGTAAGGGAAAGAATAAAGGTTTACAGGGAACAAACCGAACCCATAGTTGACTATTACCGCCGCAGGAACGCCCTGGTGGAGGTTGACGGGCAGGGCAGCGTGGAAGAGGTTTTTTCCAGGCTGGTGGAGGCCATATGATTATCGTGAAGAGGGAGGAGGAAATAAAGAAAATGAGGGAAGCCGGTAGAATAACCGCCCTCATCCTCAGGGAGGTTGCGGAAATGGTAAAACCCGGGGTTTCCGCCTACGAGCTCAACGAACATGCTGAGCGAAGGCTTGCGGAGCTTAAGGCTGCCCCTGCCTTCAAGAACTATCCCCATCCTTCTGGTGGGAAGAAATATCCAGCCTCCCTCTGCGTTTCCGTTAACGAGGAAGTGGTGCATGGCATTCCCACAAAGGACAAGCTCCTTAGAGAAGGGGATATAGTTAGCTTAGACTTTGGGGCTTTTAAAAACGGATATTACGGGGATTCTGCCCTTACAGTGGGAATAGAGCCCCTGAGCAGCAGAAAAAAGCAACTGATAAAAACCACCGAGGAGGCCCTTTATCAGGGCATAAAAAAGGCAGTGGCAGGTGCCCGTTTAGGCGACATTTCCCATGCCATTCAGACCTATGTGGAGAGGCGGGGTTTTTCAGTGGTAAGGGATTTTGCCGGTCACGGAATAGGGACCCATCTTCACGAAGAGCCCCAGGTCCCCAATTTTGGAATCCCTGGAAGGGGACCTCTGCTTGAGGAAAGGATGACCATAGCCATTGAGCCCATGGTTAACATGGGTAACTGGAGGGTTAGGGTAAAAACCGACGGATGGACTGTGGTTACGGTGGATGGACTTCCCTCGGCCCATTTTGAGCACACTGTGGTGATAAGGGATGGGGAGGCGGAAATATTGACGGTGGTGGACTGATGGGCAGGTCGGACGATTTTATCCAGATTAAGGGGGTTATTGCAGAAGCCCTTCCCAACGCCACCTTCAGGGTAAGACTTGAAACGGGTCATATAATATTAGCACATGTTTCTGGAAGAATGAGGAAAAATTTTATAAGGCTCCTTCCTGGAGACAGGGTCCTTCTGGAAATATCCAAATATGACCCTAAGAAGGGAAGGATAATATACAGATATAGCAGGTGAGGTGAAAAAATGAAGGTAAGGTCTTCAGTTAAAAAAATTTGCAAGGATTGCAAGATAATAAGGAGAAGAGGAGTGGTCATGGTAATATGCAAGAACCCCAAACACAAGCAAAGGCAGGGTTAGGAGGTAAGGCATGCCGAGGATAGCAGGAGTTAACATCCCCGACAACAAGAGGATATTCGTTTCCCTTACTTATATTTACGGAATTGGAAGGTCAAAGGCCCTGGACATCCTCAAAAGGGCCAATGTGGACCCCATGAAGAAGGCCAATGAACTTACCCCGGAAGAACTGACAAGGATAAGAAAAATCATTGAAACGGAAGAGAAGGTGGAAGGTGAACTCCGCAAAGAGATAGCCATGAACATTAAGAGACTCATAGAAATAGGTTGTTACAGGGGCCTGAGACACAAAGCAGGGCTTCCGGTTAGGGGACAGAGGACCCATTCCAACGCCAGAACCAGGAAGGGGCCCCGGGGCAACATGCTGAAAAGAAGGAAAAAATAGGGGGTAGAAAATGGCACAGAGGAGAAGAAAAACCAGAAAGAAAAGGGAAAAGAAGAATGTTCCCCATGGAATTGCCCACATTCAGGCTACCTTTAACAACACTATAATCACCATAACCGATCCTGACGGGAATGTTCTTTGCTGGTCCAGCGCAGGCAAAGTTGGGGTTAAGGGAACCAGGAAGGGAACCCCATGGGCTGCTCAGATGGCTGCGAGGCAGGCGGCCCAGGAAGCCATGCAGATGGGAATGAGGTCCATAGACATAAGGGTAAAGGGGCCAGGACCTGGAAGGGAAGCCGCCATAAGAACCCTTCACCAGGCAGGGCTTCAGGTCAAGTCCATAAAGGATGTTACCCCCATACCCCACAACGGATGCAGACCCAGAAGACCCAGGAGAGTTTAAGGAGGTAAAAAATGGCGAGATATACAGAAGCGGTTTGCAGGCTTTGCAGGGCCGAAGGGGTTAAACTGTTTCTCAAAGGAGCCAAATGCCTTACGGATAAGTGTCCCTTGGAGAAAAGGCACACCCGCCCGGGACAACACGGACGAATTCCCCAGAGGAAAATTTCCCCCTATGGGAGACAATTAAGGGAGAAACAGAAGGTTAAGAGGTTTTATGGGGTCTTAGAAAGACAGTTCCGCCGTTATTTTGAAATGGCCGAGAGAATGAGGGGGAAAACCGGTGATAACCTCCTTATCCTGCTGGAGAGGCGTCTTGACAATGTGGTCTACAGGATGGGCTTTGCCTATTCCCGCCGTCACGCCCGCCAGTTGGTTAATCACCGCCATTTTAAGGTCAACGGTAGAAATGTGGACATTCCCTCTTATTTAGTAAGGGAAGGGGATGTTATAGAATTTGTGGACAGGTCCAAGAATAACGAGAACATAAAGGCCATGATAGAGGACCTTAAAACCAAGGCAAATCCTCCCTCCTGGGTTGAAGTGGACTGGGAAGGGATGAAGGGAAGAATAATTGCCCTTCCTACCAGGGAGGATGTAAGCCTGCCCGTAGAGGAGCACTTGATAGTGGAGCTTTACTCCAAATAAGGAGGGTAAAAGATGATATTTGCTCTGGAATTCCAAAGACCGAGGCTGGTGGAAATAGAGGAGATGACCGACACCTACGGGAAATTTTCCGCTGCCCCCTTTGAGAAAGGGTATGCCATCACCATGGGAAATGCTCTAAGGAGAGTGCTTCTCTCGTCCATTGAGGGGGCTGCTATCACCGCGGTAAAAATAGAGGGGGCTCCCCACGAGTTCACCTCCCTGCCCGGAGTCAAGGAGGATGTTCTGGACATAATACTCAACCTCAAAACCATTCCAATTCTCCTAAAAGTCCCCTACGAAAAAACCATGAGGCTCAAGGTCAAGGGTCCTAAGGATGTGTTCTCTAAGGACATAGAGCACGATGGGGACATTGAAATAAAGGACCCCAATATCTTCATCGCCTCCTTGGATGAGGACGGGGAGCTGGAAATAGAAATGAGGGTTCGCAATGGAAGGGGTTATGTTCCAGCCTCGGAAAACTACGACCCTGAGCTTCCGGTGGGGTATATACCCCTGGATTCCTCCCATTCTCCAGTAAAGAAGGTCAATTTTACCGTGGAGCCTGCCAGGGTGGGAAGGAGGACCGATTACGAGAAACTCATCCTGGAAATATGGACCAACGGGGTGGTTCCCCCTGACCAGGCCCTTATAAGGGCAGCCCAGATTCTCCAGGAGCACCTTTCCATATTCTTCGGAGTTTCCCCCAAGGAGGGGATAAAAACTCCTGAGAAAATTCAGGAGCCCAGGGTTAGATATGCCGAAGACTTTCTCAAGAAGAGAATAGACGAATTCAACCTGCATGTGAGGTCCATTAATGCCCTTAAATCCATCGGCGTAGAGAGGATATACCAATTAATCCAGAAAACCAGCAACGAACTCCTTAAGGCCAAGAATTTCGGTCAAAAATCTTTAGCTGAGGTGGAGGCACTATTAGAAAGTCACGGGCTTTCCTTAGGCACCCAGCTTCCTGAGGACCTGATCAGAAAAATAGAAAAAGAGATAAAATCGGAAACGGAGGGGTGAAATGAGGCACAGGAAAGGATATAGAAAACTCCGCAGGGACACTGCCCACAGAATGGCCCTTTTGAGGAATTTAGTAACTTCCCTGATAGAGCACGAAAGGATAGTAACCACCGTGGCCAAGGCCAAAGAGGCCAGGAAATTTGCTGAGAAGATGATGACCCTTGCCAAGGAGGATAACCTTCACAATCGCCGCAGAGTTCATTCCTTCCTTTACAAGAAGGAAGCGGTCTGGAAACTCTTTGAGGTTCTTGCACCCAGGTTTCAGGACAGAAATGGGGGCTATACCAGGATAATAAAACTTCCCAATCGCAGAAAGGGCGACGGAGCCGAACTTGCCATTCTGGAGTTCGTGGATTACGAGTTCACGCCCAAGGAGAGGAAAAAGGAATAGAGCTCAGGGGAGGAGTTTTAGCATAACTTCCCTGTACTTCTTTACCACTGCCCTGACAAAGCCAAGATTGGCCTGATTAGTAAAGGCCACCCCCTGGAATACCTTTCCTGGGTTGATGCACATCAGGAGAACGTTAATTTCCTCACCTGCGATGAGCACTTCAAGGGGATTTCCCCAGCCCACGGCTTCATAGGCTTTCCTCACGGCCCGGAAGGCCTCGTTATAATAACTGGAGGGGAGATCCAGGTCTATTTCCGTTCCCTTAACCTTTCCAGCCAGGGGCAAGCTGTCCTTGGCGGAAACTAAAGCGCATGCGATTACCCCTGGGATTTCGTCCATGATCTTTTCCTGCACCTTTTGCAGTTCTTCTACATTGCTCATTTAAGCACCTCCTAATTTAATTAAATTATATGACAGATTTTCTGTGTGGCAACTTGGTAAAAAGGGGACAGACCCTAAAATACTCCCTAAATTGGAAGCTAAAAATGCTTATTTTGGATTTTGAAAAGGAGATTGACACAATAAGGCTAATCGTTTATCTTAGTATTGTATGGGTGTGAAAATTTGTCCTCGCTGCGGAAACGAGGTGGATGAGTCATCTCCCACCTGTCCTTTTTGCGGTTATTCCTTTATAGAAGAGGATGATACTGCCAAGGTAAAAATGTCGGTTTCCGCTGAATTTGAAGAAGCTGTTCCCATAATGGAAAAAATAGGGGATAAATACGAACTTATAAGCCTTATAGGAAAAGGAGGATTTTCAAAGGTCTTCCTGGTCAGGGATAAACTTCTGGACAGGAAGTGCGCTCTTAAGGTTTTATCTCGCAGGGTGCTTACAGATGCTGAAATGCTGGAAAGGTTCCGTCGCGAGGCGAAGATATACGCTTCCTTGGAGCATCCTAACATAGTGCCCATTTACGAAGTGGGGATTTACCGAAACATCGCCTACATACTTATGAAATATATTGAGGGCATAACCCTCAAGGATTACATAAAAAAATACATGGAAAACCACGGAAGACCCCTTCCCATAGACGAAATAGCAAAGATAAGCAGGGACGTCCTATCCGCTCTTCATTATATGCACTCCAAGGGAATAATCCACAGGGACATTAAGCCAGCCAATGTGATAATAGAAAAGCAAACCGGCAAGGCGATTCTTGCCGATTTTGGCCTTGCAAAGAGGCTGGACGAAAGCGGTAGTCTCACCCGTTCAGGGGAGATGCTTGGCACCCCCTATTATGTCTCCCCGGAACAGGCCAAGGGAGAAAAGACCACCCCCCAATCTGACATCTATTCCTTTGGAATCACCCTTTTTGAAATGGCTACGGGTAAGGTTCCCTTCCTGGGCGAGACCCCCTTCCAGATTCTCATGAAGCATGTAAGGGAACCACTTCCTTCACCCTCCAAATACAACCCAGAGATTTGCCCTGAACTGGAGAGGATAATACTCAAAGCCACCGACAAGAAGCCCAAAAACCGATACCGCTCTGCCCTGGAAATGCTCAGGGACATAGAAAAATTGAGCCTCAGGGCAAAGGGCATGGGGGTTTATTCTTCGAGGAGCAAACTCTTTTCCTTTAAAAATCTGATACTGATTTTGCTCGTTTTAGGAATAGCCCTTGC
>JALXBI010000068.1 GCA_026991555.1 Candidatus Aminicenantota bacterium
GGGAGAAGGTAGGGCAGTTCGTCGGCCATGTGGGTGAAGATGTGGTAGTGGGCGGAGGGGAATTTGATGTATGTGCGGGCGACTCTGGCCATGGGGGAATTATACCAGAAAAGGGTCTGTCCCTAAAATTTGGGGAAGTTAAAATAAGGGTATGGTGGAAAAAATCCTTACCTATATACTTTTTCCTCCCGGCGGTTTTGTAATAGCCCTGGGAATAAGTCTTTTCCTCTGGCCAAGGAAACCGAAGGTGGCCAGAGCCCTGATTGTCCTCACCACCCTTTCCCTTTATCTTCTCTCCATATCCCCCGTGGCAAAACTTCTTCTTAGCCCTCTTGAGAAACCATACCAAGGGATGCCAAAAGGCAAAGGTGATGTTATCGTGGTGCTGGGAGGGGGAGCCTATGCTCATTGTAAAGGAGAGATTTGCCTCAGCTGCAGTTCCACAAAGAGGATTGTAAGGGCTTATCTTCTCTGGAAAAGAACCCCTCTTCCTGTGATCGTAAGTGGGGGAAGGCTGAGGAAATTCCACAGATCCGAGGCCGAAATTATGGAAGAAGCCCTTAAGGCCCTGGGAGTGAAGGAGGTTATAAGGGAGGAAAGCTCCATAAATACGAGACAGGAGGCGGAGGAGGTGGGGAAAATCATGAGGGAGCATGGATGGTCCCGGGCTTACTTGGTGACCTCTGCCTTTCACATGCGAAGGGCGGTTTTTTCCTTCACGGCAAGGGGAATAAAGGTTCTACCCGTTGCCACGGATTTCAGGGCTTCCTCCCAGGCCTTTCCCCTCCTTCCCAGCACTAAAGCCTTAGACGATTCCTTTATTGCCCTTCACGAATACGCTGGCCTTTTTTATTACTGGTTAAGGAAGATTTTGCTACCAGGGAACGGACCCTGACTAAGGAGAAATCAGGGGGTAGCGAGGAAAGGAGCTTTGGAAGCACTGCCATGGTTCCCCATCGGGCGTGGGCTATTCCTAAGGCAAAACCCTTTCTCCTTGCAGTCTCCAATAGAATTTCCCATTGTTTTCTTATGTGGTATTCGTCCTGAAGGTTATCAAGAAATACATCCCTCCTCAGGGCCGGAATTCCCATTTTTTTTGCTAAGGCCAATCCCACCGAGGAGCCAGTGGTCCAGCTGTCCACGAAGAAGATTTCCCTGTTTTTTATCAAAGAAAAGAAAACCCTCATAGCACGCTGGCTGGAAGTAAACAGGGAGCCCTCATGGTTGTTTATCCCAACGGGAAAGGGAACGTTTCTGAAGGCTTCCCTCAGCCTTTTTTCCATTTCAGCCTTATCCATGCCCACGGTTAGCATTCCCTTTTCTATAAGTTCCGGATTCTGGGGTTGCATGGGAAGGTGGAGCATAACATCAAACCCCCTGGATTTAAGATAAAGGGTGGCCCAGAGGGAATATTCCCTGAAGGGGAGGACCGAAGGGGTTATGGCGGTGGGAAGCTCTGCCACCCTGTATACCATTTCCTTGCCATTTCCCACATCGTCTATAATCAGGGCTACGCTGTATTTGGCTTTCTTTACTTTTCTTTCCTTGGGGGGCCTGAAGGGAGGAAGTTCCAGGTTTTCACCGTAGGTTGGGAGTTTTTTTATGAGGTTTTTTCTTTCGCCGTTCTTTTCAAAATGCTCAAGATAAGCCAAGGAAATTGAAGACAAAAATAAGAGGACCAGAAATACTAAAAGCCTGTATTTTTCCTCAGGTCTCAAGCCTTTTTTGAGCCTCCTTCAGCAGGTCTTTTTCCTTCACTTTAGTGTATTTTATCTTCTCCTCGCAGGCGTCCTTTTTCCCGTGATATACGCCTACCACAGGAAGGAGAAAGAAAAGATTATCCTCAAATTTGACCGGGGAAAGGGGACAGGGAGAAGGTGGCTGGGAAGGGGAGAGGATCTCTGCGCCGCAGTGGGAAAGGGCATATATCAGCATGGCGCAGGCGCCCTGACAGGCACCATTGGTTATGACCACCACTTTGCCGGGAAATTCTCCCCTGAGGGAAATTTTCTTTTCTCCGGCTTCCCCCTTTAAGGTAAGGGAAAGGTCGGATGGGAAAAGGCCATTGAGGGATAAGGCAGCCCTCCAGTCCCCGTCGAGAAAAAACCTGAGGTCCAGAAGAACTTTCTTCTTACCAGTGGCAGTGGCCTCTATCCGGTCCACCGTAGAGGGGAAAAGCCTGTATATTACCAGGCGGTTTCCCTTCCAGAGAAAGTCCCTGGGGGGAAAATCCCTTTTCACCTCCAGGTCCCTTATCTTGAACTTCCTGAGGAACCGGAGTTTCACTGAAGAATTTTTCTTTCCGTAAAGCCTCCAGAGCACATCCTGGTGGGTTGAAAGTCGGACAGGAAAGCCCTCTATCTCCACCAGAAGGTCCCCTTCCTTTATCCCCTTGGCCTGGGCATCGGTGCCCTTAAAAACCTTAGTTATCACGAAGGAATCGTGGCCATACACCCCCTGAAATCCAGGAAGAAAAAGTTTTGACCTTTTGGAATATTCTTTTGGGGTTCCCTCAAGAAAGCCATAGCCTTCCTTTTTAACCATGCCCCGGATTCCGTCGTTGGCCACCTTCTGCGGATTTAGCTCCTCTACATAATATTTAATTATGTAAGTGAAAGCTTCTCCCAGAAAATCAACATCCTCCCTTTCTATGGAGAAGAAAATCGCTGAGATGGCCAGAACAATTATGGTCCCTATGATTAAAAATTTCCTTCTCATCCAGCCAATAATATCACCTTTTCTTTAACCATCTCAAGGGATTAACCGGTTCGCCTCCCTTCCTTACTTCAAAATATAGGGTTCTTCCCTTCCAGAAGGCCCCCTCTCCCAGATTACCTATAACCTGGCCGGCTTTTACCCTTTGGCCCTTTTTGACAAAGACCTCCAGGAGGTGGCCGTAAACCGTGTAAATTCTTCCCCCGTGGGCGATGATTACCACCCTCCCGTATCCGGAAAAGCGGGATACATATTCCACCCTTCCATCCCCGGCGGCCCTTACCTGCTCCTGAGGGCTATAGGGTTTTATTTCTATTCCGTTGCTTTTGACCTTAGTGTGAAAGACCGGGTGAATTATGTAACCGAACCTCCTAACCACCTTCCCCTTCAGGGGCCATATCATTTGTCCTGGTTTTACCGAAGGGGCTGGTTCTTGTGCGGGAAGTTCAGGAAGGTCCGGGCTCTTGAGTTCCTCAAGCAGTTTTTTCTTTTTCTTTCTGTCCTTCAGAACCCTGTCCAGTTCCTCCTGGAGCAGAATTCTTTTTCTTGATAATCTTCTCCTTCTCCGGGAAAGGGAACGCAAAAGCCTCCTTTTTTCCTGCAAAGCCCTTTTAAGTGCTTTTTCCTGAAGGGTTTTTTCCCGGAGCAGGGATTTGTATTTTCCGTATATTCCGGAAACCTTCCTGTAAAGGTAAATCAGATATGTGGGGTCCCTGAAGGAAAGAAGCTCCAGCATCAAATTTTCCCTGAACCATCCTCTTTTGTAGAGGAACAGCGCCAAGGAAACGGCCTGTTTTTTCAGGTTCTCCATCTTCGCCCTGAGGGTTTTTATGTTTTCCTGCCTTTTTTTAATTTCCCCCTCTATTTCCCTGAGCTTCTTTTTCTCCAAGGAAAGCCTCGCCTGGATGAGATTTATCTCTGCGGATATTTTCTGGAGCCTGGCGGAAAGGCTATGGCTTTTCTTTTCAAGAGTTGCTATTTCCCTTTCAAGGAGCCTTATTCTGAGCAGAAGTTCCTCCTTGGTTTCGCCAAGGACAAGGAAGGCAAGGAGGAAGAAAACAAGCTTCTTCATTTTCTCGTCAAATAAATAAAGAAACCCACCACTGCGTAGAATATGGCTATGGCCAGGTCAGCAAGGGAAAACAAAAAGCCCTGTTCCGGCAGTGCTCCATATAGGGGGAAAACGCTGACTGCGAAGTAGTCCCTTATCCCCATTCCCTGGAAACTGATGGGTATGGCCATGAGAATTAACATTGTGGGGATGAGGTAGAAATAGTGCAATAGGCCGATTTTCATGCCCACGGCCTTGCCTATGGCCCAGTAATAAATTATTACATTGAGCTGGAGGGCGAAACTCCAGCCCAGGGTTTTAAGGAAAAGGCCTTTGACCCGAAGGGAGGATATGGAAACTTCCACTTCCTTAAGCTTTTTTCTTATCTTTTTTACTGGAACCAGTGCGGATATAAGCCGGGGTTTAAACAGAACGAGCAGGGAAGCACCCAGAACCCCTCCCATAAGGAGCAGGGAAAATAAGAACAATTTTTTGAACTCAGGCCTGAGGAGGAAAAGCATGGGTAAGCCCATGGATACCATGCTCACAAGTCCTACAACCCTTTCGTAAAAAACTGTGGAAAGTCCCGAAGAGAACCCCTTTTCGTTGATTAGGTCTGCCACCCTCACCACATCCCCTCCGAAGCGGGAGGGAAGAAAAAAGCCGAAGAAGGTGGCTACAAGGTAGGATTTTATATAGAAGATCAGGGGAAGTCTTATTTTAAGGCGAGCGGATATGCTTTTCCATCTTAGGCCGCTTATAAGATATCCCACTATATGCAGGGAAAGGGCTAAAAGAAACCAGAGGGGGTGCACTTTGCCAGCTAAGGATTCCAGAACAGAAATCTTTATTTTTACCAGGAAAAGATAAGCGAGAATCCCCGAGCTTATAAGAAGTTTTATCCAGATTTTCCCCATTCAAATTTCCACATTAAAATGGTAGAATTCGTAAGGAGGTGTTCGGAGGAAATGGATAGAAAATTCAATAGTGGAACTCTTGTAGTCTGGCTCATAATAGGTTTAATTATAATATTCCTCTACGGTCTTGCCAATTATTCCCAGCCTCCCAAGGAAGTTGATTTTACAGGTTTTGTGGAGATGGTAAAGGCAGGTAAGGTTGTTGAGGCTAACATAAAAGGCCAGACGGTTATTTTTAAAGACAGGTCCGGCGCCAGCTATAAAACGGTGGTTCCCGAAGGATACAACAAGCTGGTGGACCTGCTCCAGGCTCATAGTGTGAGGATAAAGGCGGAGGAAAGGAGCGAGGGGGGATTCTGGTCCCTGCTTCTTTCCTGGTCCCCCCTGATAATTCTCATAGTTCTGTGGTTTATATTCATGAAGCAAATGCAGGCAGGGGGGAACCGGGCCTTTACCTTCGGCAAAAGCAGGGCGAAACTCTTCACTTCCTCCGATAAGAAGGTAACCTTTGATGATGTTGCCGGTGTAGACGAGGCCAAGGAGGAGCTTAAGGACATAATAGAGTTTCTTAAAAACCCCAAGAAATTTTCCCGCCTTGGGGGCAGAATGCCCAGGGGTATTTTGCTGGTGGGTCCCCCTGGAACCGGAAAAACCCTTCTTGCCAAAGCCGTGGCCGGCGAGGCCGGGGTTCCCTTCCTTTCCATAAGCGGTTCAGATTTCGTGGAGCTCTTCGTGGGAGTTGGAGCATCAAGGGTCAGGGACCTCTTTGCCCAGGCCAAAAGGCTTGCCCCGTGCGTTATCTTCATTGACGAAATAGATGCCGTGGGAAGACAGAGGGGAGCAGGCCTGGGGGGAGGCCACGACGAGAGGGAGCAGACCCTTAACCAGCTTCTGGTGGAGATGGACGGATTTGATCCCAACGAGGGAATCATAGTGCTGGCAGCTACCAACAGGCCTGACATTCTTGACCCTGCCCTGCTCAGGCCCGGAAGGTTTGACCGGACAGTTTATGTCCCAAAACCGGATGTGAAGGGCAGAGAAGCCATCCTCAGGGTTCACACCAGGAACCTCCCCTTAGCGGAGGATGTGGACCTTAAAATCATTGCCCGTTCCACCCCTGGACTTACGGGAGCTGACCTGGCCAACATAGTAAACGAGGCTGCTCTTATAGCCGCCAGGAAGAACAAAAATGTAATAGAGATGGAGGACTTTGAGGAAGCCAAGGATAAGGTTCTCATGGGAAAGGAAAGAAGGAGCATGGTTCTTTCCGAGGAAGAGAAAAAGCTCACCGCATATCACGAGGCGGGCCATGCCCTTCTGGCTACGCTACTTCCCCACGCTGATCCCATACACAAGGTTACCATCATCCCCAGGGGCCTTGCCCTGGGCGTTACCCAGCAGTTGCCAGAGGATGACCGCTATACCTATACCAAGGAATACCTTGAGGATCAGATAACCGTGCTCTTAGGGGGAAGGGCCTCCGAGGAAGTGGTTCTGGGGAAGATAACTACCGGTGCCGGCTCTGACCTGGAAAGGGCCACGGAGATTGCCAGGAAAATGGTTTGTGAGTGGGGAATGAGCGATCTTGGCCCACTGAATTTCGGGGAAAAGGAGGGGGCTATTTTCCTGGGAAAATCCCTTACCCTCAAGAAGGAAATATCCGAGGAAACCGCCCGGGCCATAGATAGGGAGGTGAGCAAAATAATCAAAAACGCCTACGAACGGGCCAAGAAGCTCGTAAGCGAGAACAGGGATAAGCTTGAGGCCATAGCTAAAAACCTGCTGGAGAAGGAGATCCTTACCTCCGAAGAGATTCAGGCCATAGTATTTAAGAAACAGGTGGCATTTTCCGGAGAAGAAGATTCCTGATGGTGGAATTCCTCAAGAACGCCTTTAGGGGATTTTCACTGCTGGATGCCCTGGATATACTTCTGGTGGCTGCCATAATCTATCAGTTCATCAAGCTGATAAAGGGCTCCAGGGCCTATCAGATGACCATAGGGCTGTTGACCGTAGCAGGGGTTTACATGGCCAGTTATTACCTGAAGCTCCACACCCTTAACTGGTTGCTAAAGGAGTTTCTTACCTATGTGATAATTGCGGTTATAGTCCTGTATCAAGGGGAGCTCCGCAAAGCCCTGGCCGAGATAGGCTCCCGGGGATTTCTGAAGACCAGACCAGCTAAAACTTCCGCCGAAACCCTCAGGACCGTATCTTTAGCCGCTAAATACCTGGCTTCAAAGAAAATAGGGGCTCTTATAGCCATAGAGAGGGAGATTTCCCTTAAAAATTATGCCGAAATGGGGGTTCTTCTTGATGCTCTGGTATCAAGGGATCTTATAGTTTCTATTTTTTATCCCAAATCTCCCCTTCACGATGGAGGCATGATAATTTCCGGTGACAGAATCCTGGCCGCTGCCTGTCTTTTCCCCCATCCTGCGGAACATCCCTTTCTGGAAAAATACGGAACCAAGACCAGGCATTTAGCGGCTTTAGGCATGTCCATGGAGACGGATAGCGCAGTGGTGGTGGTTTCCGAGGAGAAGGGAACCATCTCTTTGGCCATTGGAGGGAATCTCTTTTCCAATCTTGACAGGGAAGCTCTGGAAAATAAACTAAAAGAGTATTTTGAGGTGAAATGAGCGGAAAGGGAATTTTCATGAAAAATCTTCCCCTCAAATTTTTATCCCTCCTTCTTGCTTTTCTCCTATGGATGATGGTGAGCGGCGAGAAAAGACAGAGGGTGGAAATCATGGTGAGGGCTCCTGTGGGTTTCCAGAACCTTCCCAAAAACCTGGAATTAATCTCCTTTTCCCCCAAGGAAGTGAAAATAAGACTCAAGGTTCAGAAAAACCTGATGTTTTCCCAGGATTATCGTAGCATTTCGGTTATGGTGGACCTTTCCGGGGCCAAGGAAGGGGAAGAAATTTTTCCTATAAAGAAAAACATGGTTATTCTTCCTGAAGATGTGGAGGTTGTTAAGATTTCCCCATCCTATGTAAGGGTGAAACTGGAGGCAATTCTTCAGAAAAAAGTTAAAATAAAGCCCGTGCTTCTTGGCGCCCCTCCCCCCTGGTTTGAGTTTAAGGGCTACAGGGTTATACCATCCAGTGCAGTAATATCAGGCACTAAGAGCTCCTTAGCAAGGGTGAAGGTAATTTATACAGAGCCCTTTAACCTCAGCGAGAGCAAAATAGGGGAGCCCATAAAACTGAAGCTAATCCCTCCTAAGGAAGCTATTTCAATAATTTCCCCGGAGGACGGGACAGTTAACCTTATCCTCGAGGGCAAGGAGAGAAGGGAAAAGAAGAGCATAAAAAAGACCGTTAATGGATACATCGTGGTTATAACCGTGGAGGGGCTTCACAGCCTGGTTTCCCGTCTCAACCAGGATATAATAAAGGGCCTGGGGAAAAAAGGCAGGAGATTGGTTCCCGTGGTGGAGCTACCCCCAGGTGTTAAAATGGTTAAATTCAAAATTGTGAGGAAAAAAAGATGAAACTTTTCGGCACCGACGGACTCAGAGGTCAGCCCTGGAAGGAGCCCTTTACTAAGGAAAATGTGATTCGCTTGGGCTATGTGCTTGGAAAGAGATTCCCTAAAATCCTCGTGGTGAGGGATACCAGGGAAAGCGGTGAGGACGTGGAGGAGCTACTAACAGAGGGGGTAAACCAGGGCGGCGGAAGGGTTTATTCCGCGGGAATTTTGCCCACACCTTCCTTGGCTTACCTGGTTCCCAAACATGGGTTTTCCCTGGGGATTTCCATTTCCGCTTCCCATAACCCTTTCATAGACAACGGTATAAAATTGGTTAATTACAGGGGGAGAAAACTCTCCAGCCGGGAGGAAGCCGAAATAGAGGAGGAGGCTCTGAGTCTCACCTATCTTAATCTTACCAGGGGAAAGGATAGGGAGAGGGTTGACCTTGCTGAGGATTATGTGGATTTTATAGTTTCCCATGGGAGTGACCTTACTGGCAAGAAGGTGGTGATTGATACTGCCAGCGGTGCAGGTTATTGGGTGGGCAAGGAAGTTTTTTCTTCCTTGGGGGCCAAGGTCAAAGAAGTCTCCCCTAAACCAAATGGGAGGAACATCAACCTCACCGGCTCTGAAAACCCCGGAGAAGTTTCCTGGAAGACCAAAAGAACAAAAGCATTTGTTGGGTTTGCATATGATGGAGATGCCGACCGTTGCCTCTGGATAGACGAGGAAGGAGAAATTCTTACCGGTGACCATACCCTGTATTTCTTCTCCTACCATTATCTGGAGACCGGCAAAAAATGGAACCGCAGGGTGGTGGGGACTGTCATGAGCAATCTCGCTCTGGAAGAGGCCCTTAAAAAAATGGGCGTGGAATTTTTCAGGGCTCCTGTGGGAGATAAATTCGTTTATCAGAGAATGCTGAGATTAGGAGCCGTTCTGGGGGGTGAACAGTCCGGCCATACCATCTTTCGGGAAGTATTACCCACCGGAGATGGTATCCTCACATCAGTGCTCCTGGCCTCAGTTCTTTTAAAAAGAGGAGAGAAACCATCTCTCTGGAGGGAAAAACTTGAACTTTTCCCCCAGAAGACCTTAAACATTCCAGTAAAGCAAAAAAAAGACCTCCAAAAACTCGATGGCTACAGGGAAACAGTTCAGAAGATAAAAAATCGCTATAACGAGGCCTACATTTTAATCAGGTATTCCGGAACCCAGCCCCTCTTGAGGGTGACGGTTCAAAGTCCCGAAGAGGAGAAGACCCTAAGGATAATAAGGGAACTTGAGGAGGAGTTAAGGGAAATATTAAAAAAGGAAAATATACTGGAGGACTAATATGAGAGATAAAGAATTAAAGGATGTAAAATTGGGGGTTAACCTGGACCATATAGCCACCATTAGGGAAGCAAGAAAGGCCCCGGAGCCAGATCCTGTTCAGGCAGCCCTGCTTGCCGAGCTGGGTGGGGCCGACGGTATAACTGTTCATCTGAGGGGAGACCGCAGGCACATAAAGGAGAGGGATGTGGAACTTCTAAGGAGAACCGTCAAAACCATGCTGAATGTGGAAATGGCTGCCACTGATGAAATGGTGGACATAGCACTCAGGGTGCTTCCCCATCAGGTTACCTTAGTGCCTGAAAGAAGGGAAGAGATAACCACCGAAGGCGGTCTTGATGTGGTCCTTCAGGGGGAATTTATAAAGCCGGTAATCGCAAAACTAAAGGCAGCGGAAATAGCCGTTTCCATTTTCGTCGACCCTGAACCCGAACAGATAAGAGCCTGTGCCAAACTCGGGGTTTCCGCCGTGGAGCTTAACACCGGTAAATACGCCGAGGGAAAGGAGCCGGAGAAGGAACTTGAGGCCCTGGAGAAGGCAGCAAAATTAGCCTGCAAACTCGGGCTAAGAGTTCTTGCAGGTCATGGGCTCAATTACTGGAATGTGAGAGAAATAGTAGCCATGGATGAAATAGAGGAGCTCAACATAGGGCATGCCATCGTGTCCAGGGCAGTTTATGTGGGGTTGAGGGAAGCCGTAGCCCAGATGAAGGCCCTGCTCAGGAGATAGGATTATGAAAATCCTCGTCCTCAACTCAGGGAGTTCCTCTGTCAAATATCAGGTTCTGGAGATGGAAGGGGAGCAGGTTCTGGCCAGGGGTATGGTGGAAAGAATTGGTCTTGCAGGCTCCAGGCTGAAGCACAGGAAGGGGGATAGGGAACTGGTGGTGGAGGAGGAGATAAAAAACCACTCCGGGGCCATTGAACTTATACTGAAATACCTTACCCACCCTGAATATGGGGCCATAAAGGACCCGGGAGAAATTGGCGCGGTAGGACACCGGGTAGTTCACGGTGGAGAGAAGTTCTCCGGTTCTGTTCTTATAACCGATGAGGTAATAGAGAGCATAAGGGAATGCATTCCCTTAGCCCCCCTTCACAACCCTGCCAACCTTGCGGGAATCCTGGCAGCCCGGGAAAAGCTTCCGGGAAAACCCATGGTGGCGGTTTTTGACACCGCCTTCCATCAGACCATGCCCCCCCACAGCTATATGTATGCCCTTCCCTACGAACTCTACCAGGAGAGGAAAATAAGAAGATACGGATTTCACGGAACCTCCCACCGCTATGTTTCTGAGCGGGCCGCTTCCCTTCTGGGGGCAAGCAAAAATAAATTAAAAATAATAACTGCCCATTTAGGAAACGGTGCTTCCATGTGTGCGGTGCTGGGAGGAAAATCCGTGGACACAACCATGGGATATACCCCCTTAGAGGGGCTTTACATGGGAACCCGATGCGGTGACCTTGACCCTGCAGTTCCCTTGGCCATACAGAACCAGATGAAACTTATCCCTCCGGAAGTGGACCACCTTCTCAACAAAAGAAGCGGCATGCTGGGGGTCTCAGGGATTTCCTCTGATATGAGGGATTTGGAGGAGGCGGCAGAAAAGGGGAACCAGAGGGCCATCCTTGCCCTTAAAATGTATGCCTATAAGGTAAAGAAATACATCGGTGCCTATGCTGCAGCCATGGGCGGACTGGATGTTCTTGTATTTACCGCCGGTATAGGGGAAAACTCACCCTTGATAAGGGAATGGTCCTGCCAGGGGCTTGAATTTATGGGTATAGAAATAGACCCTGAGAAGAACAGGGAAATGGTGCGGGGAAGGGAGGGGGTTATCTCCAAGGGGAAGGTTAAAGTAATGGTCATACCCACCAACGAGGAGCTGGTAATAGCAAGGGACACCGCAGAGATAGTCTCCAGCCTTTAGCGGGGTTTTTTACCGCTTAAAATAAGACCCTCGTATGCCCCCAGCTTGGCTTCGGCCCTTGCTCCCTTTCCGTCGCCCCTGGGGTCTGGGATGGGGTAATACCTTCCCCTCCAGAGGTAGATCCCGTTAACATCCCCTATGGGAGCCCTTACCTTAACCCTGTAGCCCATCCTCTGGAGGCCCTGAATTATCCCGGGGTCAAATCCCCTTCCTGCAAATACCACATCCGGCCACCATTGATGATGGAGCCTCGGGGATGCCACTGCTTCCCACGGGTCCATCTGGAAAAGATAAAGGTTAAGAATCACCTGGGCCACGGCGCTGGGGATGGTGGTTCCCCCGGGGCTTCCAAGAACCGCTTCCACCTTTCCTTCCCTTACTACTATGGTGGGGCTCATGGAGGAAAGCATCCTTTTTCCTTCCTGGATGTAATTGGCCGGGCTTCCCAAGGCGCCAAATTGATTGGCAGCTCCCGGGGTGGTGAAGTCATCCATTTCGTTGTTGAGGAGAAATCCTGCTCCCTCTACCACGAGACCGCTTCCGAAAAGGCCGTTTATGGTGTAGGTGTTGGAAACCGCCATTTTCCCGTCAAAAACTGAAAAATGGGTGGTTTCCTTCTTCTCAAAGGCCCAGGGATTGAAATTGAACTTGCTCCCGTCCAAGGGGGAAAGCAACCTTATGAGTTTAAGCCTTTCCATAAGATAGTCCCTGCTTCTCAGCCCCTGGATGGGTATTTTTGAAAAATCCGCATCGCCCATGAACTTTGCCCTATCGTAAAAGGCGAATTTCATGGTCTCCACTAAGGCATGGTAATAATAGACATCCCTGATTTCAGGTTTGAGAACCTCCATGGCTCCAAGGACCGTCCTTAAAATGAGTCCTCCGCTTGAGGGAAGGGAGGAACAATAAACCTTCCTTCCAAGGAAAGAGAATTCCTCGGGCTCCCTCCACTTTGGCTGGTAAGAGGCTAAGTCCTTTGCAGTTATAAGACCGCCCCATTTTTTCATGGTCCTTTCTATTAATTTTGCCGTCCTTCCCCTGTAGAACCCGTCCCTTCCCCGCTGGGCTATTAATTTAAGGGTCCTTGCCAGGTCCTTCTGGACAAGAATATATCCTGGAGCAGGGGGGCTTCCTCCAGGAAGGAAGATTTTCCTTGTTTCCGGAAAACGGGATAATAATTTTGCCTTCCTTTCAAATCTTCTCGCTTGAAAGGTTGTCAGGCGGAATCCGCGCTCTGCTAAGTCTATGGCAGGGGCCATTACCACCCGCAGGGGGAGTTTCCCGAACCTCCTGTGGGCTTCAAGAAGTCCTGCCACAGTGCCTGGAACCCCGGCAGCTAAAGCTCCCACGGTGGAAAGTTCCGGTTGAAATTTCCCGTTCCTTATGAACATGTCCTTTCGGGCTCCTGTGGGGGCGGTTTCCCGGTAATCCAGGAAGTAGGCCCTTTTCCCGTCCCATATGATCATGAACCCTCCTCCGCCTATGTTTCCTGCCGAGGGATATGTGACTGCTAAGGCAAATCCTACGGCCACTGCAGCGTCCACGGCGTTTCCCCCCATCTGCAGGATTTTCGCTCCGGCCTCTGTGGCGTAGTGGTTATCGCTTACCACAGCCCCGGCCTTTAAAAGTCCGAGAAAAATCAGGGAAATTAAAAACTTTCTCATGTTTCCCTCCGTTTACTTTCCCATTATACCCTGGTATTCTTTAATCCATGAAAAAAATGCTCCTGGCATTTTTCGTGGCCATTCTTCCCGCAAGAGCAGCCTTTCCTGAAGCGAAACCCCTGCTTTTCGGGGCCGCTGCGGTTTTAGTTTCCCTTCCCCTGGATGCTAAGGTAAGAGACTGGATGCAGGGGGATAGTCCCTTTGCCGACAAGGTGGCGGATTTTACTAATAATTTCGGAGACGGAAGATATCTTGGAGCAGGACTGTTGGGCCTTGGCCTTGGAGGGCTCGTTTTTAAAAGCCGTAAACTTAAAAGAACTGCCTTAGAGGCGGGGGAGGCCTTTCTAATAGCCGGGGGAATAACCAATTTCCTCAAAACTGTGACCATGAGGAAAAGGCCCTCAGAGGCAGCCTCCCCCTTTGAATTTGAGTGGGGAAGCAGGAGTTTTCCTTCGGGCCATGTTACCGTGGCAACTGCGGTTTTTACCGTTTTCGCCAAGGAGTCCAATCTTAAAATTCTTTACATAATACCTGCCCTTACTGCCTTTGCCAGGATGAGGAAGAATGCTCACTGGCTTTCGGATACAGTGGCAGGGGCCACTGTGGGTTATGTGGTGGCCAGTTTCGTGGTGAGGAAAGGGGGATTTATCTTTCTTTCTCCCACCAGGGGAGGTTTTATAATAACCATAGCCCTTGAAGGAGGTGCGAATGCTTCCGGCCTTTGAATGGAAGGGAGACCATCTTCTCCTTCTTGACCAGAGGTATTTACCCTGGGAGGAAAAATACCTGAAATTGAAAAGCCTTGAGGAGGTTGCCGAGGCCATTGAGAAGATGAAGGTAAGGGGAGCGCCGGCCATAGGATGCGTGGCCGCCTACGGTGTGGTTTTGGCGCTGAGGGAGGGGAGGAGCCTTGAGGAGGCCATAGGGAGGCTTTCAAGGACAAGACCTACTGCGGTCAATCTTTTCTGGGCCTTAGAAAGGATGAAAGGGGCCGGGGAGGACCCTGATGCCGCCGAAAAGGAAGCCAAGGCCATAGAGGAGGAGGATTATAAGGCCAATTTAAAGATGGGGGAGCTGGGCTCAGAACTTATACCCCCCGGGGTAAATGTCCTTACCCATTGCAATGCTGGAGCCTTAGCCACCGCAGGTTACGGGACAGCAGTGGGAGTCATAAGAAGGGCATGGGAAAAGGGGAAGGTGAAGAAGGTTTTCGTGGACGAGACAAGGCCCTATCTTCAGGGCGCCAGGCTCACGGCATGGGAATTCCTTAAACTGGGAATCCCCACAGTTCTTATTACCGACAACATGGCAGGGCATTTCATAAGCCGGGGAGAGATAGGGGCCATAGTGGTGGGGGCTGACAGGATTGCTGCCAACGGTGATGTGGCCAACAAAATTGGAACCTATACCCTTTCGGTCCTTGCCAAGGAGCATGGGGTTAAATTCTTCGTGGCTGCCCCCACCTCCACCTTGGACCTTAAAACCCCCACTGGAAGTCAGATTCCCATTGAGGAAAGGAACAGGGATGAGGTTATTTTTATAAACGGAAGGAACATTGCTCCCTTGGATGTGGAGGTTCGCCATCCTGCCTTTGACGTTACCCCGGCCTCCCACATAACGGCCATAATAACGGAGAAGGGGATGGTTTATCCCCCCTTTGAGGAGGGATTAAGGAGGCTTTTAAATGATACTGGCCATTGATGTGGGAAATACCAATACGGTAATAGGGGCCTTTGAGGAAAGGAGGCTCCTGTGGAAACTTCGCCTCAGGAGTTTAGAAAGAACCTGCGACGAGTGGTGGCTCCTTCTGCGGGATGTCATGGGTGACGGGGTGGAGGGGGGTATAATCTCCTCGGTGGCCCCCAGCATCTCCGGACCCCTCAGGGAATTCTTTGAAGAAAAATTGAAGAAAAGGGTTATTTTCGTAGCCCCTGGGATAAAGACGGGCCTTTCCATCCTCTACAACCCTCCATCGGCGGTGGGGGCGGACCGAATTGCCAATGCGGTGGCAGGAAGAGAGGAGTATGGCGCCCCTCTTATAATCGTTGATTTCGGAACCGCCATAACCTTTGATGTTATATCAAGAAAAGGAGAATACCTGGGAGGTCTTATATTTCCAGGGATAAGAACTTCTTCCTTAGCCCTTTATGCCAAGGCAGCAAAGCTTCCTCAGGTGGAGTTTGTCGCCAGGGAGGGGGCTGTTGGGAGGAATACCGCAGAAAGCATGGAAAAGGGACTTTTCATAGGATTCAAGTCCATGGTGGACGGGACCATAAGGGCTATAAAAGAGGAGATAGGAGGGGCCAGGGTTGTGGGCACCGGCGGGGAGGGAAGGGAAATTTCCAGGGCCAGCGAGGAAATAGAGCTTTACGACGAGGACCTTACCTTAAAGGGCCTCAGGATAATTTATGAGCTCAACCGATAAGGACGCCTATTTCCAGAGGGTGGAGGAGGCATGGAGGAGATGGAGCAGACTCCTTTTCCTGTCCAGCCGGGATGCCCAGCTGGTGGAGGATCTATGGGAGGAAGGGGTTCCTGCTGAAGTGATTGTTTCCGTAATAGAGGACGGTTTCACATCGGTTTTTAAAAGGAGGAAAAAGAGGATGGTTTCCCTCTGGAGCCTCCGCCGGAAGATAGAAAGGGAATGGGAAAAGAGGAAAACCTTGGAGGCCGGGGCTGGGATTAAATTTAAGAGAAAGGTGGAGGAGAGGTTCAGGCGAATGCTTGAGGAGGCATCGGCCCTTCTGGAGAAAGGGAAATTTGAGGAGGCTGTCTTCCTTGATGAGAGGATAACTGAACTTCTCTGGGAAGAGGCCAGCGAGGAGGAGCGGGCTCAGGCCCTTTCCTGGGCAGAGTCCAAACTGGAAAAACTCCAGGCCCCCCAGGAGCTTAAAAAGGACCTTGCCCAGAGGGGAGCCCGCCGCAGGCTGCGGGAAAAGAAGGGGGTTCCCTTCCTTTTCTGATAAAATTTTCCCATGAGAAGGAAAGCCAATGTCTGGATAACAGGGCTTACATCCTTTTTCACCGATGTAAGCTCAGAAATGGTCTATCCCATAATTTCCCTCTACATAAAGGCCTTAGGGGGTGGAGCGATAGCCTTAGGGTTCGTGGAGGGTCTTGCAGAAAGCACCGCCTCCCTGCTCAAGGTCTTCTCCGGAGCGCTCTCCGACAAATTGGGAAGGAGAAAGCCCTTGGCTATTTCAGGATACAGTTTTTCCGCCCTGGGTAAGTTTCTTTTCTATTTGGCCAGGTCGTGGCCTGTGGTTCTGGTGGGAAGGGTGGTGGACCGTTTTGGGAAAGGGGTAAGAACAGCCCCCAGGGATGCCCTCATCGCCGAATCTGTAGGAAAAAGCAGAAGGGGAGGAGCCTTTGGGCTTCACAGGGCCATGGATACTGCCGGGGCAGTAATAGGCATAATAATTGCTTATCTTATAATTTCCCGTTTTCACCTCCACGCCGGGGACCCCTCCCTCTGGATTCCTGTTTTTAAAAAATTGCTCCTGGTGAGCTTGGTCCCTGCCCTCGCCGGGATAATAATCCTGTTTTTTGCAGTAGAGACAGGGGCTGGTGCTTTAGCCAGAAAATTCCGGCTGAGCTTTGCAGGTCTTGATGCTAAGCTGCGCTGGGTCCTGGCTATAGTGCTTCTCTTTACCTTAGGTAATTCCTCCAACCAGTTTATTCTTCTGCGGGCAGCGGAGCCTGACCTTGGATTTTCCCCGGCTAAGGTTATTCTCCTTTACCTTTTCTACAACATCTTTTACATGCTGGTAAGTTACCCTGCAGGCAGGCTCTCCGACAGGATAGGAAGGAAACCCCTTCTGGTTGCAGGTTATCTTTTTTATTCCGGAGCCTACTTCATTATTGCCCTCAAGCCCGGCTGGATTTGGCTGGCCATGGGAATTTACGGTTTTTATTCCGGGGTGAGCGAGGGGGTTATGAAGGCCTTGGTTTCGGAGCTTGCCCCGGCCGAGAAAAGGGCGACCCTCTTGGGGCTCCTTGCCACATTGGAGGGGATAGGACTTCTTCCTGCTTCCTTAGTGGCTGGCCTTCTCTGGGGGAGTTTCGGACCTTCCGCTCCCTTCCTTTTCGGAGGTGCTGCAGCCCTGTTGTCTGCTCTGCTCTTTTCCTGGAAGGTTAGGGGAGTAAAGGCGAACGTTTTAAACTAATTGTTCTGTGGGGAGAATTTGCCCGAAATTTAACCGGACCTAAAAAGGGACAGACCCTATTTTGGAACCTACCAACTCTCTTGGTGGGGGAATTTTTAATAAAGCGATTCTTTAAGTTGACAAAGGGGATTTTTTTTGTATAATCTAAGG
>JALXBI010000069.1 GCA_026991555.1 Candidatus Aminicenantota bacterium
AAGGTAGGGCAGTTCGTCGGCTAAGTGGGTGAAGATGTGGTAGTGGGCGGAGGGGAATTTGATGTATGTGCGGGCGACTCTGGCCATGGGGAAATTATACCATAAAAGGGTCTGTCCCTAAAAATTAGAATAAGTTTTCTCCTCATGTATATCCTCCTTAACTGTTATCTCCTCCCAGTTCAAAGGTTGGGAAAACGTAAACGAAGACAGGGTGGCGAACCCTGTTTACACCGTCGGTGTAAGTAACCCAGATAACATATTCCCGCCTCGGGGTGGCCTGGACCCTTATAGTGAAGCTGTTTTCGGTTTTGTTTACCACAGGGAAGGGGCTTTCCAGGAAGTAGCTAACCTTCTCCCCTTCTGCGTCCCATACCCTCTCTGCCTTTATAGTGACCAGATCCCCCTGATAGGCCATTACCCTGGTGGGAAAGGTCATAGCAGGGGGAAGGTCAGCGTAATCCCTGGGGGGATAAAGCCATCCGGGCCAGTTGCGAAGAGCCCTGGGATTTATAAAAGTAAAGCCGGCAGGAATCTTCCAACAGGCCCCATAACCGCAAACTGTATCCCCAGTCGGTGTAAAATTACAGACTAGTTTTTTCCCCTCATCCCAGCCACATGGAATTTGCCAAGGAGTCATAGAACCGGGTATGCCATAAGGAGCCCAGTCAAGGGAATCCGCAAACATAATTGCTCTTTCTTTCGTTCTTTCCTTCAGGTATCTATACCAGCCCTCGGTATCCTCCCAGGCTGGTTTAGTCCAGTTCTCGTAGCGGAACCTTCCGTAGGGCCTTACATAGGGAAGGACCACATCTGCCCCTGTATTGAAATACCTGTGGTGCTGCCAGAACCACTCGTTGCGTAGATAAAAACCCCAGAGGGCTTCAGAGATGAGAGTCTCGGGAACAGTAGTTCTCACCTTCTCATCACAGGTGCCATCCGGATAAATAAAGAGGCCAAGACCCCGGCTTGCTAGAGTTTTATCACAATAAAGAGTTCCAAGTTTCGACCTCGCGTCGGTTACCTTAACTTTTATCAGTTTCCACTTTTCTCCATACCACACCAGCTTTGCGTAACTTGCTGCCACCCCAACAGCATTGATAGGGTTTCCCCAATAAGGCCAGTAAAATCCCGGCCCCCCGTGAGTGTCAGAATGAGGATCTCCAGTAATTATAGACTGAAAATGAAGCCCATTGAGATCAACAGAAATCGGATAGACCCAATCAAACTCCGTAAAATAAACCCTCTCTGCGGAGCTTGCCCTGAGGAACTTATCCCAGAGGGAGGAAATTTTGGGTTTAAGGTTCTTTACCTCACTCAAAACGAAGCGGTCCTCTACCACAGAGGAGAAAACCTCAGAAGAGAGGGTCTTTCCTCCCACCATGGGTTTTCCCCCACAGAGGGATATTATCCCTATCTCGTGGGAAAGATAGAGCTTTTCTGGCTCAGGACAGGAAAACATATACTCTATCTTTGCCCCGTGGTATTCAGCAAGGACTGCATCCTGGGAAAGGTCAGCTGATACGATAAGGGCAGTTGCAGGGGGAATACCCGTCCAGAGCGTTCTGCTGTAGGGCTTTACATCAAGATCTATGCCGTAGGCTGCAAGGCGGTCTCCTTTTCCCAGGATGGGCCATATTTTCTCTATTTTGGCGTTGTAGTTTCTCTCTACTGCGTAGGAAAGAAGGGAAAGGGGCACCCTCTGGGGACTGTCCCATCCCTTCCCTACCTTCTGCTGGAGAAGGTGGGAGACTTCCCCTTCAGCCCTAAAACCAGAAAAACTGCCAAGGCCAAGGGCTGCCACAAGGGCAAGGAGGACAAAAACATAGAGCCTTCTCATCTCCAACCTCCTAAAGCCCAACCCTGGCTCCTATTACCAGGGGAGAGACTTTGTATTCCCAGTCAAGGACCCACCAGGAGAGAGAGGGGGTATAGCGAACGAAAGCACCGAGCTTTATGAGCCAGAGAGTCCTTATCATAACCTCTGCCCCGTAGGAAAGAGATGCCTTCCCCTTAAGGGTCGTGTTCTCGTAGGGGGAAAGCTTTATCTGATACCAGAAGGGCATCTCGTCGTTGTCATATCCCCAGGAGTTGTGCTCGTGGGAGCGGTAGGTTTCGTAAAACTCTGAGTTGTAGCTGTGGGAGAGAAACTGGTTCCTTATGGGCCAGGAGACGAAAACCAGAAGGTAAACTCCGCTTCCCAGGTGGGGCATAAGGCCGAGCTTAAGGCTTGTGGTCCGTGCCTCTATGTTAACCGTGGGGAAGGGAAACTCAGGGGAGAAGGTTTCGCTTTCTGCGGTGAAGGTCTTTTCTCTGTTTTTCATGGTGAGACTGGACTGCTCTGCCCCAATGTAGAAGAAGGCAACCCTTACTCCCAGGTCAAAGTTTAGCCCCTGGCTGGAGTCTATATACCAGGGAGAAGCTGTGGGAAGCTGGGTGTAGAGCTCCTGCGTGTTCTTCTCAGCAAAGCCCACCTGGTTGGCCTGCATGGTCTGGGGAATGTAGAGATACCCTACCCTGGCTACCATATGGGAAAGGGCTTTAGCAAGGAAGGAGGAAGGGCTTTTCTCTGCAATCTTTATTGGAGGGGGAACATTCGCTGGGACCCTGGCCTCTGCTGCTTTGGAAAAACTGACAAGGGCTAAAGAAAGTGCCAGAGCGGATATAAGGCGAAATCCCCTGGAAATAAAAATTTCAATGAGGTAATCCTCTTTTTCTCCTGAGGTTAAGCCCATTTTCTCCTCCTTGAAATAGCAGTCCAGGCAGCCAGGGGCACAGGAAAATTCTATCACCGAATTTTCCCGGAGAAGAATCCTGAAAAAAGGGACAGACCCTAAAAATAAATGACTTATAAAATTTGGTTTGAAGGGGAAGCTGTCGTAGAATTTAACAGTGGGAAAACCTGTAGTAATAACCGACCTGGACAATACGCTTCTGGACGAAAAATACCAGTTTACCGAGGCTGTTCCTGTTCTGGAGAGACTCAAGTCCTTGAGAATTCCCCTGATATTCGCCACCAGCAAGACTTTCGGCGAAACCCTTTATTTTCAAAAACTTGCTGGAATCTCAGACCCCTTCGTGGTGGAAAACGGAGGAGCAGCCTATATACCCAAAAAATTTCTAAAGGAACCCTTCTTTGACGGGGATTATTACGAGATTCCCTTAGGCGTTCCCTTTGAGGAGTTAATGGAATTCATGGAGGATTTTTCCCTCCGTCATGGGGAGGAATTCCTTTATTTGCACTCCCTTTCCCCTGAGGAGGCTTCCCGCCTCACAGGACTTCCCCCTCACTTAGCCAAACTGGCCAGAAGAAGAGACTGGGATGTGGCCTTCCTTCCGAAAAGACAGGAGGTTATTCCGATTTTAAAGGAAGAGGCGGAAAAAAGGGGATGGAGACTGCAGAAAGGGGGAATTTTCTATCACCTGACGGGCAATCACACCAAGGCCGATGCCCTGAAAAAGGTCCTCAGGGATTCCGGACTTGAAGGGAGTCTTATAATAGCCCTGGGGGATAGCCCCAACGACTTAGACATGCTGAAGATGGCGGATGTTCCCGTTTTAGTTTCCGCCACCGGGGAGACCGAGGAAATGTTCAAAAAGGAAATAGGGAATGTAAGAATTTTCAGGGAAAGGGCTTCCCTGGGCTGGGCAAAGGCCCTGAGGGAAGTATTAAAAGAAATTGAGGGAGGTGAGTAATGGCGGACATCTATCAAACCGGGGTTATAACCACCCTTCACCTTCTCGGTGACAGGGGAACCAAGGTCATAGAGGAAGAACTTGAAAATTATTCCAGGAAGATAAGAACTTCCCTTCTTATTCCTGCCACCTACCAGGACTATCAGAAGCCGGCCATGAAAAACATAATGAATCTTCTCAGCGAGGTTAACTACATAAATCAGGTTCTCATAGTGCTGGGCAAAGCCAGCCAGGAGGATTTTCTGAAGGTAAAGAGGGAAATTAAGGAATATCCTTACAGGATAACGGTTCTCTGGCTGGAACATCCCCAGGTTCAGGAATTAATAAAGGAACTGGAGGATGCGGACCTCTATGTGGGACCGGACGGAAAGGGAAGAGCCGTTTGGTTCGGTATTGGCCTTCTTCTGGGCCAGGGTGAGACCGACGTGATAGCCCTTCACGACAGCGACATAATCACATATTCCCACACCATGCTTTCCAGGCTCATTTATCCTGTGGTGAATCCCCACATAGGATTTGAATTCAGCAAGGGATTCTACGCCAGGTTTTCCCACAAAATACACGGAAGGGTTACCAGGCTGTTTCTTATCCCCTTAGTAAGAGCCCTGAAGGCCATCGTGGGCTATCATCCGTATCTTGAGTATCTTGATAGTTTCCGCTATCCCTTAGCAGGGGAATTTGCTTTGAAGGCGGACTTGGCCAGGGTCATAAGGATTCCCGGGGATTGGGGGCTTGAGGTGGGGATTCTCAGCGAGGTTTACAGGAATGTGGCCATAAAAAGAATTGTTCAGGTGGAGCTCTGCGAAAGGTATGACCACAAGCACCAGGTCCTTTCCAAGGACGATCCTAATAAAGGGCTTCATAAAATGGCTGTGGACATAGCGGTTAACCTCCTCAGAAATCTTTCCGCCAGAGGGGTAACGGTGAGCGAGGGAAGGCTCTTAACCCTTAGGACCACTTATCTGAGGATCGCCGAGGACATGATCGCAAGGTTTCACGCTGACGCCATGATAAACGCTTTAGAATTTGATCGTCACGAGGAGGAACTGGCGGTGGAGACCTTCGCCAATGCCCTTAAAATAGCCTGCGAGCAGTTCTTAGAAGATCCCTTAGCAATTCCCCTTACTCCCAACTGGAGCAGAATTACCTCGGTATTTCCCGACTACCTGAACCGTCTTATGAAGGCAGTGGTTGAGGCCAATAACTAAGAGCATTTTTTCCTGAGGGGAGAGGAAAGGAGGAAATAAATGCCCCAGGAAAGGAGAAGGACCACAGCGGACCATACGAGAAAGGAGTTAAGCAAACCTATTTTATAGGAAAGATACCCGAATATTATGGGGCCGGTGCAAAATCCTAAGTCTCCCATGGAGGATACGAAGCCCATGGTTATTCCCCGGTGCTGGGAAGGGGCTATCTTCAGGGTGATGGAGGTTATGTTCGGGTAAACCGTTCCCACCCCTATTCCTATTAGAAGGCCCACCAAAACCAGAAGAAAAGTGGATGAGGCAAACCGGGAAAGGGCAAAACCCGAGGCGAAACCCAAAAACCCCGGGAGAAATGCCCCTGGTCTCCCCCAGAAGGAGAACTTCCTTCCGGCATAGGCCCTTATAAAC
>JALXBI010000070.1 GCA_026991555.1 Candidatus Aminicenantota bacterium
CCACGGTTATAAGATGGGGAAGTTCAGGTATTGTATCCTTTCTTATATATCTGGCGTTCAATTTAACCGGGCGCACTTCCTTTCTTTGCAAAAGCTTCCAGTGAAGCTGTCTCGGGTCAACATCTATGGCGTAAACCTTGGCCGCTCCGTGTTCTAAGAGGCAATGGGTAAACCCCCCGGTGGAAGCCCCTATGTCCCAGCACACCAAACCCTCAGGGGAGAGGGAAAACTCCTTAAGGGCCTTTTCCAGCTTCAGCCCTCCCCGACTAACATATTTTGGGGGCTGCTTTACGATAAGCTCCTCGTCCTCCCTTAACTTCTGGGAAGGTTTTTCCACCCGGAAGTGGGGGGTGAAAACCTGGCCCGCATTTATAAGGGCCTTGGCCTTTTGTCGGCTTTCAGCCAGGCCCTTCTCCACAAGGAGAAGGTCAGCTCTCTTTTTCCCCATGGAGGAATCTCTCCGCCCTCTCTGCTATGGAGGAAGGGTCCAGACCCAGCTCTCTAAGGAGCTGGCTCCTGCTCCCGTGGGGAACCAGCATGGAAGGGACCCCAATTCTTGCCAATCTTACCTGAACCCCCTCCTCATCCAGGAGTTCCCTGACCGCAGAGCCGAATCCCCCTTCCACCACCCCCTCCTCCAAGGTTATTATCGCTTCATGGGTCTGGGCTGCGGAAAGGAGAAGCTTCCGGTCCAAGGGTTTTACGAACCTGGCATTTACCACTGTGGGGTTTATTCCCTTAGAAGATAGGAGCTCCGCCGCCTCCAAGGCGGGATGAACCATGGTCCCCACAGCCACCAAGGCCAGCCCCCTGCCTTCCCTTAAAACCTCCCCCTTTCCTATCTCCAGTTTTTTAAGCTCCCGGTCCAGCCTCACCCCATAAACCATGTCCCTGGGATAGCGCAGGGTGGAGGGTCCGGGATAATAGATGGAGGTATAAAGCATATGTCTAAGTTCGTTTTCGTCCTTGGGGGCCATGATGACGAAATTGGGGAAAATCCTGAGGTAAGCCATATCAAATATTCCCTGATGAGTGGGTCCGTCTCCACCCACAACCCCTGCCCTATCTATGCCTATGGTCACCTGAAGGTTCATTATGGAAAGGTCATGGTAAAGCATGTCGTAGGCCCTTTGAAGGAAGGTAGAATATATGGCCGCCACAGGAAGCATCCCCTCCTTTGCAAGACCAGCGGCAAAGAGCACCGCGTGCTGTTCTGCAATTCCCACATCAAAGAACCTTTCAGGAAATCTCTCCTTGAAAGCAATTAGCCCGGTCCCTTCGGGCATGGCAGCGGTTATGGCTATTATTCTCTCGTCCCGCTCTGCAATCTCTATGAGGGTTTTGCTGAAAATCCCGGAAAAGGAAGGCCTTGGTTTTTTCTTAAATTCTCCGGTTTTAACATCGAAAACAGGGGCGGAGTGAAACAGGTTCGCTGCCTTCTCAGCGGGTTTGTAACCCTTTCCTTTGCGTGTAATTACATGGAGAAGAACAGGATAGTTGTGCTTTTTGGTCTCCTCCAAGGCCTTTGTAAGGAACCTTATAGAATGCCCACTGACAGGCCCCATGTATTTGATCCCTAACTGTTCAAAAACCATGCCCGGGACAAAAATTTTCTTCAGGGTTTCCTCCAAGGACCTTCCCACTTCTATCATCTTCTTTCCGCCGGGAAGGTGCTCCAGCAGGGCAGCCACGTGGTCCTTGACTTTCAGGTAAAACTGGCCTGAAATCATGTAATTCAGGTATCCTGAGAGGGCCCCCACATTGGGGGATATGCTGAATTTGTTATCGTTAAGGATTATTATGAGTCTTTTTTTCAGATATCCGATCTGATTCAGGGCCTCCAAGGCCACTCCCCCTGTTAGGGAACCATCGCCCACCACCGCCACCACGTGGAAATCCTCCCCCTTGAGGTCCCTGGCTGTGGCCATCCCCAAGGCCACGGAAAGGGCGGTAGAAGCATGGCCTGCGCCATAAATATCGTAGGGACTTTCCTCCGGAGTCGTGAATCCGCTAAGCCCTCCTCTCTGTCTTATGGTGGGAAATCTATCCCTTCGCCCGGTTATTATCTTGTGGGTGTATGTCTGATGACCTACATCCCAGATTATCTTGTCCTTGGGCACATCAAAAACCAGGTGGAGTGCCAAGGTGAGCTCCACGGCGCCGAGATTAGAGGAAAGATGTCCCCCTGTCTGGGAGACCACCTCTATCAAATATTCCCTTATCTCTGCTGCCAGGCGGTTAAGCTCCTCCCAAGACAGCGTCTTAAGGTCCTGGGGAGAATTTACCCTCTGGAGAATGCTTTTTCTATTGTCCTTTTCGCCAGCCACCTTATTATTTCCCTCCCCGGAAATTCATCGGCCATTTCCAGAACCTTAGAATAATAATCTTCGGCCAGGACCATGGCCCCGTCCATACCAAGAATTTTAACTACATTGGGCTCGTTGCCACAAGTTTCCCTGTCCAGAATGTCATCCACCGTTTGGAAAAGAAAACCCACCTGCCTTCCCAGGAGCGCCCCCTTCTCCATCAGGCCCTTCCTTTCAGCCACCAAGAGTCCAAGAAGGAAGGAAGTCTCCATGAGCATAGCGGTCTTTTTAAGGTGAACTTCCCTGATCTCGTCCACCCTTGAGGCTCCCTGAAGGTCCAGGATCTGTCCCCCGGAAATGCCATCCATTCCTGCGGCCCGGGAAAGAAGCCTGACTGCCTGACAATCAAGGCGGGAAGCATAATCAAAGGCCAAGGCCAATAGAGCATCTCCTATCATAATTGCAGCCCCTTCCCCGAATTTTACATGAACGGCTGGTTTTCCTCTTCTGGTGCTGTCATTGTCCACGCTTGGAAGGTCATCGTGCACTAAGGAAGCATTGTGAAGGAGCTCCACGGCAGCGGAAGCCTGAAGAACCTCAAGGGAACGAAGGGGATAGGCCCCGGCAAAAACCAGAAGAGGACGAATAAGTTTTCCCGTGGGGAAAAGGGCGTATTCCAGAAGCGGGTGTTTTATTTCATTTTTGAGGAATTCCTCTACCCTGCTCCTAAATTCCTCTATCTCCTCCTCAATCCTCATTCGTCTCTGTCCTGTGTTTGAATTCCTCTGTTTTAAAACCTGACTCCGTTTCCATCAACTTCTCCACCCTTAGCTCTATCTCCTCAAGTTTTTCTTTCAAAGCCCTGGCCAGTTTTATCCCCTCCTCGTACAGGTTTATGGCCTCCTCCAAGGAAGCCTCCCCTGATTCTAAACGGCTTACTATTTCCTCCAGCCTCCTGAGGCCTTCTTCGAATTTAATTTCCTCCATTTAAACCTCCTTTCCTAAAAGAAGCCTGACCCTTCTAAGTATAACATCAGGTTGATGGGGGCTTTTTTCTAATTGCAGAAGCTGAGCCCTATTCAGTTCGTTAATTATCCTCAAAACCAGCGGTATAGGGGAATTTTTCGCCAGGGCAATCTTCAGCTTAACCTCCTGGCGAAGTCCCCATCTGGTTTTGTAATAAAGGTAAGAATAGAATTCGCCGGGCAAATCCCCCCTCTCAAGAAGCCTTAAAACCGAAGAAAGGTTGAGGGAGGGATTCTGGAGGAAAGCCTTCAGCACCTCCAGGTCCCTTTCCTGAAGCATCACGAAATGACTTGAGGGGGGAAGCTGCCGGGCCATGCTTATACGAAGGCCCTTAGGATATTTCCTCATCCCATCCCTCAATGCCAGCTCAGCCCTTTTCCTTATCTGGGGATTAGTGGAAGGAGATTTTATTACCTGGAGAAGCTCCATGGGTAGAAGATGGGGTATAAGGTCAAGGCCAAGATGGAGTGGCACATTGGGATGGGATACCAGAAGCACTTTAAACCTGCCCTTCTCCATCAATTCCCTTTTACGCGCTAAATACTCAATAACCGAAGGATGAAGGGCGCGATTTTTGAGGAGGAAAAAAGCATCTTCCAGGGAAAAATCAGGCGATTGCACCGCTTCCCATTGCTTCTCCGGGGAAGGGGAGGAGAGAAGTTCTTCCAGGTCCTTTACCATTCAATAAATATTATAATCCCGGCGGTAAAAGCCCAGAGAAACAAATTAATCTGGAAAGGGATATCTCCAAAGAGAATCTCCAAGGGATCCTCCCCTTTACCCTCGCTGTGAACCAGGTAGAGGTACCTTAAAATTCCGTAAAGGACAAAGGGGGTGGTCAAATAAAGGTGTTCGCCGAGTTTGTGTCTTATTTCCGGGGTAAGGGTGTAAATTATGTAAGAAAGAACCGTTGAGGCTGATATTATTGTTATGAACTGCTCCAGAAAGGGCACTGGATACTCTGTGTTACGAGTTCCGTAGCCTACCCTTACAAGCTCCTGCCTCCTCTTCACCGCAGCCAGGAAGAGGGCAAGTAAAAAGGTTACCGCAAAGAGCCAGGGAGAAAGGTAAATTCCCGAGGAAACCCCGCCTGCCGCCTCCCTCAGGTCAAAACCTAAGGCAACTATGAAAACATCCAGTATGGCCACATTTTTCAATGATGAGGAATACAGAAGATTTAGGAGGAAGTAGAAAAGAAGCACGAAAAAAACCGGCCTTGACCATAGAAAGGAGATAAAAAGGACCGCTGAGGCCATGACTAAAGCAGCCAAAAAGGCAGGATATGCAGGAAGGGCTCCTGAAGCTATGGGACGTTTCCTTTTTACCGGGTGGCGCCGGTCCCTTTCCCGGTCAAAAAAATCGTTTATCACATACACAGAAGAGGCCAGAAAGGAAAAGAGAAAAAAGGTTATGATGGAATTAATCAAAACCCTGGGGAAAAATATTTCCTTGGAAAAAACCGCCGGGGCAAAGACAAAGACATTCTTTGCCCACTGGCGGGGCCTCATGGTCTTTACGAAAAGGGCTATTTTTCTCATTGGGCCAGGTCCAGGAAACCTGCATCCATTAAGATTTCCACGAACCTCCTTCTGGGATCCGGGGCATGGAGAATTTCCCTGCCCACCACTATGAAATCCGCACCGGACTGGAAGGCCTCATAAGGGGTTGCCACCCTCTTCTGGTCCCCTCTTTCCTCTGCCAGCCTAATCCCCGGAACCACCTTGAGCAATTTGAAATCCTTGAGAAGGGAAAGCTCTGCGGCGGAGCAAACTACACCGTCCCCACCCCCTTCCTCCACCAGCTTGGCCAGGGTTTTCACCCCCTCCTCCACCGAGGCCATTCCCATGGCCTGAACATCCTCCTGGGAAAGGCTGGTAAGAAGGGTCACTCCAAGGATTATTGTATCCTTCTCCATTTCGTTGCGGAGCTCCTTAGCCTTCTTGAAGGTTTCCCTCCCGCTTATGGCATGAATTGTGGTCATGTATGGGTTATACTTGAATATTTCCTTCAGGGCTGAGGTTACAGTGGAGGGGATATCCCCCAATTTCAGGTCAAGGAAGGCCCTTTTGCCCTTGCCTTCCAGAAATGTAAGGGCCTTGAAACCCTCCTTAGAAAAAAGCCTCCATCCCACCTTGTAAACATAGGCTTCGGGAAAAATAAACCTTTCCGCCTCATGGAGGCTGTCCACATCAAGGGCGATTATTACTCTCCTATACACCCTGAAACCTCCCGATAATTTCGTTGAAGTTATTATACCCTTCCTCCGCAAGAAGGGAAACAGCTTCTTCCAGGATTCTCTCTGCGGCAGCGGGTTCCCTCAGGGTTACGGAACCGATCTGAACTGCCTTTGCCCCCACCAGCAGAAATTCCAGAAGGTCCTCACCGGAGCTTATTCCCCCGATCCCTATAACATCCACATCCACCGAGGAAGCCACCAAATAAACGGCCCTGAGGGCAAGGGGCTTGATGGCCGGGCCGGAAAGCCCGCCGAAAAGGGTGGAAAGCCGGCTTCTTCTGGTTCTGAAATCCACAGCCATGGCTAAATAGGTGTTAACTAAGGAAACCGCATCGGCCCCGGCTTCCCTGCAGGCTGAAGCCACCTCCACTAAGGAAGATGTGTTAGGAGTGAGCTTGGCCCAGAGGGGTTTTTTCGTAACTTCCCGGGCAGCCTTAACTATTTCGTAGGACCAGCGGGGCCACATAGCCGGGCATTTCCCTCCCTCCCTGACATTGGGGCAGGAAAGGTTAAGCTCAAGGGCGGAAACCGAGGGAAATTTTGAGAAGTATTCCACAACCTGGACATATTCCTCGTCCTCCTGGCCGCAGGCGTTTATGATTATGTGGGTTTCGTAGCGGCTGAGCTGAGGCAGGTATTCCTCTGCAAACCTTTTCATACCCACTCCCTGCAGCCCTATGGAATTCAGAAGACCGCAGGGGGTTTCCCATAATCTGGGGGGAGGATTGCCCTGCCTCTCGTAAGGATAAAGTCCCTTAACCACTATGGCCCCAACCCTGTTAAGGTCAAGGAAAGGAGCAAGTTCAACTCCGTAGCCTGCGGTGCCTGAGGCTAAAATAACCGGGTTCTTTAGGACGAGGCCCCCTGCCTTTACCTTTGTGTCCATATCACTTCCTCTTTTTTAAAAACAGGTCCTTCCATGCATGCCCTTACTATTTTTTCCCTCCCGTTCCTCCTCACCCTCACTGCACAGCCATAGCATACTCCGAAACCGCATCCCATTATTGTCTCTAAGGAAAATTCCGCTTCCCCTTTATAAAGCCGGGCAAATTCCCTCATCATGGGCCATGGGCCTGAAACATAGGCATAGGAGAAATCCTCCTGGGGGATGTGCTGGGTGAGGAGGCCCTTTTTTCCTGCGGAACCATCCTCGGTGGTTATGATAATTTCCCGGGGCATCGCCTTTAACCATAAAAACTGGTCAATCAAAATCTCATCTCGGGTTTTCGCCCCGTAAAGCAGGGTGAAACCCTTTAATTTGCTTGCCAGGTAAACTAAGGGAACGATCCCTGTCCCCCCTCCTGCCAGAAGAACCTTTCCCTCTTTCAAGGTGAAGCCGTTGCCCAAGGGAGTTATCACGGATATTCTCTCTCCGATTCTTTTCTCCGAAATCAGGCGGGTTCCCCTGCCTATGATTTTTATCAGGAAAAAGAGGGAGTTTCCATCCTGGAATAAAATACCGAAGGGCCTGCGAAGGAAGGGGTCAAAGGAAGGGGAAGGGGAGAGCATGGCGAATTGTCCTGGTTTTGAAGGGGGAAAATTCCCCTCTATCTCCAGGAAGAGAAAATTTCCTTTGAGAAAAAACTTCCTCCTTACTTCCCCCTCAACCTGTTTCATTTCCTGGTAAGAACTACCACCGGTTCAGGAAGGTCAAGGGTTACCTGTTTTTGGGAAGGGTCCCTCAGGATAGCGGAAACTACGCTCACTTCTCCCCTCTCGCCCTTGAGCTTCATCTTCAAAACCGCCAGCTGGCCTATCTTAACCGTTCCGTTTTTCACTGTGAACCCTATAAGAACCCTGTGGTCCTCCTTGTTCTTCATAAAGGATTGATTGTCAAGGAAGGCGCCGGGAAGAACATCTACTAATTCAATATCCGGGGAAAATTCCACCACTATCTCCCCGGTTTTTATGGGCTCCCCCCTGTAAGTAAGGGAAAGGGTAAAATTGGAGCCCTTGGGAATCATTATCCTTTTAGGGAAGAGATTTAGGGCAGAGCCCTTTCCCTTCTTTATCCCCACTGGGGCTTTCCCCCCGGGCGAAGGCGGAGTTTCCTTTTTGCCCTCAAGTTTCAGCCCCCTTCCCTCGGAGGTTATTATGGCCTTTTCCTCTTCCCTGCTGGGTTCCACGTAATTTACTATGTAGGGGGTGAGGGCAATAACCACATCGGTCTGTTCCCTCCTGGTTTCGGCATTGGAAAAGAGCCATCCTATTATGGGAATTTTGGTAAAGAAGGGGGGGGATTTGGTGGTTTGAGTCTCCTGGTTCCTGAAGAGCCCTGCTATAATTACAGTTTCTCCGCCCTTAACCCTGGCGGTCATCTCCACTTCCCTGTTTCCTAAAACCGGGAGATTGTTGTAACCGGTCCCGGCTATGGAGGAGACCTGAATTTTTATCTTCAGGGTGACTTCCTCCTTGGAATTTATCCTGGGCTCCATCTCCATGTTTATTCCCACGTCCTGATATTGGAAGGAAGTAACCGGCTGAATGCTCAGCCCCCCTGCGGCAATGGGTGAAAAAGTGGTCTGGGGAATGGGAACCTTGTTTCCTATTTTAAGGGTGACTTTATCCCCGTCTATTCCCCTGAGCAGGGGCTTCGCCATAACCCTTGTTTCGGTGCTGGTCTCAAGGAATCTCAAATAGGCCGTGGGCATTACCACGGCTATATCGTCGCCAGTTAAATTACCCAGGGTTTTAAGGGTTATGGCCGGGGAGGAAGAGCTCCCCCCGGTGTTATTCTGGTCCTGGGAAGAGCTTTCCCCGGTGCTTATCTGGGCACCTATGGCGAACTGGGAGAGGTCAAAGCCGGCCTGCATCAATTTAGATCGGTTGACCTCAAGGATTTCCGCCTGGATTATAACCTCTCCCTTGGGCCTATCAAGGCGGTCTATCAACTGGGCAATGTATTCTATCTGCTCGTCGGTCCCTTTAACTATCACTGCGTTAAGGTTCTGGTCGTAGGATACGGTGATGGCCCTTCTCATCCTGGAAATTACCATGGTGGCCAGGGCCATCCTTATGCTTTTAACATTAGCATAGCGGAGGTAAAAAATCTTCACCTTCTTGGCCAGGTACTGCTCTCTTTTTTGGGGGGTATCGGGAATTATGAGATAGTTCTTGTCGTCTATTTTGTAGTAGAAATTCTGGGTGGAAGCACAGAGCAGCCGGAGGGCATCCTCAAAATCTACATTTTCCAGGGAAATTGAGTAATTTATGTTGCGGAATCCCTCGTCAAAGATAAGGTTCACCCCAGCGTATTTCCCCAGGGCCTGGAAGATGGTCTTAAGCTTTGCCCTGGCAAAGTGAAGGGAAACCTTGGGCCTTGGAGCTTTGTAACGGGTAACCCTCCTCTTTTCCACCTTCTTTCCTGTAAGGGCTTCTATCCTTTTAAGCACTGCCTCGTTGCTGGGTTGATATTTAAGAGCCTTTTTGTAATAGGCCAAGGCCTGGGCTTTGTTGCCCTTGCTCAGGGCGTCCTCACCCAGCATCCAGTAATGGATGGCAGCGGAAAGCTTTGCCTTGTAAAGCCCTGCCTTATACTGAGGATTCATGGGGTCCTGTTCAAGGGCTTTCTGATAGGCTGCCACCGCCTCGTCGTACTTTCCCTTGAGAAGGTAAAGTTCCCCCTGTTTGGCATAGGGGGAAACGGTGGCGCAGGAATAGAAGAACAGGGCTCCCGCTATAAATATAAGAACCTTTTTCATTCAGCCCTCCTTTAACTTAACTGTTATTTTCTGGTTCTTTTTTTCATCTAAGAGAATCACCCGATCCGAGAAAATTTTCAAAACCCTGTATCTTTTCCCCAGGGTATCCCCTTCCCTTACCGTGTATACTTCCCCGTTCAGACTCAGAACCGCCACTATGCCCTGAGCCCCCTTGGTATTTCCATAATACTCCAATTTATCCGCAGGTTCCTGAACCGTGGGCCCCTGGGTTTTTGTGGTTCTGGGGACATTCTCGTAGGCCATGTAAAACAGGTTTCTTACCGGTTTGTAGTATTTTTTCTGCTTGAGAAAATCAACCCTCAGAACCAGCACATTCAAAAGCAACGGCAAAATTAAAACTTTAACCTTCATGGAAATAAGCCTCCAGGTTTATAAGGGCCCTTATCTTTCCCCCTCCGATCCTTTTCATGGTTATGCTCTTTATAACTATCATCTTAGGCGAGGTCTCCAGCTCGTATATGAGCCTCCTCAGTCTCCCGTAGGTGGCAATGACCGGGGGTATGCTTATCCCTATTTTGTAATAACCTGAAATGGGCTCCGAGGGATTGGAAAAGGTAAGCCCCTGAAAACTTATCCCTGCCCTGGAAAAGGCCTTTCTTATAATTTCCCTGGCCGCCACAACCCCGGAGTCTCCGATGAAGAGATTCTTTCTCCTGAATTCTTCCAGGCTGGACATCTGCTGGACAAGGGTTTTTTCCTTCTTCCTTAGGTCCTCCAGCTTTTTCTCTAAGGAAACCCTTTCCTCCTCCATTCTTTTCTGCCCCAGCACCACCCTTTTGTAATCCCTGTGGAGGGGAAGGAAAATCAACAAGAAAACGAAAATGTCCAGAAAAAGAACTGCCAGGAGCCTCCTCATTTTCCCCCTCCCTTGAGGTCCCAGGCTATGGTGGCCACGCTTCCTCCTGCCTTTCTCTCCTCCCTCATGAGATAAACCTGGTATTTTCCCCCTGCCGAAAGGGATTCAACGAAGCTCTTAATGGAGGAGGAACTGGCAAAATATCCGGTAAAGACCACCTTGCCGTTGGAAGAAACCGTAAGTTCTGTAAGATAGGCCCTGGAAGGAAGGGATTTTTCAAGGATATGGAAGACCTCGGTATAGGAAAATCCCCTCCTTTCAAGGCCTGAATTTAAAAAGCTCAGCTTGGGAAGAAGCTGGGCTTCTAAGCTTTTTATCCTTTCCCCCTCCGAAGCCACCTTAGTTCTGAGTTCCCTTATGGCTGTTTTCACCCTTTCATATGAAGGGCCTGCGGTTTTTGTTTTTATTTTAAAATAAAGGGAAAAGACGAGAAGAACCCCTAAGATGAAAATTCCCGCATAAAAACCCAGTTTAACCCCTTCGTTTTCCAGCCTGAATTTTCTCTTTTCAAGAAAATCAAGTTCTATCCTCTTCATGTCAATTCCCCCAGCACAGGAAGTCTCCAGCAGGGCTCAGAGAGATTTTCTCCACCGGAAACCTGTAATTCCCCTTCACAATATATTTTTTCTGCCTCTAAACCAAGGAAAGAATCAATACTCGCAAGTTCTGAGGTTAAATCCTCCTCTGAAAAAGGGGGACGGACTCGCCGGTATACCCGAAGGCAACCGTCTTTAACCCCCATTAAAACAGCAAACCCGTCCAGAAAAAACACGAAGGTGAAATTTCCCCCTCCCTTCCTTGCCAGAACATAGTTCAGGGCTGAAATGGAGGAGGGTTTTATGGATTTTAGCTTTAATTTTTTCCCTGAAAAGGCCTGTTTAAAATCCTCCAATGCCTTCTTACCTGTGGTGGCCACCAGAAATTTCCCATTTCCCTGGTAAAAGGAGGCCACCGATATCTCTCCCTTGCCCTGGTACCTCTTTTTCATGTAAAAATGGACCATCTTCTCCCTTTCAGCGGTGGATTCCGGAATCTGCTGAAGGGAAAGGAAGGTTATCATAAAGGAATTTTCAGGAAGAAGTAGGATTATGCGGCCCGCCGGCGATAGCTCCCTTTCCACCTGAGCCCAGGCCTGAGAAAAGGCCTCCATGTCCAGGGTGGTGGAAAAGGGGGAGAGTTCCCGGATAATCGGAGCTTCCACCCTTTTTACGAGAAGCTCCTTTCCCCGTTTTTTCCCGGCCACCAGGAATTCCCTGCCTACCATTATCACAGTTTTTTTCCCAGGTATTTTCATTTCTCCAAGCTTACGAAGGTAACCTTGTTGAGTTCATCCAAGGAGGTTTCCCCGGCCAGCACCTTGTCCACACCGCTTTCCCTTATAAACCTCATCCCCTGTTTTCTCGCTTCCTGTTTTATCAGGCGGGCGGGTTTCCTTTCCACAATCATTTCCTTAATTGTATCAGAAAGTTCCAGAAACTCCCCTATGGCCATCCTGCCCCGATAGCCGGTATTTGAACAGAAATCGCAGCCTGAGGGGCCATAGAAAACATGGTCCAAATACTTTTCCGGGTCAAGGCCGTTGGCCTCAAGCTCCTCCTTAGTAAGCCGGGTCTCCACCTTGCAATAGGGACAAAGCTTTCTTACCAGCCTCTGGGCAAGGACCGCATTAAGGGCGGAAACTAAGCTGTGGAGGTCAACCCCCATGTGGACGAACCTGCTTATCACATCAAAAACATTGTTGGCGTGAACAGTGGTCATAACCAGGTGCCCGGTAAGGGCAGCCTGAACCGCTATCTCGGCGGTTTCAGGGTCCCTTATCTCCCCCACCATTATCCTGTCAGGGTCGTGCCTTAAGATGGAACGGAGTCCCCGGGCAAAGGTAAGGCCCTTTTTCTCGTTAACCGGTATCTGGAGAATTCCGGGAATATTGTATTCCACGGGGTCCTCAATGGTTATTATCTTCTCCTCCTCGGTTACGATCTCGTTAAGGGCAGCGTAAAGGGTGGTGGTTTTCCCGGAGCCCGTGGGCCCGGTAACCAGGAACATCCCGTAGGGAAGCCTTATGTGCTTTCTTATCTTGCTTATTATCTCCTGATCAAATCCCAGTTTATCTAAGGTAAGTTCCTTAAAGGAGGAGGCTAAGTATTCCTTATCCAGAATCCTTATGACGCATTCCTCCCCGTGAATCCCCGGAAGGATTGAAACCCTGAAGTCTATTTTCTTTCCCTTTATTTTCAACTGAAACCTGCCATCCTGGGGAATCCTCCTCTCTGCTATATCAAGGTCAGCCATAACCTTTATCCTGGAGATTATCCCGGCGTGGAATTTCTTGTGGATGGGCTCCATGGCCGGATAAAGAACCCCGTCTATCCTGTATTTAACCTTCACCACCCGGTCCGTGGCCTCTATGTGTATGTCGGAGGCTCCCCGGTGCACCGCGGTAAAGACTATGGAATTCACCAGTTTGACTATGGAGGCTTCCTGGAGGGTAAGGGTCTCCACCGAGACCTCTTCCTCGGCCACCTCCATAACCTCCTCTCCGGCAAACTCCGCAGAAGCCTCCTCCAGAACCCCCTTCACCAAATCCGCCCGGCGGAGTTCTTCCTCAAATTCCTCAGGAGTTATTTTTATCGGGAGAATTCTTGCGTTTATGAAATCCTCAATCTCCTCCCGGTGAAGGGGATTTTCCGGCTCCACCATGGCCACCTGAAGCCTGCCGTCCTTCCAGCCCAAGGGCAGGAACTTCAGGCGGTATATCATTTCCGGAGGAAAAAGTTTTGCGGTTTCAAGGTCTATCCTCATCTAATCCCCCTGGCAAGTTCAAAAATGGGAAGGTAGACTGAAAGTAGCATTATACCCACTATCAGCCCAAGAAACAAAATGGTCAGGGGCTCAAGAATTCCCAGGTACCTGCGAACCTTAAATTCAAATTCCTTTTCCAGGTAATCCGCCCCCTGAAAGAGCAGTTCGGTAATTTCCCCGGAATTTTCCCCTACCTTAACCATCTCAATCCCCAGTTCCTCCACCGCCCCGGATTCTTCCAAAGCCTGGGAAAGGCTCAAGCCCTGGCTGACCTTTTGAGGAACCGAGGAAAGTTTTTCCCTCAAATATCCATTGGGAGAGGCCTCCGCAGCGGTCTGTGCAGCCTGAACCACGGGAATTCCCCCATCCAGCAGGAAGGACATGGTTCTAAGATAAAGGGAGGAAGAGATGAGAAAAATTCCCTCTCCCAGGAAGGGCACCGAAAGTTTCAGCCTTTCTATCCAGAGATAAAGGGGTTTTATTTTCACCGAATATTTATAAAGGAGGACCAGAAGAAAAAGGAAAAGTATGAGCCACATCCAGTTTTTCTTCATGAAGGAGGAAACCGACAATATGAAAATGGTCAGGGCGGGAAGTTGAATATTGGTATGTCTGTAAAAGGAGGCGAATCTGGGGATTACGAAGGTGGTAAGGAGGAAAACCAGAAACAGGGAGACAGTTATAACTATGGTGGGATATGTGAGGGAGGCCTTGATCTTCGAATATGTGTTCTCCATGAAGTTGGCATAATCCAGATACTTCTCCAGGGTAAAGGCCAGTCTTCCGCTCCTTTCTCCGGCAGCCAAGGCCGTTATAAAGAGAATTCCCAGGTCCTTGGAATAGGGCTTAAAGGCTGCCGAAAGCTCTGCCCCATCCACTATTCTTTCTTTGGCGCCGCTGAGAATCTCAAGGAGTCTGGGATTTTTCGTTCTGGACATTATAAGCTCAAAGGCCCTTACAAAGGGGACCCCGGCCTTAACCAGGGCCAGAAGCTGCTGGGCGAAGATTATACGGTCCCTCCAGCCGAGTTTTCCCCGGGAAAAGGTTATCTTCTTCTTTACCTTTAAAACTGCAAAGCCCTTTCTCTCGTATATCTTACGGGCTTCCTCGGGAGTTTCCGCCCAGCATTCCTCAGTCCATACCTTTTCCTCTGAAGCCAGTTTAACGGTAAATTTGGGCATTAACTTAAGGGAGCCTCCTGGGGTATTTCCGCAATAACCGAGACCTCAATCTTTACATCCTTGGGAAGACGGGAGGCCTCAAAGATAAACCTTGCCGGGGGATTCTCCGGAAAGAACTTCTGGTAAACATCGTTCATACCCTTATACTCGCTAAGATTGGAAAGGGCCACGAAAACTATGACCACATGGGAAAGAGCCGAACCCGCCTCCTCCAGGATGGCCTTTATGTTCTCAAAAACCCTCTCCGTTTGTTTCTGTATGGGAGGTCCACAGACGGTTCCTGTCTGAGGATCAATGGGAAGCTGTCCTGAAAGGAAGATAAACCCATTGGAAATTATAGCCTGGGAATAAGGGCCTATGGGCTTGGGACCCTTATCCGTAAAAAAAGTCCTCATCTTTACCCTCCGTATTTTTCCATAAACTCTGTGAAAAGCTCCACATCCCTCTTGCTTCCTATAACCAGAGGGGTTCTCTGATGGAGGTTTTCGGGCACTATATCAAGGATTCTCCTCTTGCCGTCGGTGGCCGCACCCCCTGCCTGTTCCACTATAAAGGCCAGAGGGGCTGCTTCATAAAGGAGCCTGAGTTTCCCCTTGGGATGCTTCGCGTCGGCGGGATAGAAGAAAATTCCCCCCTTAAGAAGATTCCTGTGGAAATCCGCCACTAAGGAGCCTATGTATCGGGCTGAATAGGGTCTGGAGGTTTCCTTATCCTCCTCCCTCAAATAATTCACGAATTTCCTTATGGCCTCGCTCCATCGGTTGTAGTATCCCTCGTTAGCGCTGTAAATTTTACCCTTCTCAGGAATCTTTATGTCGTGGTGGGAAAGGATGAATTCCCCCACGGAAGGATCTAAGGTAAATCCGTGAACCCCCTGACCTGTGGTGTAAACCAGCATGGCAGAAGAACCGTAAATAACATATCCTGCTGCCACCAGAGCGGAGCCGGGCTGGAAGAAGTCCTCCTCCACCGCATCTCCCTCTCCGTTTTGCTTCTTCCATATCCCGAAAATCGTTCCCACGCTAACATTCACATCTATATTGGAGGAGCCGTCTAAGGGGTCAAAGGCAAAAAGGTATTTTCCCTTGGGAACATCCTCGGGAATGGGAATAACCGATGCGGTCTCCTCCGAAGCCATTCCTGCTAAATAACCTCCACGGCTGAGAACCCCCACAAAGGTCTTAAGGGCGAATTCGTCCAGCTTCTGAACTTCCTCCCCGAAAACATTTATGGTTCCGGTGGTGCCCAAGATTTCCGCGATCCCTGCCCGGTTAACCTCCCTGTAAACTATCTTGGACGCAGTGGCTATGTCGCTGAAAAGGCTTGAGAATTCCCCGGTGGCCTGGGGATATTTCCTCTGTTCTTCAATTATGAACCTTGAAAGGGTTATGTATTCCTTCATTTTCCCCTCCTCAAGAATTATAGTTTATTTGTTGATTTTAAGGCAAATTTCCTATAAAGGACCTCAGGTCCAGTTCTTTACCTGCGGAACGGAAAAAATCCTCAAGCAAGTCCACATAATCTTCAACTCTTTCCCTTTCTACCACCGCCCCTATAACATCCCTTTTTCCCCCTGCGTAAAAACCCATGTCCTTGGCCCTTTTAACCAGGGGAGAAAGGTCTGCGCATCGGGTCCTCAGGTAAAAATTCAGATAATCGCCCTGAAGCCCCACCACCAGGTTTATCTTTTCGGGGTAACGGGCAAAAATCCTTCTTGTAAGGTCAGAGACTATCCTGAACTGGGTGGGGGTGAAAAGGAAGTTAACCAGCTCCCCTTTCCTGAGCTTCGCCTCTTCCCTTCTTATTTCCTCCTCCACCATTTCCTCCACCCCGGTAAATTCCTCCCTTTCCAGAACAGACAGAAGAGGATGGGAAAGGAGGTATTTGACCACCGAATAAACCCTTTCCCTATCCCCGGTTTTGTATTGAAGATCCACTATCCTGACCGCCTTCTTAAAGCGCTCAAAATCCCCTCCGTAAAATTCCCTCATTTCCTCCAGAAGAGGGTCCCCATCCTTCAATTTAAACCCGTTGTCCCCGTAAATTCCCAGATATTCCATGTGGTTGTGGGGAAGGTGGAAGAGTTCGGTAATAACCTTAGTGTTGGAAGGGGCCTCCCTTCCCTCTAAGGTGGGATTTATCATATCGATTCCCTTCACCCTTTTCCCGTGGTGATGGTCCACCACCTGGAACCTGCCCAAGGAATTGAGAAAGAGGAGGTCGTCTTCAGGAAGGCTCATATCAAGGAGAACCAGGCTCTCCGGTCCTGATTCTTCTATTTTTTTCCTGTCTTCCGAAGAGAGGAAATAATTACCGATTTCCGGGGTAAAATATTTGAATTCCCCTCCCTTTACCCTTCTCCACAAAACCGCAGAGCCTATACCGTCCGCATCCCAGTGGTGGATTATCAGCTTCATAGGGGAATTTTACCGGAATTAATGTAAAATTAAAACCGTGGAAATTTCAGCGGTCATAATAACCATCAACGAGGAGAAAAACCTCCCCAGGGCCTTAAAAAGCCTTGACTTTGTGGACGAGGTGGTGGTGGTGGATGCCTTCTCCCGGGACAGGACCGCCGAGATAGCGGAAAGCTTCGGAGCCAGGGTGTTCCGAAGGGAGTGGGAAGGCTATGCCAGCCAGAGAAATTTCGCCATGGAAAAGGCCACCCATCCCTGGGTTCTTTTCTTGGATGCCGACGAGGAGGTAAGTCAGGAACTCAGGGAGGAAATAATATCCCTGGATTTTTCCGCCGACGGTTATCTCATAAGAAGGGAAAGTTTCTTCGCCGGAAAACCCATGCACTGCTGCGGGTGGTGGCCGGACTGGGGGATAAGGCTTTTCAGGAAAGAAAAGGCAAGGTGGGAGGGGGAGCTGGTTCATTTGTGAGTGCGGAGCTTACTATGAAAATTGCTATGGCAGCTGGGATATATTTTAAAAAACATTCTATTACAAATAAGATTCTTATAGGCAAAGATACGCGAAGAAGTGGTTATATGATAGAAAATGCCATTGTTTCCGGACTTACTGCTATTGGTTATGATGTTATACAGATTGGTCCTATGCCTACACCAGCCATCGCATACATAACTGAAAATATGCGTTGTGATGCGGGGATAATGATAAGTGCTTCACACAACTCATTTGAAGAT
>JALXBI010000071.1 GCA_026991555.1 Candidatus Aminicenantota bacterium
GGGAGGTCAGGCGGCGAAGAAGGCGGAGGAGGTGTTCTTTTTCCGAGGGGAGAAGGTAGGGCAGTTCGTCGGCGAGGTGGGTGAAGATGTGGTAGTGGGCGGAGGGGAATTTGATGTATGTGCGGGCAACTCTGGCCATGGGGGAATTATACCATAAAAGGGTCTGTCCCTAAAAATTTTTTCCAAAAATGTTGACAACAAAATATTGCGATGTTATATTCCTGGAGCACAATATATTGTTAGGAGGGAAAGATGCCAATTGAGGGTTTCAGCGACAATGCCATTAACATTTTGAAGGCAAGGTATTTTATGAAGGACGAGGAGGGGAATCTCATTGAAACGAAACCCTCCCAGCTCTTTAACAGGGTGGCCACCTATGTGGCAGGGGCGGAGAAAACTAACAAGGCCAGGGATTACTGGAAAAAGAGGTTTTACCGGATCATGATGAATCGGGAATTTATCCCCAACAGTCCCACCCTTACCGGGGCCGGCAGGGACATGTGCCTCAGTGCGTGTTTCGTCCTTCCCATTGAGGACTCCATTGATAGCATTTTTGACACAGTTAAATACACCGCCATGGTCCACAAGGAGGGGGGAGGGACAGGTTTTGATTTTTCCAGAATAAGGCCCAAGGGGTCCATGGTTAAAAAGACCCGGGGCGTTGCTTCAGGGCCCGTCTCCTTCATGAAGATTATCGATGCCGCCACCGAAGAGATAAAACAGGGGGGAGTAAGAAGGGGCGCCAATATGGGGATCCTCAGGGTGGACCATCCGGACATTGAGGAATTTATTCAGACCAAAAGGGACGGAAAGAGCCTCACCAATTTCAATATTTCAGTGGCCATTACCGAAAAGTTCTGGAAGGCCCTTCAGGAGGACGAAGAATACGAACTGGTGGCTCCCCACACAGGAAAAGTGGTGGGAAAGAAAAAGGCCTCGGAGATTTTTGACAAGATAGTTGAAAGCGCCTGGGCCATTGGGGACCCCGGGCTGGTATTCATAGACAGGATAAATGAGCTTAACCCAACCAGGCCCTGGGGGGAAATAAGGGCCACCAACCCCTGCGGTGAGCAGCCTCTCCACGACTGGGAAAGCTGCAATCTTGGTTCCATAAATCTTGCCCGGCTTTATGACAGGAAAAAGAAGGAATTTGATTGGGACCGCTTTGCCTATGTGATTGAGACCGGAGTAAGGTTTCTTGACAATGTTATTGATGTTAACAAGTTTCCCCTTCCCCAGATCGAGGAAACAACCAAGTTAAACCGGAGGATAGGACTCGGGGTGATGGGGCTGGCGGACCTTTTCATCCTTATGGGAATTAAATACGATACCGAGGAGGCCTTAGAGCTTGCGGAAAAAATAGCCAAGTTCATGAGGGAAAAGGCCGAGGAACAGACCAGGCTCCTGGCCGAGGAGAGGGGGAATTTCCCCAACATAGAAAACTCCATATATAAAGGGGAAAAGAGGAGAAACGCCACGGTGCTCACCATTGCTCCCACGGGAACCATTTCCAGGATAGCGGGAACCAGTTCCTCCATAGAGCCCGTCTTCGCCTTTGAGCTGGTTTCCAACATCCTGGACGGAAAGCTCATAGATATTCATCCCCTCTACAAGGAGTGGAGGGACGAGCACCCTGACGATCCCTTACCACCGTATTTCGTAACCGCCCACGAAATAGAGCCCGAATGGCACATCAGGATGCAGGCGGCCTTCCAGAAGTATGTGGACAACGCAGTTTCCAAGACCATAAACTTCCCCAACTCCGCCACTGTGGAAGATATAAAGAAAGCCTATCTTCTGGCCTACGACTTAGGGGTCAAGGGTATAACCGTTTACAGGGATGGCTCCAGGGCAGAGCAGGTTCTTGAAAAAGCCGGAGAAGCTAAGAAACCGGTTCCCAAGGAAAGGCCTGACAGTCTCCCGTCCAGGACCGACAAGATAAAGACCGGTTTCGGCACCCTTTACGTTACGGTGACTTTCATGGAGCAAAAGCCCTTTGAGGTTTTTGCCCAGATAGGAAAGAGCGGTTATTCCACCATGGCGGACGCCGAGGCCCTGGGAAGGCTCATTTCCTTAGGCCTGCGTTCAGGAATAGACCCGAAACTGATAATAGAACAGCTGGAAGGGATAGGGGGCTCTGAGCCCATATTCTACAACGGGGAAATGGTCCAATCCATACCCGATGCCATAGCCAAGGTTTTAAAGAGGATAGTGGGGGAGGCGGAGATAAACTATGATGAAAAGGATATGACCGTGGAGCGGTGCCCGGTGTGCGGATGGCCCCTTCCTGACGAGAAGTGTCCTACCTGTCCCAACTGCGGCTGGTCCAAGTGCGGTAGCCAATAATTAGCCAGCAAATAATGGGGGAGGAGAAACCCTCCCCCTATTTTTTTTCTAAAAAGCAAAAATTCCTTGATTTTTTCCAAAATTGTAATAATATTGTAAGTATGAAACTATTCACCATCGGAGAAGCTGCCGAAATAGTAGGTGTGAGTCCTTCCACCCTCCGTTTCTGGGAGAGGGAGGGGCTTATTAGCCCCCAGAGAACCTCAGGAGGTGCCAGAAGGTTTACCTGGGAGCAGGTTAAGAGGTTGAAGAAAATTAAGGAGCTCAAGGCGAAGGGTTCCGGGGCTTATGGTATCAGGAAAATCCTCAAGGAGGATCTCTCCTCTCCGCCGGTGGAAAGCCTTTCCTTGGGTGACAAAATCCGAAGGCTCCGCCAGAGGAAGGGAATGACCCTTCAGGATTTTTCCCGAAAAACCGCCCTTTCCATTGCCTTTCTAAGTCAGGTGGAGAGGGGCAAGGCAAACCTCTCCGTGGCAAATCTCAGGAAGATTGCTGACGCTCTGGGCGTAAATACCATTTATTTCTTTGAGGGAGGCCCTTCAACAAGAAAGTTAGTAAAGGCTGGGGAGAGAAAAAGTCTTCCCACGGATTTTAAAGGGGTAAGGATGGAGCTTCTTGCCGAAGGGGCAACTGCCATGGAGCCCCACATATTTTACATTGAACCAGGGGCCGGAAGCGAGGAGGCTTATTCCCACCAGGGCGAGGAATTTATTTTCGTTCTGGAAGGGAAGTTGGAAATATGGCTGGACGAGATTGAGCACTACATTCTGGAGCCCGGAGATACCCTGTATTTCAACAGTTCCTCAAAACATCGCTGGAGAAATCCCACCAAAAACATGACGGTGGTTCTATGGGTGAACACTCCACCTACCTTCTGAGGGGAAAATGACTACTGCCTACGCCTGGGGTTTTGCTATTCTCCTCTTTGGGCTTTTTACCTGGCTTGGGGTGAGGTTCTCCAAGGTCTCCTCCACCGGGGATTTTCTTCTTATGGGGAGGTCCGTTGGCTTCTGGCTGTTTTTCGGGGCCTATACCGGAGCGGCCATTGGTGGTGCTTCGGTGGCAGGTTTTACCGGATACGGATGGGAGCAGGGTTATTCCTCCATGTGGCTAATAGCCGTTTCCGGAATTACCGTCCCTGCCTTTGCCTTTTTCTTCGCTAAAAAAATAAACGTCTTCGGAAGGAAGCACGGGGCCTATACCCTTTCGGATTTCCTGGCCAAAAGGTTCGGAGAAGGGATAAGGATTCCCACCTCGCTTATTTCCTATCTAAGGCCGGTCTTTATTTCAGGACTCCAATTCCTGGCCCTGGGCCTGGTTTTCCAGGTGGGATTCGGGATAAACCTTAAACTGGGAATCCTCCTGGGCGCCGGGGTGGTTCTCCTCTATACCATAACCGGGGGCCAGCTTTCAGCTATAACATCCCAGTGGTTCCAGTCCATCATTCAGGGAGGGGGAATGCTCCTTTTCCTTTACTTAGCAGTTCATTACAACGGAGGGCTTTCAAACTCCATCCACAGGATGTATTCCCTTCTTCCCCAGAGGATGCTCTCTGCCTGGTCCACCGATCTTTCCGTCCTTTCCCTCTGGATAATTTCCATGGGGCTCTTTTACTTGGTGGACCCCTGGCTTTTCCAGTGGGCATACATGGCCCGTTCTGCCCAGACCTCCTTTGATGCGCTGGTGGCGGTCTCCCTCTCTTCTCCCTGGGGGGCCATCTCATTTTTGGGCGGGATGCTCCTTTCAGCCGGAGCCAGGGCAGGGGTTTTTCCCTTCCCTTCCGGAATTTCTGGGGATCAGGTTTACCTTTACTTTATAAGCAAAATAATACCCCCCTTGGCCGGAGGCTTCCTCTTAGTGGCCTTTCTCATGACCGTTATGTCCTGTGCATCCTCCTTTCTCATGACCGGGGCAACCCTTCTTTTCAACGACATAATTGAAAAATCCATAAAGAAGCCCCTTTCCGAGGGGAGAAAGATATTCCTGAGCAGGGTTTCTGTGCTCATTACCACCCTTCTTGGGGTGGCCAGTGCCCTGTGGATTCCCTTTCTTATCCCCCTGTGGATAATGGGGCAGGCCTTGGCCATAGCCGGTCTTCTGGTTCCTGTGGGGGCTGCATGGTTCTGGAGGAGGGCTACCCCCAAGGCCGCTGTTTATTCCTTAGCCGGAGGAGCTTCCATAGCCTTTATCTGGTCCCTGCTTGCCTGGTGGAGGAAGGGAAATCCCAACGGTTTCCTCTACGGCCTGCACGCAGTTCACATAGGCCTGGCAGCTTCGCTTCTTATAATGGTTGTGGTTAGCTATTTAACCCCTAAGGCCAGCGAGGAAATGGAAAGGGCCACATTGTGGAAGGAGATTCCGTGGGAGGAAGCATGAGTTTCATGGAGAAGACCTTCGGGAAGCTTACGCCCCTTAAGGCGGCAGCCTGGATTTTCGTTTTTATACTTTTCGTTTTGTTTTATGTTTTCTTTTTCATAAATTCCCCTGCCCTCATGCTTTATCTCGTGGTCCTTACCCTGCCTCCCATCTGGGTGGCTACCATAATCGGTGGGACCATGGAGATGGCAAAGATATTTAAAAGGAGGTTAAAATGAGGCGATTTTTTGCTTTGCTGGTGGCTTTAACACTGGCAATGGTAATTTGGGCACAGAGGCAAACGGGAAGTCTCAAGGGCACCGTCACCGCCCAGGATGGAACCCCGCTTCCCGCAGCCTCCGTGCTCCTTTCGGGCGAACCCTTAATTAATCCTATCACATTTTCCACGGGAAGGGATGGAGTTTTCTTCTTCGCCAACCTTCCGCCGGGACATTACCAGTTAAAGGTCTCGCTGAAGGGAT
>JALXBI010000072.1 GCA_026991555.1 Candidatus Aminicenantota bacterium
CCCTTTAAGAAGGGATGATGGGGTGGGGTTGAAGGTTGCAGAGCTCCTTCAGGGGGAATTTGAGGTGGTCTTCTGTGAGACCTATCCAGAGAGGTTCTTAGACGAGATATGCAGCAAAGGTCCGCAGGAAGTGATAATAGTTGATGGGGGCGAATTTGGAGCAAAGCCAGGGGAGTTCAGGGAAATTGCCCCGGAGCAGGTGGATTCCCATACCATATCCACCCACACCCTTCCCCTTTCCCTTTTTGCAGGGCTTCTTTCCCCCTGTTGTGAGAGGATAAGGATTTTTCTTGTTCAGATAAAGGATGTAGGCTTCGGAGAAGGGCTGAGCTCTGAGGTGGAGGAGGGGGCCCGGCGTCTGGCAGAATACCTCAGGAGGAGCTCTTGAGGGCTCTCATCGTAAAACTCAGCTCCTTAGGGGACATAATCCATACCCTACCTGCATATAATTGCCTGAGGGAGGAATTTGAGAAGGTGGGATGGGTGGCTTCCCGCCGGAGCCTGGAACTGGTGGAGGCTGTGGAGGGCCTGGGGGAAGTCATTTTAAATCCTCTGGAAGGAGGAAACTGGAGCCAGTTAAGGGGATGGGATGTGGTGGTGGATTTTCAGGGGCTTTTGAAGTCCGGTTTTCTAACCTGGGCTTCCCGCTCAAAGAGAAGATTCGGCTTCTCATCAAAACTGGCCAGGGAGCCCCTGGCTTCCCTTTTTTATACGGACAGGCTTAAGGAATTCAGGGGAACACATGTGATAGAGAAGAACCTGGCCCTTTCTTCCTTAGTCCTGGGAAGGGATTGCTTCCGGTGGGAATTTCCCCTCAGGGTTGAGGAAAACCCCGAGGTGGAAGAATGGTTTAGGGGCAAAATTATCCTAAGCGTGGGGGCTTCCTGGCAGAGCAAAAGGCTGCCTCCGGATAAATGGGGGGAAATAGGAAAGGAATTTGAAAAAAGAGGGTATAGAACCATTTTCCTCTGGGGAACTTCCTCGGAAAGGAAGGAGGCGGAGGAGGCAGCCAGGATGAGCGGAGGGGAAGTTTCTCCTTTTCTTTCTATAAGGGAAGTAATATCAGCGGTTTCCGCATCCCTGGGAGCGGTAAGTCCTGATTCCTTCGTTCTTCACCTTGCTTCAGCCCTTGGAAAACCCGCTCTGGGGATTTACGGGCCCACCTTCCCTGAGAGAAACGGCCCCTGGGGAAGGGCAGCGGTGATAAGTTCCTCCCTTCCATGCGCTCCATGCTGGAAAAGAAAATGTAAAACCAGGGATTGCATGAGGGAAATTCAGCCCGCAGAGGTAGTGGAAAACTTTCTTTCCCTAATCCTTGTCTAATTCAAAGGAGAGGATTCCCGAATCAACCAGTTTCCTTGCCAGTTTTCCCCTGAAATAATCCCTGAACCCTTCAAAGACCATTGCCTGTTTCTGGATGAGTTTTTCCGCTTCCTCCCAGGGTTTATCCATTACTTCCTTTGCGTAGGCTGCTGTTCTTCCAAAGTATAGGGGAACCATTATGCTGACCAATCTCCTTCTGTTTCTGCTCCAGGTCTGATAGGTGGCAGCAAAATCGTAAATTATCCTGGCCCAGAGCTCCGGGGGAAACCTCAGGGGTTCTCCTGATGCCTTCTCTAAATAGGCCTGAGAGAGGCCTTCAAAGGCCCTTGCAGAGAGGATTGCACGATAAAAGGCCTCGAAGTGTTTGAACCCGTCCAGGAATTCCAGCTCCATCTTTTCTATGCTCACCCTTATATCGTCCAGGGGTTTTTCCTCGGCAGAGGTTTCAAGGATGGGTATCGGTAAAGTTTCCTCCTCTTTAAGCCAGAATTCCCGATACTGGCCTATCATGTAGAAAAGGGTGGATACCACCTGGGTGAACATGGCGGAAAGGTCCTGGGCAGGGTCCTTGGCGTTGTGGACCTTGGTTCCCAGATATACCTGGGCGGTCTTTCTGGCTTCATGTATGGCTATGGAGGTCATCCATATGTCTATACCGAATCTGGCCACATCGGTGTCCCAGACATCCCTGGAGATGAAAATTTCTGCCATCCTGCGGGAGAAGGCGAAGTCTCCCCCGATGGGCTGGCGAATGTCGCGGAAGAAGACTGCCCTGGTGAGGGGATAAACTATCATGTTGGTTATGGTGCCGTCGAACTTGTGCCTTTTGTAAAAGGGCCACAAGAAGTCGTATCCTTCATGGAGAACCGGATCAGCCATAAATTTAACCCACTCAGGGGTAATGCTCCTGAGGTCCGAGTCCATAACCAGCACTGCCTTGGCGTTTAGCCTTACTGCGGCCTCAAATACTGCCCTGAAGGAAGTCCCCTTCCCGGGAATCCCGCGATAAATTTCCACATGCTTTTCCACCGAGGAAGGAACCTCGGTAATGAGGGCATTTTCCCTGGTGTTGTCGGTGGAACCTCCGTCGGAGACCAGAATGGCTGTTTTAAGGTCCCTGTAGTAGCGGTGAAGGCCCAGGCCGGCCTGGGTGATTACATAGCCGACGGTGTCCTCATTGTTGTATGTGGGTATTCCCACGAGAATGTCCACTTCCTTGAGCCTGTTAAGCCATTTTATGGTCCTGTCCCTGAGGGCCGTGGGATATTTTTTAAAGGCCATATTCCCTCCTGAAGATAAAATTTATGTAATGTTCCCCCTGGGGAGAACACCAGTGTTTTATCATTTGAGCATCAGCCGGGGAGAAGCTGAGCCTTTTTCCCCCGCCAAGCCTCGGGGTATGGACAAGGATTAATTCATCCAGGAGATTCTTCTCCATGAGGTTTGAAATAAGGGTGGGGCCTCCCTCCACCAGGACGGAAATTATCCCCCGGGATGCCAGTTCCCTGAGAATTTCTTCCAGAGACAGGAGCCCGTTCTCCTCCCTCACCTGGATTATTTCGGCTCCCTGGAGGGGAAATCCTCTCTGGCTTGAGGTGAAAATCAAAACAGGGTCCCCGGTGGTAAAAATCATAGCATCGGGAGGGGTCCTAAGGTGGGAGTCCAGAATTACCTTGTATATTTTCTTGCCGGAAAATCTGGGATGCCTCACATTAAGAAGCGGGTTATCCTCAAGGACGGTATTTATTCCCACCATTATGGCCATGTGGGTGGCCCTGAGCCAGTGGGCGAACCTCAGGGACTGGGGAGAGGACATATACTTTTCCCTCCATCGGGCGGCCCCGTCGGCGGTTAAGGCCATTTTCCCGGTAAGCCATGGTCTCTTTTCCCTGTGGTAAAGGAGGAAGTGCCTGTTCAGATAAGAGGCCTCCTTTTCCAGAACCCCTATTTTCACCTCAATACCCTTTCCCCTCAGAAATTCTATCCCCTTTCCGTTAACTAAGGGGTTGGGGTCCCTGAGGGAAATTACCACCCTCTTAATCCCTGCCCTCCAGATGGCCTGGCAACATGGGGGGGTTTTCCCGTGATGGCAGCAGGGTTCAAGGTTTACATAAAGGGTTGCTCCCTTAGCCCTTTCACCTGCCTTTTCCAGGGCCACCGCCTCTGCGTGGGGAGAGCCGAAACTGCGGTGATAACCCGTGGATATTATCCTGCCGTCCTTTACCACCACTGCTCCCACCAAGGGGTTAGGCTGGGTCCTTCCCAGGCCTCTTTTGGCTAAGGAAAGGGCTATCCTCATGAATTTCTCATCCAAATAGGGCCTCCACAAAGGAAGAGGGTTCAAAGGGGACAAGGTCTTCCATACCCTCCCCAATTCCAACAAAAAGAACGGGGATTTTCAAATTTCTAACAATGGGGACAATGGCTCCTCCCCTGGAGGTTCCGTCCAGTTTTGTGATGACCAGGCCGTCTATATCAAGCAGGCGGGAAAATTCCTCTGCCTGGGTGATGGAATTCTGTCCTATGGTTCCATCAAGGACAAGAAGGGTAAAGGGGGAATTTCCCGAAGCCTTTATCACAGAATTTTTTATTTTGGCCGCCTCCTTCATGAGGTTTTCCTTGGTGTGAAGCCTTCCGGCGGTATCAACTATTATGTAATCGTAAGGTTTTTTTGCTGCATCAAAGGCTACGGCTGCGGGATCTGAATAGCCCTTCGCAGGGAAAAAATCCACCCCCACCGAGGAGGCAAGTTTTTCAAGCTGCTCCTGGGCTGCGGCCCTGAAGGTATCGGCGGCCACCAGGAGAACCTTTCCCCTATCCTTAAGGAACAGGGCGAGTTTTGCAGCGGTGGTGGTTTTTCCGCTGCCGTTTACCCCGGTAATAAGAATAACTCCCCGGGGAATCTCCTTGGGGGGTATAGATGAAAGGAGTTCCTTTATTTTGGCCTTGAGGATGGACTTAAGCCCCAATGGACTTTGGCCGTATTCCTTTTTCAGGGAATTCAAAAACTCCTCTGCGAAGGATATTCCGAAGTCCGCAGAGATCAGGGCTTCTTCAGCGTCCTCCCAGGAAAAGTTTTGGCTTTCAAGCAGGGAAAGATTTTCCCTGGTTCTGGAAAAGGCCCTTTGAAGTCTGGAGAAAAGGTTTTTCATAAAAAAGAGGGTGAGCGAGGGGATTTGAACCCCCAACCCTTGGATCCACAGTCCAATGCTCTACCATTGAGCTACGCTCACCGCACAGAAATAATTTTATTATAACCCCAAAACCAAATCAACCCAGCAAATTGCCTAATTAAAAATCTCCCCGAGGAATGTCCTGCCCTTTTTTGGGGAGCCATGGGGGCATAAAATTCAAAATCGGACCTGTCCCTAATTTGTCAAAATCTGACCTGATTCCGTAGTAGGAAAGGGTCGGGGTGGTAAATTTAAAAGAAAAAGGAGGGAAAAATGGAAGAGCAAAAAGAATCACTTAGAGAAAAGGAAATTAGCTCAGAGCAGGGCTTCTATCTTGGGGTTGACCTTCACAAGAGAAAGTCGTGGCTTGCGGGAATGGACCAGAGAGGAAGGTGTGAATTTCCCAAGGAAAAGGAGAAATTCCAAATAGCCCTCCGGTATGAAATTACCCTTACCTTTGTCCATCAAACTTTTTCGGGACAGGTCCGATTTGTTATAATTTCCCCATGAGTCGCATCGCCAGAACCTACATCAAAACCTCCTCCCTCTCCTACTACCACCTCATCTCCCACATCCAGGACGAACTCCCCATGCTCACCCCAGCAGAGAAAG
>JALXBI010000073.1 GCA_026991555.1 Candidatus Aminicenantota bacterium
GGAGAAGATGTGGTAGTGGGCGGAGGGGAATTTGATGTATGTGCGGGCGACTCTGGCCATGGGGGAATTATACCATAAAAGGGTCTGTCCCTAAAAGAAAAAGGGGTTGAAACATAGGGGATGGTGAATTAAAATTTTTATTGGAATAAAAACCAAGGGGGTAAAATGTCCGGACATTCTAAATGGCATTCCATAAGGCACAAAAAGGCCATAGTCGATGCAAGGAGGGGTAAGCTTTTTACCAAGTTGATAAGGGAGATAATAGTGGCGGCCAGGATGGGAGGAGGTGACCCGGAGAAAAATCCCAGGCTGCGAAAGGCCATAGAGGCGGCCAGGGACGCCAACATGCCCAAGGATAACATAGAGAGGGCCATAAAAAAGGGAACTGGAGAACTGGAAGGGGAAAAATTTGAGGAAGTCACCTACGAGGGCTATGGACCTGGAGGGGTTGCGGTATTCATAGAGGCAGCCACCGACAACAGGAACCGCACTGCCTCGGAAATAAGGAGGATTTTTTCCAAGCACGGGGGAAGCCTCGGGGAAAGCGGATGTGTGGCCTGGATGTTCAAGAGGAAGGGTTACATAGTCATAGAGAAATCCAAGGCCCCGGACGAGGAGGAGCTTTTTGATATAGCCGTGGACGCTGGGGCTGAGGATGTTAAGATAGACGAGAGCAACTTCGTTATTCTTACTGCCCCCGAAGACCTTTTCAATGTGGTAAAGGCCTTGGAGGAAAAGGGTATAGAAATAGCCACCAAGGAACTGGGAATGATTCCAGACACCTATGTGAAACTGGAGGGAAAACAGGCAGAGCAGATGCTGAAACTTATGGAGGAACTGGAAGACCACGACGATGTCCAGCATGTCTGGGCCAATTTTGACATTTCCGAAGAGGAGATAGAAAAGTTCGCAGGTTGAGGATACTGGGAATAGATCCCGGTCTCGTAGTAATGGGATACGCTCTTCTGGAGGGGCGGGAGCTTTCCGCCTGGGGAAGGTTTAAGGGAAAAGGGACATGGGAGGAGAGGCTTTTCCAGGGGGTCCAGTTCGTGGAAGGAAAAATTGATGAACTTTCTCCCGACGAGGTGGCCATTGAGGCCCCCTTTACCGGCGCCAACCCATCCTCTGCCATAAAACTGGCTCACCTCAAGGGAGCCCTCATGTATGTGGTCTGGAAAAAGGGGATTCCCGTTTACGAATACAGTCCAAGACAGGTTAAAAAGGCCATAACCGGCAGGGGAAACGCCTCCAAACAGGAGGTGAGGAATTTTGTAGGGAGAATTTTCCGCCAGGTTTCAGGATACGACGAGGCGGACGCGGTGGCCTTGGCCTTTACCCATTACCTGATGAGGGAAAGATGATAGGTAGAATAAGGGGAAAACTGGTGGAAAAGGAGGACGGAGCTGTGGTGGTGGAGGCAGGTGGGGTGGGCTACGAGGTTTTCGTCCCCTCAGACCTTTTCGCCTCCCTTAAGGAGGGTTCTGAGGTCCTCCTTTACACTGTTTACTATGTAAAGGAGGACGAGGTTGGCCTTTACGGTTTTTCCACAAAACAGGAAAAGAAACTCTTTCGCAGTCTCCTTAAAATTTCGGGGGTGGGTCCCAAAACCGCCTTGGCGGTCCTTTCCACCTTAGGACTTGAGGGATTTTTAAGAGCGATAAAGGAGGAGGATGTAAAGGCCATAAGCAGGGTGCCTGGAATAGGCAAGAAGGGAGCCTCCAGGATAATTCTTGAGATGAGGAACGTGCTTCCTTCGGAAAAATCCCCCGGGGAGAGCGAGCTCCTTCAGGCCCTTCGTTCCTTAGGTTTTACAAGGGCTGAGGTGGAGGAGGTGGTAAGGGAAGTTTCAGCCCAGAACCTCCCCTTGGAGGAGGCAGTGAAGGAGGCCCTGAGGAGGCTTGGCCGATGAACATACTTTCTCCCAGAAGACTTCAGGGCGAGGAGAGCTTTGAAAAAAGTCTGCGTCCCAGGAGTTTCAGCGAGTTTATAGGCCAGAGAAAGGTGGTCTCAAACCTCAGGGTATTCGTTTATGCCGCCAAGGAAAGGGGTGAAAGCCTTGACCATGTGCTTCTTCACGGTCCCGCTGGTCTGGGGAAAACCACCTTGGCCATGATAATAGCCAACGAAATGGGGGGAAGGCTGAGGATTTCCAGCGGCCCTGCCATAGAAAGGCCCGGGGATCTTGCTTCCATTCTCTCCAGCCTTGAGGAAGGGGACATACTTTTCATAGATGAGATTCACAGGCTCCACCCCTCGGTGGAGGAGGTCCTTTATGCAGCCATGGAGGATTTTGCCTTAGATATAGTCCTGGGGAAAGGGGCAGCGGCCAGGGACCTCAGAATAAAACTGGCCCGTTTCACCCTCATAGGCGCCACAACCAGATACGCCCGCCTTACATCTCCCCTCAGGAGCCGTTTTGGAATAATTGAAAGGATAGATTTTTATCCTGAAGAGGAAATGCAGGAGATTATTCAGAGAACCTGCAGGATTCTGGGTATAGAAATAGATCAGGAAGCCAAAGAAGAAATAGCCCGAAGGAGCCGGGGAACCCCCAGGATTGCCAATAGGCTCGTCCGCAGGATAAGGGACTTTGCCCAGGTGGAGGGAGATGGAAGGATAACCGGAGAAATAGCCCGCTCGGCCCTTGAGAGGCTCAGAATTGACCGTTATGGGCTGGACGAAATTGAAAGGAGGCTCCTTAGAGTCTTAGTGGAGGACTTCGGTGGGGGACCTGTGGGCCTTAAGACCTTGGCAGCAGCCCTTAAGGAGGAGACCGACACCATTGAGGAGGTTCACGAGCCCTACCTCATCCAGAAGGGATTTTTGGCCAGAACCCCCAGGGGAAGGGTGGCCACGGAGAAGGCCCGCTCCCTTTTTTCCCCTTTTCAGAGCCTTTTCTGAGATTTTCCAGAGAAAATGGCCGCGGGATTCAGATTGTAGAAAAGCTTTAGAATACGGAACAGGCGGGGATGATGTTTTTTCATGGAAAAGGGGGTGGTAAAGAAAACCTCGGTGGCCACGGCAAAGAGTTCCCCAGGGCCAGTTCCAGCGTAATCCCTCAGGATACTTTCTCCCTTCCTTACCCTTTCCAGCTCGTTTTCAAAAACCTCCATCCATTCCTCTTCCAGTCCCGGGGGCATTCTATTTAGAGGAAATCCCTCCGCCCTTCCGTCCTCCCAGTCAAAGAAATGGGCTGTCTCGTGATAAACCACATTAAAGGGCGGAGGAGGTATTACGAAATCCTCCAGGATTCTTTTCTCGCTGAGAATCATTGGCCCCCGATAAGGGGCCATACCGGTGATATTTCCCCTTCCCGGATTGTAATCCTCGTCAAACCTTTCTCCTGGATAAATAAGTATTCCATCCGGGGTGGGAGGTTCCCATTCGGGATGGCCCTGAAGCAGGGTTACAACTCCTGCGGCAGCGAGAAGCCTGGCTTCCCGGGAAGGCTGAAATCCCCTCCTTCCCCTTATAGGGAAATCCGCCAGGAAAATTTTTAGGTTATTTTCGAATATTCTCTTTTCCTCCGGGGGAAGTTTTGAATAAAAATACGCCCTTTCCGTTAAGAGCCTTCTCCAGGATTCGGGAAAAGCTCTCCTCACCGCTGAAATTCTTCGGAAGGTTTTTCTGGAAAGGAAATATCCGTAAAAGAAGGCAAAGACCACAGCCAGAAGCAGCGGCAGGTATGAGCGAAGAACCAGCGAAAGAAAGATCCCGGCGGAAAGGACTATGAGGATGTAAACTATGGAAAAAATTAAATCTATCCTGTATAGAGTTTTCACCTATATTTTCTCCACATCCTGGAGGATGGATAGAGGAATACCCTTCCGCAGGGAGCCATGCGCCCCGTGAGTCTATCCATTTCGGGAAAAACTACAATTTCTATTTCGTGGTCCTTCACCGTTCCCGTCCATTTTTCCCTGTATAGGTCGTAAACCGGAGCCCCGTTCAGGAGAAAGGGGGAGGAGATTTCTATTCTGGTTTTCTCTTCCCACTCTCCCACCACCACGAAACCGTGGGTATAAAACCGGACATATCCCCCTGGTATTTCTTCGTAATCCCTTCCCAAGGGTTTTCCCAGGTCGTAGAAGTAAAGGTCAACCTCCTCCGATTTCCTGTCAAAGGGCACCTCTGTATAGGCCATAAAACCCCTCAACTTAGCCAGGGCGTATCCGAAGAAAATGGCATTTCTGGGAGGAACGGGTCTGTAAATGTGGTCCTTTGCCTCTAAGAACTCAGGGGCTGCATAGTTCATGTAGAGGAAATTCTTAAAACCCTTAGGCCTGAATTTTTCCCATAGTTTGTAAAGATAATCAAGATAAAATAAGCTATCTTCCAGGGTGCCATTAAAAAAATCGTCGCTTACAGGGTAATAAACGGTATCCGGAACCTCCACAATACCCCTTCCCTCCACATTGAGAACCCTGCCGAAGTATTCCTCCCCGGTTCCGTAGCTTTCTGTCATGTCGTAATCCGTGTGGGGAAGGACATTTTCCCCATTTCTGAATCCCTGATTTGTTACCACTAAAAGCCCTGGATGCTTATTCTTGAGATTTCTGTAGAATTTCCCTATGGCCTGAAGATAACTTCCCCCGTGCCTTGATTTGAAGTTCAGGAGCATGGGACGGTATTCCGGCTCTAAGATGAAAACCCCAGGGGCCCAATCAAAGAAGATTCCGGAATATCCGTGTTTTTCCGCCAGATTCCACAGAAAATCCGTTTTCTTCCTTATAACCTCCTTGAGGCCAAAGTCAAAGTAAAAATCCTGGCACCAGCCGTAGCCCATTTCTTCACAGTGAGGGAAAGGGCCCTGGGGGTTAAGGGCCGCGGTGTCTTTGTTTTGGTAGACCCATTTCATCAGGGGATTGTCCCCTCCTCGGAGATAATGATATCCAGCAGGGGCCCAATCGTAGAAAATAACCTCTTTTACCCCCATGTTTTTCAACCTTGAGATTTCTTCCCTGGTGAGAAGAATCCCGTCCACTCCTCCCACTTCCACAAGGTTGAATTTTGAAACCCAGGGTAACCTTTTGTTCAATTCCTCGGGGAAACAGGCCGCATAATCACCCCTTTTTGTGGGAAGAAAAGGTTTTATGGCAGCTAAAGCCTGAAATAAAAAGAGCACAAAAAAGACCTTTCTCACAAACTGAATTTTAGCACATGGTTGAGGTCTCTCTGGTATAATTCAATGAAGGAGGGGTACCGAAGTGGCCATAACGGGGTCGGCTCGAAACCGACTGTCCCGCTTTGCGGGACCGTGGGTTCGAATCCCACCCCCTCCGCTTTTTTCCTGTGATATAATTTCCTTCCGGAGAGGTGTCCGAGTGGCTTAAGGAGCACGCTTGGAAAGCGTGTGTCCCGTTAACGCGGGACCGTGGGTTCGAATCCCACCCTCTCCGCCAGCCGCTTTAGAAAATCCGCAATTCTAAATAACAGGGCGTCCTGCCTGTTCACCTGCTTCCTCCTGAACCCCGTCAGGCCCGGAAGGGAGCAGCGGTAAGGGTAGGGGCAGGGTGGACAGAGGGACGCCTTGACTTTTTAAATGGCCGGGTATATTCTTTAATTTTCATGGAAAGGTATATTCCCATCGCCCGCAGGTACAGGCCTAAAACCTTCTCCCAGGTTGTGGGCCAGGACCACATCATCAGGGTTCTCCAGAATCAACTTTCCACAGGCAGGGTTCCCCATGCCTTTCTTTTCTCTGGAACCCGGGGAGTTGGGAAAACCACCACCGCAAGGCTCTTAGCCAAGGCCCTCAATTGCGAAAAGGGCATAACTCCGCAGCCCTGCAACCAGTGCAGGGCATGCAAAGCTATTGATCAGGGAAACTTCATGGGGCTTTTGGAAATAGACGGGGCCTCAAACCGGGGAATTGACGAGGTAAGGAATCTTCAGGAGATAATCTCCCAGAGGGCACTGGAGGGAAGGTTTCGGGTTGTGATAATTGACGAGGTGCACATGCTCACCCAGGAGGCCTTTAATGCCCTTTTGAAGACCCTTGAGGAACCCCCTGAGCATGTGGTATTCGTCCTGGCCACCACCGATTACCAGAAACTTCCCGTTACTATAATATCCAGAACCGTTCATTTTCACTTCAGGGAAATCCCCCAGGAGATAATAAAGGAAAACATTATGGAAATAAGCGAAAAGGAGGGATTTGAAATTGAGGAGGGGGCCGCGGAGCTCATAGCCCAGAGTGCAGAGGGAAGCCTGAGGGACGCCCAGACAGCCTTAGAAAAGGTAATTGCCTTCAGCCAGGGGAGGATTACCAGAAAGGATGTGGAACAGGCCTTAGGACTGGTCCCCCAGGAGCTTATGGGGAAAATAACCAGGGCTGTGGCCGAAGGGGACAGGAAGGAAATTCTCTCTGCGGTCAGGAACATAGTCCTTCAGGGTTACAGCCTGCGCAGATTTGTAAGGGATTATATGGGTTTTTTAAGAAGGGTTTTAATGGGGAAGATTGCAGGAAAGGACGAATTTCCAGGTCTGTCCAAGGAGGACCTTTTAAGATATTTAAACATTTTGCTTGAAGGGGAATATCGCCTGAGAAATGCCCCTGACCCCAGGGTTTATCTGGAGCTTATGCTCCTGAGGATGAGTTTTCTTCGCCATGTGGTTGACCTGGAAGAACTTATAGATTCTTTGCTCAAAGGAAAGGTTCCAGAGATGGGTCAAATTGATGTCCCATCCAGCGCTTCCCGGGAATCTGATAAGAAGAGCCAGGTTGCGGAGGAGATCACCAACATAGAAATGGCCCTGTCCAGAAAGAGCGCCATATTATCCACTTCTTTTAAGGAAGCAGACAGGGTGGTTTTAAAGGGGGATATTCTTTCCCTTTTTTATTCAGGCGACAAATCCTTCTATTACAGGAAGATGAACGAGAAAAAGGAAATTCTTCGCAGTGTAGCCGGAGAAGTCTTAGGAAGGAGTATCGAGGTTGAAATTCACCTGGCCGGGGAGGAAAGTGCCGAAAAGACAGAGGAAGAAGAGGGGGAGGACCCCAAGGTTTTGCTCCTGAGGAGAATATTTAAAGCTAAGGAAATAAAGGAGGAATGATGGACATAGGAAAACTAATGGAGCAGGCAAGGAAACTTCAGGAGGAGCTTCAGAGAAAGCTCCAGGAAATGAGGGTGGAGGGAAGCGCCGGCGGGGAGATGGTTAAGGTGGTTCTTGACGGGACGAAAAACCTTGTGGATATAAAAATCAGCGAGGAAATATTCAGGGACGGGGATCTGGAGATGCTCCAGGACCTTATAATAGCCGCATTTCAGGACGCTTCCCGAAAAGTCGAAGAGGAGAGCAGCAATTTGATAGGTTCCATGGGGCTTCCTCCAGGACTTTTCTGATGTACCGGTATCCAAAACCCCTTCAGAACCTGATAAACCTTCTGAGTAAGATTCCGGGAGTGGGCAAAAAAACCGCCCAGAGGATAGCCTTTCATGTTATAGGAATGGACGAGGAAAAGGTTAGACAACTTTCCAGGGCTTTTATTGATGCCAAGAGGGGAATAAAAGTCTGCTCCATATGTCACAACATTTCCGAAAGTGACCCCTGCGAGATATGCAGGGACCCCAGCCGGGAAAGCTCTAAACTGTGTATAGTGGAAAAGCCCATAGATGTGGCTGCTATAGAAAGCAGCGGCGCGTATAAAGGGAAGTATCATGTGCTGGGAGGGGTCATATCGGCCTTAGATGGGGTGGGGCCGGAGAACCTCAACATTTCCGACCTGAAGGAAAGGATAAAAAAGGAGGGGATAAAGGAGATAATAATTGCCCTCAATCCCACCCACGAAGGAGAAATAACTGCCCATTATCTTGTAAGTTTCCTTTCCCCCCTTGATGTAACCATAACCAGAATAGGCATAGGCTTGCCAATTGGGGGGAGTTTGGAGTATACTGACCTTGTGACCATAGGAGAGGCATTGCGGGCAAGAAAAAAAATCAAATAAACGAGGTGGAATAATGCAAGGAATGATTGAAGTCCGCTGGCATGGCCGGGCTGGACAGGGAGTGGTAACCGCCTCCCAGCTCCTGGCCGAGGTCATGGCAAAGGAGGGGAAGCATGTCCAGGCTTTCCCCCACTTCGGGGCTGAAAAGAGAGGGGCTCCCATTGAGGCCTATACCAGAATCTCCGACAGGGAAATAAGGCTGCACTCGGAGATTGAAAAACCCGACATGGTTATCGTGGCGGATCCCACCCTCATAGGCGAAGTTCCCATTGCCGAAGGCACCGACGAACACACCTATTTCCTTTTCAACGCTCCCTTTGAACCTGCGAAAATCAAGGAGAAGCTGGGGATAACCTCAAACAAAGTTTTCGCCGTGGATGCCACCAGCATCTCCTTGGACGAAATAGGAAGGGATATCCCCAATGTTCCCATCCTCGCAGCCTTCTTCAAAACCTCAGGCCTGATGGATGTGGAAAGGTTCAAAGAGCTCATAAGGGAACTCCTTTCCAAACGCTTCAACGAAAAGATTGTGGAAGCCAACCTTAGGACCATTGAAAGAGCTATCAAGGAGGTGAAGGGATTATGAGAAAAATGGGTTGGAAAGAATTGCCCCCGGGAGCCATTAATCCCTGGGCAGGAAACTTCATGGAGGTTAAGACTGGAAGTTTCAGGGGAGGATTGAAACCCGTTTTTCACGAGGAGCACTGTATCCATTGCCTCTTCTGCTGGGTTTTCTGCCCTGATAACGCCATCATAGTCAAGGAAGGAAAAGTTGTGGGAATAAACTACGATTACTGCAAGGGATGCGGTATATGCACCGTGGAATGTCCCACTTCCCCCAAGAGCCTCACCATGGAAAAGGAAGAGCTTCAACTTTAAGGAGGTAAGCCATGGCAGAAAGAAGAATACTTAACGGTAACGCCGCAATAGCGGAGGCCATAAGGCAGATAAATCCGGATGTGGTGGCAGCCTATCCCATAACTCCCTCCACAGCCATAGTGGAGCACATAGCTAAGTTCGTGGCCGATGGACTTATGACCACCGAGTTCGTAACCCCGGAAAGCGAGCACTCAGCCATGTCCATGTGCATAGGCTCTTCCGCCGCAGGAGCCAGGGTTTTCACCGCTACCGCTTCCCAGGGTCTCGCCCTTATGTTTGAGATGCTTTACATCGCCTCGTCCCTTCGCCTTCCCATCGTAGCAGGAATCGCCAACAGGGCCCTTTCTGCTCCTATTAACATTCATGGGGACCATTCGGACACCATGGGGGCCAGGGATTCGGGATGGATTCAGATATACTCGGAAAATTCCCAGGAGGCCTACGACAATGTAATCCAGGCCTTCCGCATAGGAGAACACAAGGATGTTTCCACCCCGGTAATGGTAACCATGGACGGATTCATCCTATCCCACGCGGTTCAGGACATGCTGGTGGAGGAGGACGAGAAGGTGAAGGCCTTCGTCGGGGAAAGGGAGCCCCTTTACAACATACTTGATGTGGACCATCCCATAACCGTAGGTCCCATAGACTTTACCGATTACTATTTTGAACACAAAAGGAGCCAGTTCGTTGGCATGGAAAACGCTCCCAAGGTTATCCTTGAAGTGGCAGAGGAATTCAAAAAGGAATTCGGTAGGGAATACGGTTTCTTTGAGCTCTATAAGATGGACGATGCTGAAGTGGCTATAATTCTTCTGGGCTCCACTGCAGGCACCGCCAAGGAGGTGGTGGACGAACTAAGGGAAAAGGGAAAGAAGGTGGGTCTTGTGAAGGTGAGGGTTTATAGACCCTTCCCTGCTAAGGAACTGGCCGATGTTCTTACTAACCTCAAGGCAGTGGCTGTGCTTGATAGGGCGGCAAGCCCTGGAGCTGTGGGAGGACCTCTTTTCACGGACATAAGGGCGTCCCTCTACGAATACGAAAAAAGGCCCATCATCGTTGATTACATATACGGTCTCGGAGGAAGGGACATAGCCCCCAAACACATAGCAGAGGTTTACGAAAGGCTGGAGAAGATAGCAGCCACCGGCGAGCGGGGAGAACTCATTGGCTATATCAATCTCAGGGAATAGGAGGTAAAAAATGGCAATAAGAGCAAGATTAAAGGACCTGGCAGCCTTAGAGGATAAATTTGTATCCGGGCACGGACTCTGTCCTGGATGCGGAATTCCCCTGATGCTCCGTATGGTTTTAAGGGCCACGGAGCATCCCATTGTGGCGGTTAACGCCACCGGTTGTTTAGAGGTTTGCTCCAGCGGATTCCCATATACCGCATGGAAGATTCCCTGGATGCACAGCGCCTTTGAAAACGCTGGAGCCACCGCTGCAGGAATAGAAGCCGCTTATAAAGCTTTAAAGAGAAGGGGAAAACTTCCCGGAGGGGACAAGAAAATAAAAATAGTTGCCTTCGGAGGCGACGGGGGAACCTATGACATAGGTCTTCAGTCCCTTTCCGGTGCCATGGAAAGGGGGCACGACATAGTTTACATTTGCTACGACAACCAGTCCTACGCCAATACCGGTGGCCAGCGCTCCGGAGCCACTCCATATGGCGCTTCCGCCACCACCTCCCCTGCAGGAAAGAAAATTCCAGGCAAGCTCCAGTGGAGAAAGAACCTTACGGAAATAATGGCAGCCCATGGCATTTATGCAGCCCAGGCCTCTGTTAGCCACTGGAAGGACCTCTTCATGAAGGCCCAGAAGGCTTTGGAAATTGACGGACCCGCCTTTATCAATGTTCTCATTCCATGTCCCACTGAATGGAAAACGAATCCGGAGGATGGAGTTCAGTTAGCGAAAATTGCGGTAGATTCTAAAGTCTGGCCCCTTTACGAGGTGGAGAACGGGAAATACAAGATCAACTATTATCCCAAGAAGGAAGTGGATGTGGTGGAGTGGTTGAAACCCCAGGGTCGCTTTGCCCACATGTTCAAGCCTGGAAATGAATGGATGATTGAGGAATACCGCAAGAGAGTAAACGAGGAGTGGGAAAGATTGGTGCGATTGACAAAACTTTAACCTGTGCCTAAAATAAGCAGGGAGGTGGTATGAGTTTTCTCGTTCTTTACTCTGAAGAATACGAGGAAATAAAAAACATACTTATGAACCTGAAACAAGAAACAAATTCAAGAGTTGCCCTAATAGTTGAAAAAAACGGTCAACCCATAGCCTTTGCCGGAGAAATGGACGGAGTTGATACCACCTCCCTGGGTTCCTTAGTTGCAGGAAATGTGGCTGCCACCGAGGGACTCGCCAAGATGCTGGGAGAGAAAAGCTTCCCCCTAATGTTCAATGAGGGTTCCCGGGAAAACCTGCATATAACCCTGATAGGAGACAGGTTTATTCTTGCGGTTTTATTTGACAAGAGGACTTCCTTAGGACTGGTTAGATTGAGGGCTAAGAACGCAGCCCTTAAGCTGGAGAGGGTTTTTTCCAGGCTGGAAGAGAAAATGAAAAGGGAAAAAGAAAAACTGGGCGATGAGGAGAACCCCCTTGAGGACCTTTCTGAGGAAGACATAGATAAACTCTTCAAGTAGGAGGGATACGGGCTCATGGCTATGATCAACCCCAGGCAGAAGGAACTCATAGCCAAGATTGTTTATTACGGACCAGGACTTGGCGGAAAAACCACAAATCTGAAGTACATATTTGACCATACCTCCCCATCCAGCAGGGGAGAACTGGTTACCCTTAATACCCAGGGTGATAGAACGCTTTTTTTCGATGTCCTGCCCCTGAACCTGGGAACCATAAAAGGCTACAGAATAAGATTTCAGCTTTACACAGTTCCCGGTCAGGTCTTTTATGCTGAAAGCAGGAAAATAATCCTCAGGGGGGTGGACGGTATCGTTTTTGTGGCTGATTCCCAGAGGGAAAGGATGGACGCTAACATAGAAAGCATAGAGGACCTTCAGGAGAATCTCAGACAATACAATTATTCCTTTGCCAGCATGCCCTATGTGCTCCAGCTTAATAAAAGGGACCTTCCCACGGCTGTGCCCGTGGATGAAATGAAAAAAGCCCTGGTAATGAAAGGGGAACCGGTGATAGAGGCCATAGCCATACGGGGAGTGGGGGTTATGGAAACCCTCAAGGAAATTGCCAAGCAGGTGCTAATTCACCTTAAAAAGGAATTTCGTTAAATTTTATCCTCTTTTTCCTTAATTATTCCGTATTGGACCAGTTTTCTATAGAGATTGCTTCTTGGGGTATTGAGAGCCTCGGCGGTCTTCTTTATGTTCCAGTTATTTTCCTTTAATTTCTGAAGAAGGAAAAGCCTTTCCGCTCTTTCCTTAAAATCCTTCAGGGTTTTTGCCGTAAAAACTGCTGATTTTTCCTCGTCCACCTCTATTAAAATGTAATTGGGCAGGTGTTTTACATCTATAACCGGCTCTTCCACCATGGTCATGAGCCTGGCTACCAGGTTCTTCAACTCCCGGACATTTCCCGGCCAGGAATACCTCTTTAAAAACTCCATGGCCCTTGGGGTTATTTCCTTCATGGGATAGTTGTTTTCCTCGGAAAACCTCCTCATGAAATATTCCACCAGGACCGGTATATCGCTTTTTCTCTTGCGAAGGGGAGGCACCTTAATTACCACAACCCCTATTCTGTAAAAAAGATCCTCCCTGAAAAGTTTGGCCTTAACCAGCTCCTCCAGGTTTTTGTTGGTGGCTGCTATTATCCTGGTGTCTACGAAGATGGGTTTTGTGCTTCCCACCCTGGTTATTTCCCCTGTCTCTATTGCCCGGAGAAGTTTTGCCTGGGTTTTAAGGCTCATTTCCCCTATTTCGTCCAGAAAGAGAACTCCTCCGTTGGCGGCTTCAAATTTTCCTATTTTTCTGTCCACCGCCCCGGTAAAGGCTCCCTTCTCGTGTCCGAACAGCTCGCTCTCAATTAGCTCTTCGGGAATTGCGGCACAGTTCAGACTTACGAAGGGTCCCTTTTTCCTTTCGGAAAGGAGGTGGATGGCCCTGGCTACCAGCTCTTTCCCGCTTCCGCTTTCCCCCTGTATTAGAACCGTGGTGTCGGTTTTGGCCACCTTTCTTATCTGGCTCCACAGTTTCTGCATGGGTTCGGATTCCCCTATCAGGTGGATGCCGCCGAGCGCCTTTTCCCTGGGGGCGAAACGGGTCAGAGCTTTTTCCACGGAAAGAATCAGTTCGTCCCTGCTAAAAGGGTATATTAAAACATCGAAGGCCCCGAGCCTTACCAGCTCAATAGAATGAGAAATATTTTTATTTTCCGTGATGACTATAATGCTGGTTCCGGCCTCCTCGCCCCATTGAAGGATTGATTCTATCCCTTCCCCATCATCTATAACTAAGACTTCAGGGTTTAAACTCCTCAATTTTTCCATAACCCCTTCCCTGGAAATTCCCTCAATGGGATAATCCTCTAAGGCTTCGTGCACCTCAGCTTTTTCGCTGCTTACAAGAATTTTCATAAAACTATTATAACAGTTCGGTTTAGAGCAGGGGAGATTGGGCGGTAGAGCAAAGTTCTCAAAACCTGACTGTAAAAGGTAAGATGAATGGACTTTATTCCGCTTAATTCGTTCTCATCTTCCCCAAGACTTTAAGTCCACGCACCAGGGTATTGGTTACCGTGCCGTATTTTATGCAAAGGGAAAGGAGTTTTTCCAGTTTTTCCTCAGGTTCAGGGCTTCTGAACTTCACTGAATATTTTATTTGGGATATCCTGGGAGGCCCCTCCAGCCTTATCCCCTCCACCTCAATCTCAAATCCCTCTATCCTAAGGTGCATCTGCCTGGAAATACTGTTTATATTTGTGGCAAGGCATGTGCCAAAAGCCGCCAGCAGAGTCTCTGCTGCATTGAAACCGGCGGAAGAATCCCCCCTTGCAGCCCCTAAGCCTATTTTAAAACCATGGCTCCGGGCAACGACCCTTTCCTTTCCCAAGGAATCTATAACAACTTTATATTTTCTCACCCGGAAAATTTAAACCCTCAATCCAGATTTTTCAAGTCTTCAATTATTTTATCCAGCACCTTCCTGAAAACCTCTTCCTCGTAGGAAAGGCCCGGGGTTTTTTCTATTCCAAAGTCCTCATCCAGAACATAATGCCTTACAATCTTATCCCCGAAACCATAATTTTTAAGGGTTCTGGATATGCACCGCAGTTTGCATCCATCAATTACTATGATTCCATCGTCCTCAAAGAATTTGTCCTTGGCCGGAGAGGAATCTCCGCTGAGGGCTGGAAGACACCTGATATTGACATTGGGAAACCTCCTGTCCAGTTCAATGGCAAGGCGGGCAGACATCTGTCCCACATTGGACCTTCCTATATAACCTACCACCGCATAGTTTTTCATTTTTTACCCCCCTTTATGGAATTTAGTCTCTGTTCAAGTTGTTTTTTCCTTTTCTGGAGAGCTTTCCTTTCCTTTTCCAGGGATAAAATCCTCTCCTCTATTTCCTTAAGTTCCTTCAGAACTTCCTTCTCTATTTCCACTGCCTCCTCCTCAAAGGCCATTGCGAACTTCTCACCTTGTTTAACTTTAACGAAAACCTTATACCACATGGAAGCGAGGGGCATTTGAAAAATCATACAGGAAACCACCCCCAGGAGGGTAAGGGGACCAAAAGCAGCAGCGGCAAGTCCCATGGCTATGGACAGGTTCTTGGTTGCTGTTCCGTAAACTAAGGGAATAGCATCGTTCAGGTTCATTTTAAACACCCATTTCACCAAATAATAGGTAACCGGATAAGCCAGGAGATAATAGAAAAAGGCTCCTCCTGCTGGAAGGAGCACCCGGGAAGTATGAGCCAGGATGAACCTGGATTTCATGGAAACTCCGGAAAAAACGAGGAAAAGCGCCATCAGGGATGAAATCAGATGATAATAGGGCCTTGCCTTCTCCAAGGCCTTTTCCCCTCCCTGTTTAAGTATAAGAAGGCGGGTTCCTACCGCTAAGAGGAAGGGACCCACCACCAGAATGAGAATTTTCTGGAAAAGAAGACCAACATTTACCTTAACCTTGCTTCCCACAAGGAACTTCATTCCGTATGGAATCCAGACTAAGGAGACTAGAAAGGTGGTAAGGGTCAAGGATACGGCAAGACCCATATTCGCCTCAAGAATCATGGTCCAGTAGGTTATAAAGCCTCCGGGAGGTGCTACACCTGCCAGCATTAAGCCTGCGAACATCCTCGGTTCCTTGGCGAAGAAAAGGGCCAGGGGGAGCATGAGAAGAGGAGCAAATACAAGGGCGAGAATATTTCCCAGTATGAGTTGGGATGGGAATTTGAAGGATTCAACAAACTTCCTTATCTTGAGGTCTATCATGGATGCCCAGAGCATAAGGAAGGCCGATGGAATTATAAGGGATTTCAGAAACCTTATGGTGCCCTTAGTATAAAATAAACCCGCAACAAACCCCACAATAAGGGAAAGGAGAACCAGCCACACAAGGTTTTTCTTTACGAAAGCGTCTATTTTCCTTATCATAGCCCACCTCCTTAAAACAGACTGTAAAACCCGAGCCAGAGCGTGAAATCGTCGGCAAAGGGAAGCCTCGCTTTAAGATTGGCAAGGGCTGCTGCCTGAACAAGGAAAGTCCTCTTTATCCTGAACTGTCCTCCTGCCACCATTTTCACCGAATAGAAGGCGGGCTCCCCTGCTCCGGGAAATTCTTTAGTATAAACGAGGCTTACTTCTGGAATAAACCTGTAGGAAAGATTATAAGCCGTTGACCAGGAAAGAATAATTTGATTGGGCTGGTCCTTGCCCTGGTAATTTTTGCCCTTTATTTTATAGAAAAAGCACCAGCGAAGGTCCCACTTGCCAAATTCCTTTTCGGGAAGAAGGGCAATCCCGTAATCATAACTTCCTGTTCCCAGGGGGATTTCGTCGCTGGAAAGGTTCTTTGTTCTTGCTGTGGGCCATTTTGACCATAAAAGCACAGAGGTTATGAACCTGTTTTTTCTATCGTGGTGAAGTTTGAAGATAAGGGCCCCTATGCTATCCCCTATCCCCGAGGAGGATTTGGCAAAGGAAGGACTGGAGAATTTCTTGCTTACAAAAGGGAAATTTGCTATGGCGGTTAACCTGCTGGTAATCCCGTACCTGAGTTTCAGGACGAAACTTTCAACGCTCAGAGATGTTCCTGGAGGCAATTTTTCCATCATACCGGAGCGGGGGTTATATTTCCTGACGAAATGTGGGTAAACAAAATAACCCCGTATAATCAGTTTTTTTCTGGGAAGGGTCTTAGCCGGGATTCCGTAAATGGGAGGGCGGGGAGTTAGAAGCTTGTTTCCTGCGAAGAGACCCATCTCAATAACCACCAACGTCAGGAGTAACCTTTTCATTTTCCATTACCTCCTATGCATATCATTTTTATATATAATTTTATCATATATCTATATCATGTGAATGCATATTTTCGGGACAGGTCCAAAATTCATATATCTATATCATGTGAATGCATGTTTTTGGGACAGGTCCGAAATTCAAATTCCTCCCCAAATTTCCCAAATATCAATTTTCGGGACAGGTCCGAAATGGGAAAATCAAAAAATCATTACCCAATCCATGGCGAAATTTCACAAAATTCCCTCAATTCTCCGCCTCTCATTCCAAAACTCACCCTCAAGCACAGACCATCTCCTCAGAAAATCAGGGTTTTGCCCCAGATTTTCCTGAATTTTCGC
>JALXBI010000074.1 GCA_026991555.1 Candidatus Aminicenantota bacterium
TATTTTATCTTTGATGAGGTCCTCCGGAACAAGCAAAAAACCAATTATTCCGAATTCCTCAAGAAAAAGGTGTTTTCCTTCAATTCCTCCCTTTTGTTCTACTCTTCCTCCTTTCTGGGCCTGAACAACACCTTCTTTCTGGGAGGGGAGTTTTTCCTCAGGGAAGTCCAGGGAAACAGGGATTTCCCTGCTGAGCTCAGTTTATACGATGGAAAGCCTGGATTCCTTTACCTTAAAACCCCGGACATTTTCCGCTACAGGAATTACTCCGCCGGGATTTCCTTTTCCGACACCATAACCTCCGGAAATGTAAACATTTACTTTTCAGCCGGTTACAGGGCCCAGTGGTTTAAAACATCCTCCAGCAAAAGCCAGGACAGGGAATTTTCCGGAATCTCCGTGGAGGGAATTGAAGTTCCTTCCTTTACCTCTAAAGTTTTCCACATATTCGCCACAGGGGCAGGAATTTCCTATGACCCCTTTAGAAACGGATTCCTGATAATTAGAATTTATGGTTCCTATCGGGGAACACCTATACCCGAATCCCTGATTCATAGAATTTCCTCCTCCATGTCCTACGGAAAATACCTCTGGCAGGACGATGGGGACTTGCTTCCTGAGGAAGGAGAATTCTCTCCCCTTTACCAGTATGTGGCCCAGGCAAGTTTAAAGGATGTTCCCCTTTATGCTTCCAGCCTTGGACCCTCAAGATTCTATAGACTTGGAGCAGGGGTAAGCTCTGACCTACCCTTAGGGCTTTCCGCCGATTTTGACCTCTTTTACACCAAAACCACCCTCCCCATTGTGGACATCCCTCTGGTATGGAAGGATGGCCAGTGGAAACTGGTAAGCTGGGGGGATTGGGAGGAAGGGGGAGAATTTCCCATGCAATACGGAGGGCAAAAATGGTTCCAGCTGGAGGAAGGGAAGTATTTCAACGGATATTACGAAACCCTTAATCTGGAAAGCGTTGAGAGATCGTGGAAGGAAATGTCCCTCAGGTTAAGGAGATCAGGGAAGATTTCCTTCGTTTTTCAGGTGAACATACGCTCCAGCCTGTTTTTCATAAACGAAAAGATTTATCCCTTAGATCCCGGAAATTTAAACTTCACCATCAATCAGCCCTGGGGACCTTATCCCAACGGACAATACAGGAGTCCCCTTCTGGCCTCCAGATGGGGGATTTATTTCTCCCTTTCCTGGGCTCCTAAACAGTGGAACTTCAGGGCAACCTTCAGGGCCAGGGACGGGTTCGTAGTTCCGGTTTATTACCTTGATACTTCTCAACTGAGAGCCGGCCTTTACGATTATCCTATGGGTCTGGCAGCTCCCCTCAGCGAATTCCGACTCCCCACATTCTGGAGGCTGGACCTGAACGCCGGCAGAGAATTCTCCCTTGGATATTTTAAAGCCCACGCATTTGTTAGAATTACCAATCTGCTTAACTCCATGGCCCCAGCCGAGGAATATGAAAATGCCCTGAGCCCTGACTTCCTCTCCCCCAGATGGTATTATCCCCCAAGACAAATTTTACTGGGAATAATTCTGAGCAAATAAAATCTTATTATGGGGGTAAATATGAGGAGATTTTTTTATCTCCTGATAGGTTTTATTATAGTTTTCAACGCCTTTCCCCTGGCAGCCAGGCTTAAATGGGTGGAGGTTCATCTTTCCCCTACTTCCAGCGGATTTGCCAATATAATTTACATATCTAAGTGGGAGGTTTCCCAGGGCAAGATGCACGGATTCTATCTTCAGGGAATAGGAAAGGAACCGCATTTTAACCTGAAGAATTGTTTCATTCAGGATGAAGATGGCAAAAAATACCCCTTGAAAATCAAGAGACTCTCCAACACAAAATACGATGTTTTTTATCCCCAGGGGGTGGGGCCCGGAAAATACTATTATATAGTGAATTTTGCCCTTAACATGGTCAGGGAAGGATATATGGGATATATCGCCAGCGAAAAGTGGGGAAACCTTGTTTTTATACATTGGGCTCCGACCCAGTGGGATTCAGCCTTAGACTACGAAACCCTATATCTTCACCTGCCCATAGAGGTTAGGGGGAAAAAGGTATCCTGGAACGAGGTTTTAAAAATAGGTTTTATGACAGAAAAATGGGTGAACAAAAGATATAAGATGTTCTACTTCGGTCAGCCTTACAAGGGAAAATATTATTTTTCAGTTGTTTTTTACAGAAAAAACCTCAAGCCCCGGGAAAAAATGGAAATACAGGTCTATACTCCCGCAAAGTATTTCAACCTCGGAAAGGAAGCAAGGGTTATCCACATAAAGCGGAAGGGTTTTCTTCACCGTCTTCCCTATTACCTCATCTTCTTAGGGCTTTTCGGACTGGTGGGTTTCTGGGCTTCCCACAAAAAATATAGAAGAAATTATCTTCTTTCCAAGGAGGACCAGTTAAGCTGGGTAAGGAGCGATTGGGTTCCTCCGAGGATAAAGGCGCAGAGCTTCAGGAAAAAAGGGAAGGTGGCAAAGCTGGACCCTGTGGAGGCTATGTTCCTTCTTGGGGCCTCGGTAAACACCCTGCTCACCATGATAGCAGTATCCCTTGAAAAAAAGGGGGCCATAGAAGTTCTTTCCAAGGACCCTCCCAAGGTGGCCCCTTCCCCTATTTCCAAGGAGGACTTAACCTATTACGAGGAGGCCTTTTTGACAGCCTTAGGACCTGACGGAAAGCTCAGCCCCCAGGGGGTAGAAAGCCTGTTGAAAACCCTGACCGATAGGATTTCAGAGAAGACCTGGGACTGTGACCTGGAGGCAACCAAGGCCCATTATAAGAAGATTTATGGAGAGCCGGAGAAATACTTAGAATCCCACTATTCTTACTTTCACTATCAATTCTGGCAAAATGCCAATTCCACATACACCGCCAAAACCGATTTCGAGAGTTTCATGGCCTCGGAAGCCTGCCATTCCGCCTGTTTCGCCCAGGAGGCCTGCCACTCCGCCTGCCATAGCGCGTGTCACTCCGCCTGCCATTCCGCATGCCACAGTGCCTGCCACTCCGCCTGTCACAGCGCCTGCGTCTCCGGGGGTGCCCATTGATTCCCAGCTGGGCAGAGGAATTTTCCTCCCGGCTTCCAGGGCTTGTCCATGTGAGGGAAGAGGACAACGTTCTTATAATCCCCCCCAATCAGGTCTATTCCCTTAATCCCTCCGGGCTAAAAATGCTTTCCTATCTTTTAAAGGGTGGAAAACTCTCAGAGATTGAAGAAATCGGAGGGGAAGAGGTTTTAAACGAAACCCTTAACTTCCTTCAGGACCTTAAGGCTTTAGTGGAGGGAAAATTTAAAGAGGACGAGGTCAGGGCTACGGAGTTCGTATCCTACAGGAAGAATTTCTATTCCTATCCTGTCCTTTCCGAATTCAGCCTGACCTGGAGGTGTAATTTAGATTGCCGTTTCTGTTATAGAACCTGGAAGGAGAGCCCTGAACTTTCCACCTCCCAGGCAAAAAGGGTTATAAGAGCCATAAAGGAACAGGCCAAACTTCCCTTTGTGAGCTTCACAGGCGGAGAACCCCTTCTTAGAAAGGACATATTCAAACTGATAAAATATGCCCGTTCCATAGGACTCAAGGTGAACCTCATAACCAACGGGACGCTGATTACAGAGAAAATGGCCAAGAAACTGAAAAGGGCTGGGCTTAACTCCGCCCAGGTAAGTTTAGAATCCCCATCCTCACAAATCCACGACAGCCTTACCACGGTAAAAGGAAGCTGGAAACTTACTGTAAAGGGCATAAAAAATCTCCTCTCCCAGGGAATCTATCTTCACACCAATACGACCCTTAACAGGGAAAACGCAGAAAGCATGGTGGAATATCCTGCTTTTCTAAAGAAACTGGGGCTTCGAAAATTCTCAGCCAATCTCATCATTCCTGTAGGAGAGGCGAAAAATCATCCCCGGCTCTGGATGAGATATTCCGAGGTCTGGAAATATGTGGAAAGGATAAAGAGGAAGGCCGAGGAGGAAGGGGTTGAATTCGTCTGGTATTCTCCCCTACCCTATTGTATATACAACCCTGTGGCCAAGGGGCTTGGGGCGAAGTCCTGCGCTGCCTGTCATGGCCTTCTTGCCGTGGACCCTGAGGGAAATGTTCTTCCCTGCTCCAGTTATCCGGAAAAGGTGGGTAATATCCTTGAAAAGGGCTTTAAAGAAGTATGGTTTTCGGAAAGGGCCCTTTATTTTCGCCAGATGAAATATCTTCCCTCTCCATGCCAAAGATGTCCCCTGCAGCAGGTATGTGCAGGGGCGTGCCCCCTTTACTGGCAGGCATGGGGAACCAAGGAGATTGAAAATGAAGGGAAAAGAAGCATACTTTAACTGGAAAACCATCCTGGCTCTTCTTCTGGCTTTAGCGGCCTACCACTTTCAAATATCCGGGGGACCGTGGATTCTACCGGTGATTTTCCTTGCCGGTGCGTGCATCTTTCTCTGGGTTCCCTGGGCTACCATAGGAAAGCCCAGGAGAATAAAAAACAAGGAATGGGATCCGGTAACCCATGAGGAATTCCAAAAACTCATGGAAAAAGCGGAAGATTCCCTTAGAATCTCCCACAGCATATCCAGGAGAGTGCTATTGGTAGTAGGGGTGATAATCGTTGGCTTCTTCCTCTGGCCCTTTATTACCCAGCTTATAAAGGATAAGGCAGTCCTCTGGGGAATTTTTGACGCCGTTGTCCTGAGCATGGTGGTTCTGATCTCAGGGATAGTGAAGGTCTGGACCCCTCCCTCCCTGGATAGGAAGGCTGTGGTCCTTTACGATGTTCTTAAGGAAATTGAAAAACTGGAAGGCCTTACTGTAACCCCCCAGTTGCTGGTGGGAACCACCAAAAAGGGAAAGCAGGTGCCTGTGGACGCCAACCTGATGGCCAGACCTGAAAAGGCCCCGGACTGGTTAAAGGGAATACAGTTCCAGGTCTCGGTAAACGAGGTTCAGAACAAGGAATATCCATATTTCTACTCGGTGATAATACTGGAGCCCAAAACCCTGAGGAAAATCCTCGGAATTAAACTCTCATCCTATACTAAGAAGAAATACGATGCCCTCAAGGAGAAGTGCGGCATAAAAGACGAGAAGTTGACCGTGGAAGTTCAGCCCATGAAGGATGTTGATGTTATAATAATAAGGCAGAAAACGACGAAAACTTCAGGTTATCACACATCAGATAGCAGGGTGAGGGAAATTTTGCACGAAAGTTTGAAATTGCTGGAGTGTCTTACAAAAGAAAAATGGCAAAGTTAAACCTGCCCAACCTAATTACCACCTCAAGGATAATTCTCGCCTTTATAACCGTAGGTCTTCTCAGAATTGAGAATTACTACACCCTTATAATTGCGGTTTTCCTCATAATCCTAGTGGTTTTCCTGGACTTCCTGGACGGATATGTGGCAAGGAAGCTTCACATGCAAACGGAATTTGGAGCTCTCTACGATATAACCGGGGATAGAATCGTGGAGTACATATACTGGATTTATTTCTCGGTGGTCCACATAACCAGTTTCTGGTATGCCATAATAGTGATAGCCCGGGGAGAAATAGTTAATACCCTGAGGGCTACAGCATACAAAAAGGGGAAAACCCCATATCAGATTCACAAAACAAAACTGGCCCGTTTTCTTGTTACTTCTCCCTTTATGAGAACCACCTATGCGGTTTTAAAGGCCGTTGCCTTTTCCCTTATGGGAATCGAGCTGTTCCTGAGAAAGAAACTTCCTGACTTCGCCTATCTTACCCATGTTTCCACCGCCACCTCCATCCTGGCCTTTCTGGTGGTGGCTGTATGCATCCTGAGAGGACTTCCTGTAATCATAGATACAAGAGACTACATAAAATGAAAGCCGCGGTCTTTGACCTGGACGGGACTCTTATAAAGTATTCTGCAGAGAGGAGATTCCTGCCCTGGGCCGTGTTAAGGGGAAAATTCTGTCCTTTCAGGATGATTCCCTACATCATAAGAAGTCTCCGGGACAGGGATTTTTTCTCATCCAAAATATATTATCGGGGGATGGAGAGGGAAAAACTGGAAAAAATGGCCCGGGATTTTTTCTCACCTGATCGGGTGAAAAAAATGGTATTCAAAAAGGCCCTGGAAGAGATAGAGAAAAAGAAACAGCAGGGATACAAACTCATCCTTATAACCGGGGCTCCCACATTCCTGGCGGAAAGGTTTTCGGTCCTGGGATTTTCCGAGATAATAGGCTCCGCAATAGAAGAAAAGGATGGGGTTCTAACCGGGGAACTTCTTGAGTATCCACCGGGAAAGAGAAAAGGGGAAATCCTGGAGGAAATTTCCCGAAGAGAGGGCATAGACCTCGGGGAAAGTTACGGCTATGGAAACGGATATGGGGACAGGTATTTCTTAGAAAAGGTAGGTCATCCTGTGGCGGTAAATCCTTCAAGAAGGCTGAAAAAATACGCCCTTTCTAAGGGATGGCCCGTGGTTAAGTGGAGATAAGCTTCATGGCCTCCCCTAATTCCTGCTAAACATCTCCAGAAGTAATAAGGGCTGGGTAGAAAGCTAAGGTTTATTTGACTTATAAGTTAAAATTATACTGGAGAGTCAAAATGGGTTTAAGCGAAAGGCAGGAAAGGGAAAGGGAGGAAAGGAAACGGCAGATAAGGGAAGCTGCCCTGGAGGTTTTTTCCCTTAAGGGATACGAAGCTGCCACCATGGACGAGATAGCCCAAAGGGCAGAACTTTCCAAGGGGGTTCTTTATTATTACTTCTCCTCCAAAAGGAGGCTCTACCAGGAGCTTGTCCTGGAAATAACAGGGAAGTTCTACAGGGAAGCCGTTAAGATTACCGGGGGGCTTTTCGACTTCCGGGATATAATCTCCGCACTCCTGGATTTCCATATAAATTATTTCCAGAAAAGGCTTAGGGAGTTAAAACTGATTTTCCAGGAGCACTTCCTCGGCGAAAACTTAAAGGAGCAATTAAGCGAACTTAGAAAACCCTTAGAAGAGAAATTTAAAAGCACTGCCCCTGCTCCCTGGGTTTTTGACCTTTTCTGGACCTACGTCCTCGGCCTCTCCGCTAAAATGCTCCAGGGAAAGCCCATTTCAAGCATAAGGAGGGAGGCAGAGGCCTTAAAAAAAATGATAAAAGGAGAATTTCAATGAGAAGATTTATTGACTGGGAGGTAAAAAATCCCTGGAAGGTAATTTTAATACTTTTAGCCCTGACCGTCTTTTTCGGATATCAGATTAAAAATCTGAAGATGAACCCGGATATAACTGCTGCTCTCCCCCAGAGCATACCTGCCAAAAGGCTATACGACAAGATGAAGAAGATTTTCCCCTCCAAGACCATAGCCATGGTCATCTATCAGGGAAATGTGTTTTCTCCGGAGGGAGCCTCTGAGCTCATGGAGCTTACCTCATCCCTTGAGGACTTTCCTGAAGTCTATTCAGTAATGAGCGCCACCAATGCCAAGGTTATCTTAGGAACCCCTGAAGGCATTGAGGTAAAGGAAGCCTTGGAGGAAAAACCCACCTCCCCCCAGGATATCCAGCGATGGAAAACTATATTAGCATCCAATCCCAAGTTCAGAAAACTCCTGATAGCCAACGATGAAAAATCCTCCATGCTTCTCATCTTCCTCCAGAAAAGCGCCAATGAGGACGCCTTTGCCGAAAAACTTCTCGCCTTCGTGAAGAAATTCAACGCCTCCCACAGGGGAAAAATATTCGCAACTGGCGAGCCTGTAATAAACCTTTACATAAGCAAGGGAATAGCCAAGGACATGGGGATATTTTTCACCTCTGGAATAATCCTCATATTCCTCCTCCTGCTTGTGATTTTCACCTCGGCCAGGGGTGTGTTAATTCCCCTGACCGTGGTCCTATCCAGCGTCATCTGGACCTTGGGGTTCATGGCCTTAGTTAAAAGGCCCATGAGCCATTCCACGGAAATGCTTCCCATTCTCATAATGGCCATTGGAATAGCCGACAGCATACATATACTTTCCCACTATTATTTCAAAGCCCCATCCTATTCCTCAGCCAAGGAGCTCGTGAGGGATATAATGTATGACCTGTGGGCCCCTGTGGTCATGACCTCCCTTACCACCATGGCAGGTTTCTTAGCCTTAAATACAAGCCACATGGAATCCCTTGAGGAACTTGGGGTTTTCTCCGCCTTCGGAGTCTTTATAGCCCTTATTTGGTCCCTTTCCTTTGTCCCCTCGGTGCTGAGCCTGCTTAAGTTGAAGACCATTAAAAAAAGAACGGGCCTGAGAAACAGGGTAAGAGGATGGATGGAAGCCTATGCGGAAATCCTCGTGAAGAAAAAAATGGCCTTTGCCATAGCCATTTCCCTGATTATCCTGCTCTCTGTCTTTGCGGCCTCTAAGCTCAGGGTGGAGGCAAGCACCATATCCCAGTTTCCCAAGGACAATCCGGTAAGGAAGGCGGCAGAGTTCGTAAACCAGCACTTTGCCGGAACCACCACCTTTTATCTTTTTGTGGAGGGAAACAGGGACGGTTATCTTAAAAAACCCAGGGTCCTAAGAGCCATGGACGAACTCCAGAGCATGCTGGAGAAGGACCCCCATGTGGGGGCCACCCAATCCATTGCTGACTTCGTGAAACTACTCAACAAAGCCTTTCACAACAATGACCCTGCCTATTACAGGATTCCAGCAGAGGTAGAAACCGAGGTGGCGGAGGACGGGAAAAAATTCACCGTGGAAGGGGAGAAAATAGTGGCTCAGCTTCTCCAGCTCTACGAGATGAGCGCCTCCCCTGAGGATTTCGCCAACATGGTGGACTTCAACTACAGGAACGGAAGGGTAGCCATTTTCGTAAACACTGACAAAAATTCGGTTCTTACAAAAATAGACAGGAAAATATCCGATTTTCTCAAAAGGCACGGGGAACTCAGGGCAGACCTTACAGGACTGGCCAAATTGATATTGGTGGTAAGGCACATGGTTATTACCGGCCAGTTCTGGAGCATAATAGCATCTTTAATTCTGGTTTGGTTTTTGACAGCCCTTATGTTCCGCTCAGCAATTATAGGCATTTTCAATACCCTTCCCCTTTTTTTCGGGATTTTCCTCAACTTCGCCACCATGGGAGCCTTAGGAATTCCCTTAGACATACAGACCATGGTAACTTCAAGCTTGGCCATAGGGATAGGGGTGGATTACGCCATACATTTCATCCACAGATACATAAGGGAAGTAAAGGAGGGGAATTTTACCGGAGCGGTAAGACCCAGCATGAGGACCTCAGGGGTTGCCATTCTTTTCAACTCCTTCGTGGTGGCTTCGGGATTCATGCTCCTTGTCCTTTCGGTTTTCAAAGGGGTAAGGGCCATGGGCTTCCTTCTTGCCCTTACTATGATCACCACGGCCTTCGCCTCCCTCACCATACTTCCCATTTACTTCATTACCTTTAAACCTAAATCCCTTATTAAAGCCTCAAGGAGGGTAAAATGAGGAAGATTTTAATAATTTTAACGGCTCTGCCCCTTCTGCTTGCGGGAAATTTGCCCAGCGGAAGGGAAATAATGGAAAAGGTCACAAGCAAGGCCACATGGAAGGACATGGTGGCCGAGGTGGAACTGATAATTTCAGCCAGGGGAAGAACCAGGATAAGGAAAATAAAGATGTTTTCAAGAAAGCGCACTGCTAACGAAAACGACACCCTTATGAAATTCGTCTATCCTCCTGATGTGGAAGGAACAGCCTTTCTTTTGAAGGAGCACAGCAAGGGGGAAGACGAAAGATACCTCTACCTTCCAGCCCTGAGAAGAATCCGACGAATTGCAGCCAGCGGAAAAGGGGGGGCCTTCATGGGCTCTGATTTCAGCTATTACGACATTGGAAAGCCGAAACTGGAAGACTGGAACTACAAAAACCTCGGCCTCGTGGAGCTCAACGGCAAAAAAGTCTACAAAATAGAGGCAACCCCTGTAAGCAAGAAGGTTGAAAAGGAGACCAAATACAGCAAAATAATCCACTATGTGGACCCTGAGAAATGGTCAGTGGTAAGGGCAGAGTATTACGACAGGACAGGAGCACTCTGGAAGGTTCTGGAAGTGAAGGAATTTCAAAAGATAAAGGGTTCATGGTTTCAGACGGACATGGTCATGAAAAACGTCCAGAGCAAGAGCCAGAGCGAAATGAAATTTCTCAACCTTAAAATTGACCAGGGACTCCCCGCTTCCCTCTTTACCAAAAGGAGTTTAGCAAGATGAGAAAATTTCTCGTCCTCCTTTTCACTATATCAGTTATTTACGGCGGAGAATTTAAGGGATACATGAAGTTCTACGCCCATCAGTCTTTAGTCCAGCCCTACGATTTCACCCGTTTTGGCTCCCGTCTCCAGCTAAACCTCAAAAAGGGCTTAGGAAAGGTGGACTTTTTCTCCTCCTTAGATTTTGACCTGAGAGCAGGAAGGGAGCAGAACCGGGGGCTCAGCATATATCCAGTTGAAGCCTACATAACCTTTCACTGGGAAAACGCAGACCTCCGCTTGGGAAGACAATTCATTTTCTGGGGAAAAACCGACTGGATAAATCCCACAGATAATATAACCCCCTGGGACTACACCAACATAACGGCGGAAATTGAGGATTACAGGATTGCCGTTGATGCAGCTAAACTTGACTGGTATTTCGGCTCCTCCAGTCTGGAACTGGTGCTGGTTCCGTATTTCAAGCCAAATAACCTGGGGGAGGAAATCCCCGGTGCCACGGAGGAACTTCCTGAGCAAAAACCGGAAAACTGGCAGGAAGGCCTCCGTTTTTCCTCTCAGGTTTACGGCTTGAATTTCTCCCTATCCTACTGGAGGGGATTTGACCTTTACCCTTCGGTGGTGCCGGACATGACAACCGGGGGACTTAAAATTACCCATCCCCGCCAACAGGTCTTCGGTGCGGATTTTGACTACGCCCTGGGAAGCTTCGTCCTGAAGGGAGAAGGTGCTTATTTCCTCACAGAGGACAGGGAAGGGACGAACCCCTTGGTTAAAAACCCTTATCTCTACTATGTCATGGCCCTTGAATGGGCAGGAGTTGAAAACCTCACCCTGGACATCCAGTTCATAGAAAAAAGAGTGCTAAAATGGCACGAAGAACTTATGGGCCCTTACGAGGATAAAATAACCCGCTCCGCCTCAGTGGTTCTTTCCTACAAAAGGGAAGGTTACTGGAAACTGCAGTTTATAAGTGTCTACAACTTCAGGGACAGGGACTACTTCCTGCTTCCCATATTTACCTACGAGATTGCCGATGGAGTGAACCTTTATTTAGGAGCCACCATTTTCAGAGGGCCGGAAAACAGCCCCTTCGGAAGGCTAAAAAACTCCACAAGGTATTTCTTAGAAGCTAAATACTCCTTCTGATTCTGAAACCTCCTATTCAGAGTTTGAAAAAATTAGTATTTTCTCTAAAATATAAATGAATCAATTCAGGAGGTGGCCATGAAAAGATTTGTGGGCCTTTTTCTAATTATTCTCTTTTTACCTTCGGGATTGGCCTTCGCCACAGCCAAGGAGGTCAAATATGTAATCATCAAGGTTTCTGCAGCCAACATAAGGGAAAAACCCACAACGAAGGCTTCCATACTCACCATCGGAAGATACGGAGATAGGTATCCTCTCGTGGAAGACCTGGGGCCGTGGTTAAAAATCAAACTACCCGACGGGAGAATTGGGTTCGTCTGGACTCCCCTTACAAGGGTGGAAGGAGAAAAAGTGGTGGAGAAGGTTGTCATAAAAAAGGTTCCTGTTCCTCAACCCCAACCGAAGCCTCAGCCGAAACCGAAACCCAAACCACCTGAAGAAAAATTGGTGCTTCCTCCTACTGCTAAGGGAAAAATTCAACTGGGAAAAAGGCTTTACTACGAGAAAAAATACGAAAAAGCCCTGAAAGTTCTTGAAAAGGCCGTAGCCGACGCTGCTCTCATATCCTCAGAGGGTGAAAGAAGACAAAGAACCGCGGATGCCTATTTTGTAATGGGTCTCTGCAAATTAGCCCTTGGCGACAGGTACAGGGCAAAGAAATTCTTCAAAAAGACGGTGAGGTTGGTTCCAGACTATACTCTGATTGTTACCAGCGGAGAATACGACCCCAGCGTGGTGGAATTGTGGAAGGAAGCTGAGGCTGAAGTGGAAGACGAACTGGTTCGGGAAAGAATGAGAAGAAAATACTGAGGTAAAATCATGGGAAAGATTCGCTTCAAATTTCTTATTCTTGCAGGACTTGCAGGTTTATTCCTCTCCCAGTGCCAGGTAGCCCAGAGAATGGCCATCCTCAATTGCAGGTATTCTCTCTTAAACGTAGTCCCTTCCAGGGTGGGCCTTACTTCCATGGACCTTAAACTTTCCATCCAGATAGACAACCCCAATCCCATGGATGTGATTCTGGACAGAATAGGCTTTGACCTCTTCGTGAATGGCTCCAAAGTAGGCTCAGGGGACATAACTCAGCAGAGAACTATCCCGGCAGGAGGAACAGAGATAATTGAACCCATTGTAAAAATATCCTATCTGAGGTCAGGAATTTCCATAGTCAAAGCAATAAGAAACAGGGACGCCTATTACGAAATAAGGGGAAGGGCTTCCTACCTGGTGGGAAGAAGACTTTTCACATTTCCGGTGAAAATTACCTCGGGCAATCTTTACTGAGCTATTCCAAAACCTCGTAGGCCATCCTTGAAAGGATGGTCTATTTTTTGCTTAAATATAAGAGGACTAATAAAAATCATAAAGGAGGGAGTCATGATTAAAAAAACATATCTCGTATCCCCAGGGCCGGTTCCTATTCCTGAGGATGCTTTAGTTGAGGCGGCAAAGCCCATAATCCATCACAGAACAGAGATTTTCTCTGAAATATTCATGGAAGTGGCAGAGGGTATGAAGTATGTCTTCGGAACCAAGCAGGATGTATTTATTCTGGCATCCTCGGGAACCGGTGCCATGGAAGCAGCGGTGGCTAATCTTCTCTCCCCCGGCGACGAGGTTATCACCATAAACGGCGGTAAATTCGGTGAAAGATGGGGGGAAATCGCCAGGGCATGGGGTCTTAATGTTCACGAGATAGTTCTCGAATGGGGCCAGCCCTTTACCGGAGAGCAGCTTGCTGAGGAGCTTAAGAAATATCCTAAAACCAAAGCGGTCTTCGCCACTTTGAGCGAGACCTCCTCAGGTTCTGTCTACGACATAAAATCCTTCGCCCAGGCCACGGCAAAAACCGATGCGGTTCTCGTGGTGGACGCCATAAGCGGGCTGGGAGCAACCCCCTGCCCCATGGACGAATGGGGAGTGGATGTTCTCGTGGCGGGCTCCCAGAAGGCCCTTATGATTCCCCCGGGTCTGGCCTACATTGCCCTTTCGGAAAAGGCATGGAAACTGGCGGAGCATTCTACCCTTCCCAAGTATTATTTTGACCTTAAGGCTTACAAAAAGAGCTTGGGGAAGAAGACCACCCCTTACACCCCGGCCATCACCCTTATAATTCAGCAGAAAAAGACCTTGGAGTTCATAAAGAAAATAGGACTGGAGACCCTGTTTGAACACCACAGAATCCTCGCCGACGCTACAAGAGCCGGCGTAAAGGCTATAGGCCTTGAGCTTCTTTCCAAAATTCCTGGAAACATAGCCACTGCGGTGAAGGTTCCAGAAGGGGTTGATGGAGGGGCCCTGGTTAAGACCGTGCAGAAGAAATACGGGGTTTACATAGCCGGCGGCCAGAGCCATTATAAGGGGAAAATCTTCCGCATAGCCCACCTGGGATACATGGGAGCCTTTGACATAATAACTGCCCTTTCTGCGGTGGAAATGGCCTTAGACGAACAGGGATATAAATTTGAGATGGGTGCCAGCGTAAAGGCTGCCATGGAAGTCTTCAGGAGGGAGTGGAAATGAAGATATTGATATGCGATAAAGTAGCACCGGAGGTGGTGGAGGAACTCAAGAAGATTGGGGATGTGGTTTACAAAACCGGAATGGAGCCCGAAGAGTTAAAAAGGGAAATCTCCGATGCCCATGTGGCAGTGGTTCGCTCTGCTACGAAACTTCGCAGGGAAATACTTGAGCAGGCAAAGGAATTAAAGCTTATCGTAAGGGCCGGGGTTGGCTTAGACAACATTGATCTGGAAGCTGCCAAGGAGATGGGAATTCAGGTGAGAAACACCCCTGCAGCCACCTCCATTTCTGTAGCAGAGCTGGTCCTGGGCCTCATGCTCTCTGCGGCCAGGATGATTCCCATGGCCTACGCTTCCATGAAAGAGCACAAATGGGAAAAGAAGAAGTTTCAGGGAACTGAGCTTTACGAGAAAACCTTGGGAATAATAGGATTCGGCAGGATAGGAAGGGAAGTTGCCAAAAGGGCCCTGGGATTTGGCATGAAGGTTCTCTGGTATGATGTTGTGGATGTGGAGACTGACCTTCCTGTGGAAAGGGCTGACCTGGACATCCTCCTTTCAAAGAGTGACTTCGTAACCCTGCATGTTCCCCTGCTCCCTCAAACTAAATACCTCATAAATTCCAGCACCATAGAAAAGATGAAGGACGGAGCCGTTCTCATAAATGCAGCCCGGGGAGGGGTGGTGGAGGAGGCTGCGGTGCTAAAAGCCCTTGAGTCCGGAAAGCTCTCTTACTACTGCGTGGATGTTTACGAAAAAGAGCCCACGGACAACTTCGCCCTGATTGATCATCCCCGGGTAATTCCCACCCCCCATATAGGAGCATCCACTAAGGAAGGACAGCTCAGGGCCGGAATGGAAGTGGTAAGGATAGTCAGGGAGTTCTTCTCCTGATGGAGGAAAAGGACCTCCTGTTTGAAACCCAGAAGGTATACACGGTAAAACAGCTCAGCCTCCTTATAAAGGGAGAGATAGAGAAAATAGGTTATGTGTTCGTAAGGGGAGAGGTGTCCAACGCGCACCTCTCCCACTCAGGCCACTTTTACTTTGACCTCAGGGAGGAAAATTACACCTTAGCCGTGGTGCTTTTTAAAAGCCGCACCAAGGGACTGCTCCGATTTCCCAAGGACGGGGAAAAGGTGGAGGTAGGTGGAAGGCTAACCACTTACGAGGGTAAAAGCCAGTATCAGATAATCGCCGATGTTGTGATTCAGAGGGGAATCGGGGAATTAAGGGAAGCGGTGGAAAGGCTCAAAAGGAAACTCATGGCTGAGGGGCTTTTTGAACCAGAACACAAAAAACCCCTTCCCCTTCTTCCCAGAAGAATAGGAGTTGTAACCTCTCCCCATGGTGCAGCCATAATGGACATTATAAGGACCATAAGGAGGAGAAATTCTTCGGTTCACATTTTCCTTTATCCGGCAAGGGTTCAGGGCGAGGGAGCTGAGGATGACATTGTAAGGGGAATTGAGGCCTTCAACCGCTGGGGAAAGGTGGATGTAATAATTGTGGGAAGGGGAGGCGGAAGTTTTGAGGACCTAATGGCCTTCAATTCCGAGAAGGTGGCCAGGGCAATTTTCGCCTCAAGGATTCCCGTAATTTCCGCCGTCGGTCACGAGGTGGACTTTACCATTGCGGACTTTGTGGCAGACCTCAGGGCAGCTACCCCAACTGCCGCTGCAGAACTGGTAATTAAAAGCAGACAGGAACTGGCGGAAAAACTGGATTCCCTGGAAAAGTCTTTAGGGGCCCTCCTGGAAAATTTGATAAACCGAAGAACAAGGCAGCTTTTAGAATTAGAGAAGGCCCTGCGCCGGTCAGAAGCCTATTTTTACAATCTCTTCAGGGATTACGACAGATTATACGAAAGACTCCTTTCCTCTTTGAGGAAGTTTACTGAAGCCAAAAGAAGGAAGCTTTCCAGCCTCAGCATGAGAATACTGAGAACGAGCCCGGTAATGGGAGCGGAGAAGAAAATAAGGACCCTTAGGGAAAGACTGCTGAGAGCGTCCCCTGGGGGGAAAATAAGGGTATACAGGGAAAGGCTTAAATCGCTCGGCGGAAGATTAAGAAGAGGAATAGATAGTGAAATAAAGACAAACAAAACTAAATTAACGGCTGCGGAGAAGAACCTCAGGATGCTTAGCCCCTATTCTGTTTTAGAGAGGGGGTATTCCATAGTCCTTAAAAAGGACGGAAGTGTGGTAAGGGATGTGGCGCAATTGAGAAAAGGTGAAAGGGTAAAGGTCCGTCTCCACAGGGGAGGTTTTTCCTCTAAGGTTGAGGACCTGTGGTCCCTTCCCTTCGAGTGAGGGTTATGAAAAGAAGGACCAAAAGCCTAACCTTTCCCCTTCCAGGTCAAAAATTGTCGCTAAGAAGCTCTTTTACTATGGGATGAGCGGGCTGAGAGATCAGCTGCTCTAAATTTCCCTTACCCACTATTCTCCCATGGTGAAGGACAGCTATCCTATCAGACAGAAGCCTTACATCCCAGGGATCATGGGTAACATAGAGGATTCCTATGCCCCTTTTTTTAATTTTCAGAATTTCCTCTCTCATTTTCCTTTTTCTGAGGACATCTAAGTTGGCCAGGGGTTCATCCATAAGCAGGAATTCCGGTTCATGAGCCAGGGCCCTGGCCAACTTAGATG
>JALXBI010000075.1 GCA_026991555.1 Candidatus Aminicenantota bacterium
GCAGACCTTCTTTTCCTTGAGCAGCCCCTTTATCCCGACGATCTTTATTACCACAGCAGGCTTCAGCGCCTTACCAAAATCCCCTTGGCCCTTGACGAGAGCATAAGGTCTGCCAGACATATGGAGACAGGTTTTTACATGGGCTCCTTTTCCATAGTTAATATAAAGGTGGGAAGGATGGGGGGCGCAGGGGAAGTTCTTAAGGCAGCGGAGTTCGCTTCCCAGAAGGGAATTCCCCTTTTCTGCGGAGGAATGCTGGAAAGCGGAATAGGAAGGGCCCATAACCTTCACTTGGCCTCCTTGGAGCCCTTTGTTCTCCCTGCGGACCTTTCTCAGACATCCAGGTATTACGCCCAGGACATAACCCGTCCCTTCACCTTCTCAAGGCCAGGATACATAGAAATTCCAGAAGGCGACGGTATAGGAGTGGAGCCAGAGGCCGGAGTTTTTGAAAAAAGAATAATTGAGAAATTTTGATATTATTTTTCCGGAGGTGAATTATGGCTTATAGGATTCTTGCTGTAAATCCAGGTTCAACATCAACTAAGATTGCGGTTTTTGAAGACGAAAGGGAAATTTTCAGAAAGACCATAAGACATTCGGAGGATGAACTCAGGGGTTTTGAAAGGATTGCGGACCAGAGGGGGTTCAGAACATCCTTAGTAAAGCAAATACTCAGGGAGGAAAATTTTCCCCTCTCTTCCCTTTCCGCCGTGGTGGGGAGGGGAGGACTCCTAAAACCCCTGAAAAGCGGCACCTATATGGTAAACGAGAAAATGCTCCAGGACCTGGAAAGGGCAGAGCGAGGGGAGCACGCATCCAACCTGGGGGCCATGATAGCCTATGATATTGCTAAGGAGGTCGGGGTAAATGCCTACATCGTTGACCCTGTAAGCGTGGATGAGCTTCCCAGGATTGCCAAAATAACGGGGATGGCTGAGATAGAAAAACCCGTCCTTTCCCATGCCCTTAATACCAAGGCGGTGGCAAAGAGGTATGCTAAGGAGGTGGGTAAGCCCTATAAGGAACTTCGCCTGATAGTGGTCCATTTAGGCTCTGGAAACTCGGTCTCTGCCCACCAGGGGGGGAGGATGGTGGATGTTACCAATTCCATGGAGGAGGGTTCCTTTGGCATGGACAGGGCAGGAGGGGTCCCCTGCATGCAACTTTTAAAACTGGCCTTCAGCGGGAAGTATGATTTCACAACCCTGAAGAAAAAACTCTTCGGTCAGGGAGGGGTTTACTCCTATCTTTCCACCAAGGATTTTAGAGAGGTGGAGGAAATGGCTCTGGGAGGAGATTCAAAGGCAGAGGAAATCTCGCAGGCCATGGCCTACCAGATAGCCAAGGATGTGGGAGCCATGGCAACGGTGCTTTCAGGGAAAGTGGATGCGATTTTAATAACCGGGGGAATAGCTTACAGCCAGTGGTTTCTGGATAAATTAATTCCCAGAATAGAATTTATAGCCCCTGTGAAAATATATCCTGGGGAGGACGAATTAAGGGCTCTGGCCGAGGGGGTGCTCAGGGTTTTGAGGGGAGAGGAGGAAGCTTTAATTTACGGCTAATCCACGGCAGGCTTGAGGAACAGAAGAAGGGTTCTGTAGAGAATGTGTAAATCCATGGACAGATTTCTATGCTTTATGTAATAAAGGTCGTATTCCAGTTTTCTCAGATGCTGATTGAGGTCATCCCCTGCGTATCCGAAATGAATTTGAGCCCATCCGGTCACTCCTGGCTTTACTCTTCTCCTCAGAGGGTAGAGTTTTAACTCCCTTTCCAGACGGCGACTTATCTCCGGTCTTTCAGGTCTGGGCCCCACCAAGGACATGTCTCCCTTTATCACATTTATTAACTGGGGAACTTCATCAAGGTGAAGTTTCCTTATTATCCTTCCTATTCTGGTGATTCTCGGATCGTTCCTGGAGGCAAATACGGGCTTTCCTTCCGGTTCCGCATTGGGTATCATGGTCCTGAATTTTATTATCTTGAATTCCTTATCCCCCTTTCCCAGCCTTTTTTGCAGGTAAAATATCGGGCCAGGACTTTCTATTTGATGGATTAAGGCCAGGAGGAAAGCCGGGGGAAAAAGGGTAAGCAGAACCGCTATGGCTATAGGAACTTCAAGAAGCCTTTTCACCCTTTCGTAAAGGGGTTTCTCCGAACTTATTATTTCCTTGGTGGCCTGTTCCTGAGGCTTAATTTCCAGGGGGATTAGCTTGCCCAAATACTCAACAAATTCCTCCAGGGAAACCACTATGATTTTTTCCTTTTTTATAATGTTCTTCAGGGTCTCCTCCCCCATTTTGCCATCCATTACTACAATATTACACATGGATATGTCCTCCACAGGGATGGACGAAATCCGGTATTTTCCGAGTATATTTTTAATGGGAACTTCTGCTCTCCAGAGCACTTTGGGAGGTTCCGGGGGCTTTTTTGTAAGGGAATATATAAAGGATAGGAGGAAAAAGCTCAGGTAGGTTTTCCTTCCCAAACTATGGGAAAAAAATATGGTGGACTCCAGAATGTAGGTAATCGCAATGGCCACAAGAAGCTTTCCTATTCTGGAGAATATGGAGAATTCCCTTTCCAGCATATAGGAGGGAGAATTCATTGAAAATACTTCCAGAATGAAACACAGGGAAAAGAATACAGCCGAGACCAGAATCAGGTTAGGGTAAAATTCCTTCACAAGAGCTTTCCAGCGGGAGAAATTTCCTGCATAGGGGAAGAGAGATAGGAAGGAGAAGATTAGAATCAGGAAAAAATCAAGAAGAGCTCTGTGGTTAGCCTTCATGTTTTAAGGTGAACCAGAGCAGGAACATGGATAGGAAAAGGAAAAAGGCCACCAGGGTTACATAGATTATGGAGCTTATGCTTCCTTTCTTCCTGGGCAGGGGAATGCTCACGGAGAAAATCCTGGCCAGTAGGCAGTCCCTCTCCAGTTCCCCCATGACCCTTGCTTGCTGGTCTGGGGGAAAGATCTTTTTAGCTTTGATTTCTGCCTCCTCGCAGGAATTTAGCTTCTGTATGTTCCAGTAAAATTGAGAGTATTTGGTGAAATATTTCACTTCTTTCTGAATAAGGGCAGAGTCTGTCTCAAGCTCGTGAATTATTATGGATGATGCCCTTGCCTGCAAGGTGGGAGAAAGATAGGCGAGAAAATACGGTTCTACCGAGGTGGCCAGATTGGGCCCTTCCCTGTTGCCGTATTTTCTCCCCACTTCCTCAAGGAATATGATTTTTCCCTTTAGCTCCTGAATTTTCCTTTCAACCCTGGTTCTGAGGTAAAGAAGGTTCTGAATGTGGGTTCTGGCATAGTAGGCCTTTATTTTAAGAAGGGAGAAAAGCTGATGGGTTATCCTCCCCGTAAGTCCTTCCATGTATTTCCTTGCCAGGTCCCGGGGGCCGTATATCTTGAGCGTTTTAAGGTAAAGGGTAGGTGAGACCACCTTTATGGGTTGGAATTTGTAGTCAGAGGGCAGGGCATATTCCGCTTTGATTTTAAGAGGATATCTGGTTCTGGTCAAAAGAGCCGATATGTTTTCCCTTCTCAGAAGCGAGTTTTCTTCCAAAATATATGTTACTGCTTCTTTCTTCATGGGGTAATAGCGAGTGAAATATATAAAAGGTATGTTGTAGGTGATTTCCAAACCCTCCCTGAGATCGGGGGGGATTTCCACATATATACCGGGTTTTTCTCCGGCTCTCAGGTAAATCCAAATTAAAGCAAATATAACCCCTGCGGCCAGGGAAAGCAAAAGAGCATAAAGCAAAGATTTGAGAATTTCCTTTTTTCTCACCTTCTAAATTTTATCAGTTAAAGGCCTTTGTAACAAATTCAATAAGCTCCTTTTCTTTCTATAACAGCCCTTATGGTTTTAGCGAATATTACAAAATCAAGCCACAGAGACCAGTTCCTGACATAAAACTCGTCCAGGGCCAACCTGATTTTGAAGGGGAGGGTATTTCGTCCTCTAATTTGCCAGAGCCCTGTTATTCCAGGTCTTACCCGAAATATGATTTTTCTGTAACTTCCTATGTCTCCCCTTTCTTCGGGAAGATATGGTCTTGGACCTACCAAGGACATATCCCCTTTTATGACATTGAAAAGCTGGGGGAGTTCGTCCAAGGACCATTTCCTCAAAAATTTGCCCACCCTGGTTATACGGGGATCATCTTTGAGTTTTTTGTATTTTTCCCACTGCTTTCTTGCCTCCGGGTCTTCCCTCAGAATTCTGCGAAGCCTTTTCTCCGCATCCTGATACATGCTCCTGAACTTATACATGGTAAAGGGCTTTTCGCCTTTACCAAGCCTTTTTTGTCGGTAAAAAATAGGTCCCCTGGAATCGATTTTTATCATAATGGAAATCAGGAGAAAAAGTGGCGAGAGGAAAAGGACAAAGATGGAAGAGAGAATTAGGTCCACTGCCCTTTTTATGAAAAGGTCCTCTTTCTTATAAAGCCTGTGGTATGGGGTTAGAGCCATGTAAATTCCCAGGTTTTTCAGTTTCCCATAGCCTAAGGAGAGTTTGTGCAAATCGGGCACCAAACTTATTTCCACATTGCCCTCAAGTCTGAGCACTAAGGCATTGAGCGCTTTCTGATCAAAACAGGAAGAGATTATAAAGGCCTCTTTAACCCCCCGTTCCTTGAGGGTTTTTTCAATTTTCCTTATATCCTCGTGTATTCCTTCAATCCTGTATCCAGCATACCATTCCCTTTCAATCTCCTGTTTCAATCTCTCCGCTTCCTCTTTTTTTCCTATGATGGCTACCTTCTTCAGGCCGATTCCCATGGAAAATGCCATTTTTTTGATGAGAAGACGAAAGACAGGAACTAATATGGCTGAAGTGAGGAGGGTCAGGGTTAGGATAACCCTTGAAAGCATAAATTCCTTCTTCCCTATGTAGGTAATTGCCAGGGCAAGCAATATGGTTACGAGGTCTGTGGTCCAGATATCCTTAAGGTCCTCCCAGAAACCCTTGTTTTCGTAGATTTCCTCCTGCCATCCCACCACAATCCACAGGACGAGAATTAATATCAAAAGGGGGATATAAGTTTTCAGAGGCTCCAGCCTGGCTATGGAAAAGCGATTGAACAGCTCAGGAGCTATTCTTTCTCTCAGTAGATAAGAGAAAAGAAAGGAAAGGGAGAGGGCTATTCCATCTCCCACCATCATAATCAGCCATAAAAATCTCATAAGGTAAATATTATATGATAGAATTTCCCCTTGGGGCGAAAATGGAAATAGTAACTCTCAGACTATATGATACAGGCCTGATAAAAAGAGCCAAGGATCCTGGCATCGGTTGTGATGTGGGCGATTATTGCGTCATAGAATCCCCCTACGGAGAGGAGCTCGGGCAGGTTCTCAGAGAAAACTCGGCGGTTAAAAGAGCTTGGGAAAAGGTGAAACTGGAGAAGGTGCTCAGGAAGGCCACGGAAAAAGACCTGGTATTTTTTCGGGAAAAGCTGGAGAAGGAGAAGGAAGCTTTTGATTTTTGCAGAAAGAGGATAGAGGAAAGGGGAATGCCCATGAAACTTCTCAGAGTGAAGTTCTTTACCAACGAGAGGAAGGTAATGTTTTTCTTCTCCGCCGAGGGAAGGATAGACTTCAGGGATCTGGTAAAGGACCTTGCCAGAAAATACAGGATGAGAATCGAAATGAGGCAGGTGGGAATAAGGGATGAGGCTAAAATGCTGGGGGGAGTGGGGGTTTGTGGAAGGTTCCTATGCTGTATGTATGTGCTAAAAGAATTTAAGCCCATAAGTTCCGGAATCCTGAAGGAAATAGAGGTTAAGATAAATCCCAACAAGATTTCCGGCCTCTGCGGAAGACTCATGTGCTGTCTTTCCTACGAAACATCCCTGGCCATAAACCTTTCGGATGTAGGGGAGGAGGAGGATTGAAGAATCTGAAGCTGGGAAGGCTCATCCTTTCAATTCTGGTAGCCCTTGCACTTCTTTATGTTTTTTTTAGGGGCACCAACTTATCCGCTTTCTGGAATTATTTAAAGGGGGCCAATCCCTGGTATTTGCTGGGTTTTGCTGCTGGCCTTCTTCTTTTTTACTGGCTCAGGGCTCTGAGGTGGAGATTTCTCTTCCGGGGCGAGGATGTGCCTGGTGTTTTTTCCTTTTTCCTGGCCAATCTGGTGGGCTTTTCGGTCAATTACATACTTCCAGGACGATTGGGGGAAATAGCCAGGGCAGTATACATATCAAAAAAGGGCAAAATTTCTTCCGGCTATTCCATTGCTACGGTAGTAGTGGAGAGGTTTTTTGATTTCTTTACCATCGGAGCAATAATCTTCCTTTACATCCTTATGTTTCCCGTAAAGGGAAAACTTAGGGGAAATTTGAATACCATAGTGGCTGTAAGTTTGGTGGCCACCGCTGTGATGGTGGGAGGGATAGTCTTATTGCTGTGGCTGTGGAAAAAGGGGAGGCTTGGCTGGTTAAAAAGCCTCCTGAAATTTTTCCCGAGGGGGTTAAGGAGCAAGGTGGAGAAAAGCGGAAGGTCTTTCTTAGAGGGGCTTAATTTTTTCTCCTCCCCCGGGAAAATGCTCGTCTTTATACTTCTTGGGTTTGTGGTCTGGATTGAGGTTGCCTTTCAATACTGGCTCGGACTGAGGGCCTTTAGGATAGAAAAGAGCTTTTTCTCCCTAATACCCTTTATAGGGGTTCTCCTGATAGGGGTCTCCATCCCCACTCCAGGTATGGCCGGAGGATTTGAAGTGGCTTCCAAATTTTTCATCGTTGAGGTCTGGAAGTTCCCTCCGGATAGGGCCGTGGCCGCTACCCTTACCCTTCATGTTATACTTCTTTTGGTGACCCTTGGGGCAGGGGCTTTAGTGGGCATAAAGGAAGGTTTTAACCTGGGAAGGAGTGAAGATGAGGTGTCCTTACTGCGGAGCCAATAAGGATCGGGTGGTGGATAGCAGGGAGATAAAGAACGGGACTGAAATCAGAAGGAGAAGAGAATGCCTTGTTTGTGGTAAAAGATTTACCACCTACGAGAGGATAGAAATAATCCCACTTATGGTGATAAAAAAGGACGGCTCCCGTGAGGCATTTTCCCGGGAGAAAATTATTAAGGGCCTTTTGAAGGCCTGTGAAAAAAGGCCGGTTTCCATGGAAGCCCTTGAGACCGTAGCCGATGAGATTGAGAATTTCGCCGAAAAGGAGAGGAAGGGGGAAATCACCACCCGGGAAATAGGGGAGATAATAATGGAAAGGCTCAGAAGGCTGGATAAAGTGGCCTATGTAAGGTTCGCATCCGTTTACAAGGAATTCAGGGATGTGGACGAATTCTACAGGGAAATTGAGGTGTTAAAAGGGGGATAAATATGAGGGAAAGGGTTGAAGACGATATCCACGCCTGGGGAAGCTGGGTTCCACCTGTAGATATAAAGGTGGGGCCGGAAAAAATGAGGATATTTGTGGAGGTTCCTGGAGTGGAGGCCTCCTCCCTGAGCCTCAGAATGGAGGGGAATAAATTGATACTTGAAGGAAGGAAGATGCCTCCTGTGGTAAAAAGGTTGATCCATACCGAAAGGGAATACGGGGAGTTTCTCATGGTCATAAATCTCAAGGACGATGTCATCCCCGGAACTGCCCGGGCTTTCCTTAAGGCCGGGGTGCTTGAGGTGGAAGTGTCCCGTATAAATAGAAAAATAAAAATCCAGGTGGAGGAAGAAAATGAGTGAAAAAAAGGAGATTCCCGAAAAAATACCGGTTCTTGCGGTAAGGGACATAGTTATTTTCCCTCACATGATAGTTCCTCTTTTCGTTAAGAGGGAAAAATCCCTGAACGCCATAAAGGAAAGCCTTTCCTCCCATCGTAAAATCCTGCTCCTGGCCCAGAAGGATCCCGAAATAGAGGACCCTAAACCCGATGACCTTTACCGGGTGGGCACCATATCCATGATTTCGAAAATGATTACCCTGCCCGACGGAACCCAGAGGGTTCTCTTTCAGGGACTGCAGAGGGCTAAGGTCAAGAACATTGATACTGAGGGGGAATACATTGTTGCGGAAATTGAGCCTGTGGAGGAGAAACTGGAAGGCCCTGAAGTGGAAATAGAAGCCCTCAAAAGGAGCCTCAAGGCCGCCATGGGGAAAATCGTGGAAATGGGGGGTAAGAACCTTACCCCTGAATTCCTCATGTTCATAAACAGAATAGAGGACCCCAGCAAACTCTCTGACCTCATAGTGGCAAATTTAGGGATAAAGGCCGAAGAAGCCCAGAAGATTCTGGAGGTTTTTGATCCCTTAGAAAGGATGAAGAAGGTTCTGGAGATCCTGGAAAGGGAGATTCAGCTGCTGGAAGTGCAGAAGGAGATTATGGAGGATACCAAGAAGAGAATGGACAAGATGCAGAGGGAATTTTTCCTCCGCCAGCAGCTTCAGTCCATACAGAAGGAACTGGGAATAGGTTCAGAACTTTCAGAAGAGATAAAAGAATACAGGGAAAAACTGGCAAAGATAAAAAACATGAACAAAGAAGCCCGGGAAGAGGTGGAGAAACAGATTTCACGATTGGAAAAGCTTCCTCCCGAGAGCGCTGAGGCCGGGGTGATAAGGACCTATATAGACTGGATGCTCTCCCTTCCCTGGGACAAATCCACTAAGGACAATCTGGACATAAAGAGAGCCAAGAGAATACTGGACGAGGACCACTATGACCTCGAAAAGGTCAAAGAAAGAATCCTTGAATACCTGAGCGTGAGAAAACTGGCAGGGAAGATAAAGGGCCCGATCCTCTGTTTCGTGGGGCCTCCCGGGGTCGGAAAAACTTCCCTGGGAAAGTCCATTGCCCGGGCCCTGGGAAGAAAATTCGTAAGGATTTCCTTAGGTGGAGTGAGGGATGAGGCAGAAATAAGGGGACATCGCCGCACCTATGTGGGTGCTCTTCCGGGAAGAATAATTCAGGGGATAAAGCAGGCGGGCTCCAATAACCCGGTTTTCATGCTGGATGAGGTTGACAAGATTGGGGCGGACTTCCGGGGCGATCCCTCCTCTGCCCTCCTTGAGGTCCTTGACCCTGAGCAGAACCATTCCTTTGTGGACCATTATCTTGGGGTTCCCTTTGACCTTTCCAGGGTTCTTTTCATAGCCACTGCCAATGTAACCCACACCATTCACCCTGCCTTCCTCGACAGGATGGAAATAATTTATCTCCCCGGCTACACAGAGGAGGAAAAGGTTCACATAGCCCGTAGATTCCTCATTCCAAAACAGATGAAAGAAAACGGGATAAAGAAGGGAATGGTTCAAATAAGCAATGATGCCCTGAGGAAGATAATTTCCGAGTATACAAGGGAGGCAGGGGTAAGAAACCTGGAGAGGCAGATTGCAGCCATAATGAGGAAGGTGGCAAGGAGATGGGCCGAGGGAAAGAAGAAAATGGTGAGGGTAACCTCAAGAAACCTCCATAAGTTTCTGGGGCCTCCCTTAGTATTCCGGGATGAGCCCCTGCCCGAACCCAAAGTTGGGGTTGCCACCGGTGTGGCCTGGACCCCAACCGGAGGGGAATTGCTTTTCGTGGAATCCATAAAAATGCCAGGGAAGGGGGACATACGCCTTACTGGTTCCTTAGGGGATGTTCTTAAGGAATCCGCCCTGGCGGCCATGAGCTACATTAAAGCCAACGCTGAGGAGTTCGGAATAGACCCAGAGGAATTCAAAAAATACGATGTTCACATACACATACCCCAGGGAGCCATACCCAAGGATGGTCCTTCTGCCGGGGTTGCCATAGTTTCCTCTTTGGTTTCCCTTTTTACCTCCAGGCCGGTAAGGAACGATGTGGCCATGACCGGGGAAATTACCCTGAGGGGAAGTGTTCTCCCCATAGGCGGGCTCAAGGAGAAAATCCTGGCGGCCAAAAGGAGCAAAATTTACACCTTCATACTTCCGGCCAAGAACATGAAGGAGGTTGAGGACCTGCCCAGGTATGTGAAGGAAAAGATGAAACTCATTCCCGTGGAAGATGTAAAACAGGTGCTCCAGATAGTTCTCCTTAATGAGAAGTGAAGAGGAAATAATAGCCCTGCTCCGGGAGAAGTTTTCTAAGGGGGTAGCAGACTTAGGGATAGGGGACGACGGGGCAGTCTTTAGAAACCTGGTCTTTACCGCTGACCTGCTGGTAGAAGGCACCCATTTTACCCCGGAGCATCCCTCCTTTTTCTTAGGAAGAAAATCCGTCTCGGTGAACATAAGCGACATCGCCTCCATGGGAGCAGAGCCCCTTTTTATCCTCATGACCTTAGCGCTTCCGCCGGATTTAACGGATAAATGGCTTGATGAATTTATAAATGGGATATACAGTGCCTGCAGGGATTGGGGCTGTTCCTTGGTGGGAGGGGACCTTTCCAGTGCCTCACAAATCTACATATCAGTCACGGCTGTGGGAAGGACGGAAAAACCGATTTTAAGGGGAAAGGCCCGGGAGGGGGATTGGATTTATCTTCTTGGAGATCTGGGCCTTTCCCGGGCAGGAAGGGAAGCCTTGGAGGAAAAACTCCCTGGTTTTGAAGCCCTTAAAAAGGCCTTTCTGGACCCTTCTCCTCCGGTAAGACAGGCCCTGGAGGCCTCAAAAATTGCCACCTCTATGATAGATGTAAGCGACGGATTTGTCCTGGACCTTTACCGTCTCCTTTCAGGCAAGGGGGCTGTTTTGGCCCCTGAATCTTTCAACCCCCATCCTCAGCTCCTTGAATTCTGTAAAATGAAGGGGGCTGACCCGATTGAGTACATGCTATACGGTGGAGAGGATTATGCTATTGTATATACATCTCCCACAGAAGGGCCCGGAAGGAAGGTGGGAAAGGTAGGGGGCCATGGCATATATTTTGGGAGCAGGAAGCTGAAGGTTTCAGGATTTACCCATTTCGGTAGAAAAATCCGGAAAAAGTTCTAACATAATAAGTATCTTAGAGGTGACTTTTGTTTTGAGGTTGGAATGAAATGGTAAGGAAATTTCTTTGTTTATGGGTGGGGGTTCTTTTTTCTTTAAGCCTTCTTGATGCCAGGGTTTTGAATTATCCAAGGGGTCAAGGTATTACCACACTGGACCCCGCTGCCCAATGGAACGCTTATACTTCCGAGGTCCTGGCCAATGTTTACGAAGGGCTTGTGGAATTCAAAGGAACTTATTACAAGGTTTCCCCGCTTCTGGCAGAAAGATGGAAAGCCTTTAAAGGCGGAAGAATATGGAAATTCTACCTCCGGAAGGGTGTTAAATTTCATGATGGTAGCCCTTTTAATGCAGATTCGGTAGTTTTCTCTTTTAATCGTCAGAGGGCGAAGGAATTTGCTGCAATGAAGGCCCTTCTGCCTTTCCTTAAAGAGGTAAGAAAAATAGACGAATACACCGTTGAATTCATCCTTGAAAAGCCCTACGCTGCTCTGCCATCGGTTCTCGCTAATCCCTTTGCCTTCATCGTAAAAGCAGATGGAAACGGGAATATAAATTTGGGCACCGGTCCCTTTAAGTTGAAGTCCTGGGTTAAGGGAAAATACGTCCTGGTTGAGGCTAATAGGCATTACTGGGGTTCTTCTCCGAAAATAGATGGGGTCAGGTTTCTCGTTGTCAGGGATTCGTACTTGAGGGTGCTCCAGCTGAAAAACGGCAATGCCGATGTAATAAGCAGACTTTCAAGAAAAGAATACGATGATGTTAAAAATCAGATAGGGATAAAGATAATAAAATTTCCTGAACTTGACATAAACTACATAACCTTCAATAGTTTTCATCCTCCCTTTAATGATATAAGGGTCAGGAAGGCAGTAACTCTCCTCATCAACAAGGACAGACTTGTTAAGCTCGTTTTCGGGGAACTTGCAGAGCCGGTTTCCTTTCCGGTTCCAGCTTCCCTGATACTCCCTTTCAAATTGAGGCCATCTGGTTATAACCCCGCGGAAGCTAAGAAGCTCCTTGCCCTGGCGGGTTATCCTGAAGGTTTTTCGTGTAGTTTACTCTACCTTTTGGGAAGCCCCTACAGGGATGTGGTCAACACCGTGGCCCGTAATTTACTGGAGGCGAAAATACTGGTGAAGCCGGTGGCCCTTCCCTATGGGAAATTAGTCAAAAGAGTGATTCAGGGGGATTTTGATATGGTTATAGGGGGATGGGTGGCCGATGTTCCGGAGGTGGGCAATTTTATTTACTCCACCTATTTTCCCTTTTCTCCCAGAATTTCATCCACATCCCCCCATTATACAGAAGCCATGAAGCTTATAGAGGAAGCGAGAAGGACCATGGATCCGCTCAAGAGGAAGGAGCTATATACCAGGGTTGTGGAAAAAATAATGGAGGAATATTTGACCGTTCCCCTTTACAGATCCTTTCACGTAGTTGCCTACAGGGAAGGAATTGAGGGATTGGAGGTTAGTCCCAAGGGGTATGTGCTCTTCAAAAAGGTAAAGGAGGAGGGTAATTGAGGAAGCTCGTTTTATCAATTTTTCTGGCTTTTGCACTTCCTGGTGCCACTTTGTATTTCGGTGGCCGGGGGGAACCTGAAACTCTTGATCCGGCATCCCAATGGGATGATGCCTCAGCCCAGATAGTAGCTAATATTTATCAGACTCTGGTCAGGGTGGATCCTTCAGGGCTGAAGATTCTCCCGTCTCTGGCAGTAAGCTGGAGAAGTTCTCCAGACGGCAAAACCTGGATTTTTAACCTGAGAAGGGGAGTAAGATTCTCCAATGGGGAGCCGTTGACTTCCCGGGATGTGGTATTCACCTTTAAAAGGCTCTTAAACAAGGAGGCAGGCAGATTTTTATTCTATTTCCTTAAAGATGTGGAAGCCAGGGGGCCTTATCAGGTGGTGTTTACCCTCAAGAGAGAATTTTCCCCTTTCCTTCATGTGCTCACAGTGGTTCAGGCTTCTGTAGTTTATGGGAAGGAAGGTAAATTCAAGCCCATAGGAAGCGGACCATACTATGTCAAACTCTGGCAGAAGGGCAAGAGAATGATTCTCCTGCGAAATCCTTTCTATATGGGGAGAAGAGGGAACATAGACAAGGTGGTGGTGCTTTTTGGATTATCCATGGACTCAATTTATTCCCTTCTCATGGAGGGAAAGCTTGACATGACCAACGGAATTTCCATCTCAAAGGTGGAGGCTCTGAAAAATTCCGATAAATTCCGTCTATGGACCTTCCCCATCCTATCCCTGGAATATTTAACCTTTAATCCTTCTGACCCGTGGGCTAAATATTCCTTTGTAAGGGAAGCCATTTCCTACCTTTGGAATCCACGATGGATGAGCCTCGCCTTCGGCAGGTTTAGGGCTCCCGCCTGCAGAATTTTACAGTTCGGAAATGGGGAGAAGAATTCCCACAAAAATTGCCTCTGGCGCTATTGTCCGGAAAGAGCCATGAGAATCGTAAAGAGAAAAGGCCTTGCCGGAAAGGTAAGGATGACGCTGGTGTATCCAGAAGAGCCCCTGTATTCTAAAGTTTTTCTTGCATTTGCCCACGAAGCCGGGAAATACGGGATAAAAATAAAATTGTTTCCCATAAGGGATATCAAGGAGTTCAACAGAATACTTGCCCAGAGGAAGTTCTCAATAGTTTATTACTCGTGGATCTGGGATTACCCGGAGCCCTTTAGCATGTTGAGCTTCCTTTTGCCTGAAGGTAGGATGTTGAGCTCTTATCCTACCCTTTCCTCCTTTCCCCAGGCTGTTAGCCTTAGAAAACAGCTTTATAAAGTGCTCGGGATTCTGTCCGAAAAAAAACGGGAAGATATATATGAGGACCTGGAGTTGAAAATTTACAGAAACCATCTTTTAATTCCCATAGCTCAGCTGAAGAAATCCTTTTTCGCAAGTTCCAGGATAAGCGGAGTGAGTGTGGATACCATTGGACTTCTCCGTTACGAAAGGCTTTATAAGAGATGAAGATAAAGGTAAAGCTGATCCTCTTCTCTCTGGTGATTGTTTTCCTGTCCCTTTCCTTCATAACGGTTTTATTTGTTTTTAAATATAGCTTCAGTGTATTTGACTCGGAAATAAAACATCTTGAAATTTCTCTCAAAAGAACCGAAAGCTTTTTTTACGATTACCTTTCCCAGTTAAACAGGGTGGCGGGGTTTCTTTCGGAGCTTAGGGAAATATCGGACAACCTGGATAAGCCAAGGGTGTTGAGCATATATCTTCAGCAAAAGGACTCCCTGTTTCCATCCAGCGGAGTTGAGATATTCCGGAAAAATGGGGAAAAGGTTCTGAGTTACCTGCCCTCAGGGGTTAAATGTAAACTCAATATTTCCTCCCTTCTTAGAGAGAAGAAGCAGGTGGTGAGGCTCAGTGGTATATTTCCTTACCATGGAAAGCTATGCTTTCTTTCCCTTACGCCTATAGTAGACCCCACTTCCCTCAGAATTAAAGGTTATCTTGCCCTTGAAAGACCTATAGATTCTGGTTTTGCCGATTATCTAAAGGAGAGGGTAAGGGAGGAGGTTTTTATACTTAACGGTCAGGGAGAACTCCTGGGTTCCACTTACATAGGCGAGGAAGGGGAGAGAATCTTCCCCTCCAGGGTGCAGAAGTGGAAGGGAGCGATGAAGGGGGAGATAGAGGGGCGGCTTTTTTTAATGAAGGGGGTGGATATAAAATGCATGGGGAATAATGTTTGCGGTAAGCTGATCCTGGGCAAGGATGAAACCGAGGTTTTGAGTGTCCACAGGGGCTTTTTGAAATATATACTGGTGGCCTTCGGCCTGGACCTTATCTTTGCTCTCCTTTTGACCTTAATTCTGAGCAGACATTTCATTAAACCGATCACAGCGCTTTCCAGAGCGGGAGAAAGATGGGCCTGGGGAGACTTAGATTATAAATTGAACCTTAAAAGGAAGGATGAATTTGGCAAACTTGCCGAGACCTTTAATTCCATGGCCCTTCAGCTGAAGGAGAAGAGGGATGAATTAGAAAAGACAAAGGCCTTTTATCAGACCATAATTAACCGGAGCCCCACAGGGGTTCTTGTATGTAATCCTTCCGGCAAGGTTCAGGAGATGAATTCATCTGCTAAGGAAATGTTCGGGGATAAGCTTAAAAAAGGGGACAATCTTTTTCTCTCAATAAGGGGCTTTGAAAGGGTAAAAGAGAAATGCACCTCAGCACTTTTGCAGAATAGGGCCCAGGAGATTTACGGACTGGAGGCTGAGGTGGGAGGCAAAAACCTTATTCTTAAGGTGTTAATTTACCCGGTAGAGAGGGATGGGGAACCGGTTCTTATCGTTCAGGTGGAGGATATAACCAGAAAAAAGGAAATGGAAAAGGAATTATTGCACCTTCGCAAGCTTGCCATGATAGGCACGAGGCTTACCTCCTATGCTCACGATATAAATAATTACCTCACCACAATTCTGGGGCATCTGGAGATTTTAGATTTGAGATTGAGCGATTATTATCTCAAGGAAGAAGTATATCAGATCAAAAACGCCACCAGAAACGCCGCAAAACTTTCCCGTTCGTTGCTGGATTTTTCCAGGGAAAGAACACGGCTTGAAGAGGTGAATTTGAACGAGGTTATAGATTCCACGGTGAATTTTATAAAGAAAATTCTACCGGAAAGCATAAAGCTTAAGGTGAAAAAAACGGAACAGGGATTAAAGGTTATGGGGGATCCCAGCAAACTTTCGGTTAGCCTTTATAATTTAATCATCAACTCGATGGACGCCATACTTATGTCAGGGAAGAAAAACGGAAACATAATCCTTGAAGTGACCTCGGAATATGACCCTGTCTCTGGAAAGCACTTTGCCAAGGTAGTGGTTGAGGACAATGGGGTGGGTATCGAGAGAAAGGACATAAACAGGGTTTTTGAGCCCTATTTCACAACCAAAGGAAGCGAGGGGACAGGTCTTGGTCTATATATGGTGAAAAGCACGGTGGAGGAAATTGGCGGGAAAATCTCAGTTGAGAGCCAGCCCGGACAATGGACCAGATTCACCATATATCTTCCTATCTCCTCCTCAAACCAGATGGAGGGTAAATAACCCAGTTTATCGTTTATCCTTAGAATTTTAGAATTTCCTGGGAAGAATCCCAAATTAGTAGGAGAATTGGGGACAGACCCGAAAATGGGAAGGGAGAGAAAATTCGAAAAATAGTGACACCTATAGGAAAGGAAGGGGTGGAGGAATATTAAACCATTTTTCCTCCTACTTTCGGGCCATCGCCTTTGCCATTTCTAACCTCTTTTCTTTCCCTTCATACAACCATTATGTGTTATTATAGAATGGTGGTATGAAGGGGCAGGGGCATAATCAGACCCTCGCTCTCAAAGGAGCAGTCCCTATTCGATGCTCACCTGCCCCTTTTTCTATATAAGGTTTCCCCTCTGTAAGCGCCAGACAAGGTGGAGGAACTTGCGGGCAGTGG
>JALXBI010000076.1 GCA_026991555.1 Candidatus Aminicenantota bacterium
ACCCAAGGGTGGTCATCCTGAGGAACGAAAATAATCTGGGAGTGGGTTGGGCTACCAAAAGGGGATATGTAAAGGCGATGGAAATGGGAGCGGACATTGTGGTCAAGGTTGATGGGGATGGGCAGATGCCCCTGGATAGGTTGAACAAGCTCCTGGAGGCTATCGTAAAGGAAGGATACGACTACGCCAAGGGAAATAGATTCCTGGAAGGGGGAAGTCTTAAAAAAATGCCCCTGGTGAGGCTTGTGGGCAACATCATCCTCACCTTTCTCACCAAGCTTGCCTCCGGTTACTGGCACATATTTGATCCCCAGAACGGCTTTACTGCCATAACCTGCCGGGTCCTGAAAACCCTTCCCCTGGAAAGGATTCACAACGGTTATTTCTTTGAAAATGACATGCTGGTCAACCTTAACATCTTCCGCTACAGGGTTAAAGATGTGCCTATTCCCACCATTTACGGCGAGGAGGAGTCGGGTATAAAAATTTCGTCCATAATGTTAACTTTCCCGTGGTTACTTCTAAAGAGGTTTCTCTACCGGGTTTACCAGAAATATGTGCTGAGGGATTTTTCCCCCATTGCCCTTTTCCTCTTCCTGGGATTTGTCCTTCTGGCCTGGGGATTTTTCTTCGGGATATACCACTGGATAAAAAGCGTAAGGACCGGAATACCTGCCAGCACAGGAACGGTTATGCTCTCCGTCCTACCCCTTATCCTCGGGTTTCAACTGGTGCTGGAAGCCCTGGTTCTTGATATTCAGGAAAGTCCCAGATGAGAGTATAATTACGCCATGAGGAAAATTTTGATTCTCTCCCTTATTACTTTTGTGGGGATCTCCTGCGGAGGGCGCCGCCAACCCAACATTGTTATCATAACCATTGACGCCCTCAGGGCGGATCACCTTTCCCTTTACGGGTATCGTTATAGAACCTCCCCCAATATTGATAAATTCGCTTCTAAGGCCCTGGTATATCAGAACGCCTTCTGCGCCCTGCCCAAAACTTCAGCTTCCTTAGCTTCCATGTTAACTGGATTGCATCCCACCGTTCTTAAAATCAAGCCCAACTTAGGCACATTGAGGAAGGAATTTCTTACCCTGGCGGAAGCTTTAAAGGAAAAGGGCTACGTAACAGGAGCTTCAGTCTTTAACGGTAATCTGGACAGGGTTTTCGGTTTCGCTCAGGGATTTGATTTTTATGATGAGGTCTGGAAAAGGAACAGCAACGATAAGGAGGGCTCTGCGGCTCTTATAACTGAAGCTGCTGTGGATTTTATAAGAAAGAATAAGGAGAGGAAATTTTTCCTCTGGCTCCATTACATAGACCCCCACGCTCCCTACCAGCCAGAGGAAAAGTGGATTCCCCAGGAGGATAAGGGGGCTGACATAAGGAAGGTCAAAAACAAAGTGGTTGTAGGGGAGGGGGAATGGGTTCATCTTAATCTTCATCCCTTTTCTGGCTACTACATCTCCCGTTATGATGGGGAGATAAGGAAGGTTGATTTTTATGCGGGGAAGGTTCTTGAGGAACTAAAAAAATCGGGCCTTCTTAAAAATACGGTGGTGATTATTTCCGCTGATCACGGTGAAGAACTGGGAGAACACAATCTTTTCTTTGACCACGGACCCCTTCCCTTTAACTCTTCCATAAGAATACCCCTGGTGGTTTATATCCCGTGGGAAAAGCCCCGTAATGTAAAGGCTCCTGTGAGCCTTATGGATCTTGCTCCCACCATAGGGGAAATCGTGGGTATAAAATTTCCCTATAAATTGACAGGAAGGAGTATGCTTAAGCCCATAAAGAATAGGAAACTTCTCATACTGGCCCTTCAGGGAAACGCGGTTATAGATTTTCCTAAAAAACTCATATTTATTGGCCGAAGGGCCCAGAAAGCTTTAGGGCTTAAACCCTTTTATTTGTTTGATGTAGCAAAGGATTTCCAGGAAAAAGCCCCCCTTCCCCTTCAAGGCCTAATGGTTTCCCGTCTTACCAGGCTGAGAGATCGTCTCCTTCACCTCTATAGTAAGGAAAGTCGGAAATTCAAGGGAAAAAAGAGGGGGAAGAGAATATCCAGAAAAACCCTGGAAAACCTTAAGAGCCTTGGGTATGTAAAATAGGTCAAATTGACAGTTTTAACCATAGATGGCATACTTTTAATAGCATAAAAAGGAGGTCTTGTTGGCGGAAAGGGAAGAAAAAACCACAGAGCTGAGAGGGATAGAGAAACTGGTTGGTTTTTTCTTCGGGAAGAAGGAAGCTAAGCTAAGGGCAGCTAAAAGAGCGGAAAAAGAGGAAAGATACCAGGAGGCTGCCTCTCATTATAGAGAGCTCGGGATGCTGGAGAAAGCGGAGGAAATGTACAGAAAAGCAGGATTGCTAAGCGAAGCTGCCTCCATGTACGAAGAAAATGGGATGCTAAAGAAAGCTGCGGCCCTATACCAGGAGGGCGGCGATTACGAAATGGCGGTGAGAATCTATTTGAACAAGCTCAAGGACATTGAGAAAGCTGCCAGCACCTATGAGGAAGTTGGTAGAAAGCAGGAAGCGGCCCAGCTTCTTGAAAAGCACGGCATTTGGGAAAGAGCCGCCACCCTTTATGAATCCATAGGTCTGCTGGACAGAGCCGGGGTTTGCTATGAAAAGGCAGGAAAGCCCGACAAGGCCGCATGGTGCTTTGAAAACTGGGTGGATCAGATTTTCCTTGACTCCAGGGAACTTAAGCCCTCGGCCCGGGTGGCTCTTCAAAGGGCCATAGAGCTCTATGAGCAGGCCGGAGATGTGGAAAAAGCTCTTTCCTTGGCCAGAAAGGTTAAATGGCACGAAAAAGCAGCTGAGATTCTGAGCAGACAGGGAAATTTCCTGGAAGCAGCCCGGGAATACGAGGAAGCCGGAGCTTTTGAAAAAGCAGCAGAACTTTACAGAAGGGCTGGAGAGCACCGGAAGGCAAACATGTTGCTGGGGGAGTATTATTTGAGTGAGGGGCAGCATTTGAAGGCAGCAGAGCACTTTGAACTTGCAGGGGATTACGGCCGGGCCGCAGAGCTTTACGAATGGAACGGAGAACTGAAAAAAGCTGCGGAGTGTTATTTCAAAGATGGACTCTGGAATAAGGCCGGGGAGCTTTACAGGCTGGCCGGCGAAGTTGATAAGGCCCTGGTTTCCTTTGAAAAGGCCGGAGAGTTCTCAAAGGCCGGCGAAGTGCTCAAGGAAATGGCCGATAAAGAAACTGATGGAGTCAAAAAGGAGGAATTATACCGCAGGGCGGAAGCCATGTTCAGGAAGGGAAGAAACTGGTTCCAGGCCGGTTCTATAGCCTATTATTATCTGGGAGACGAGGAATTGGCCATAGAGAACCTTCAGAGGGTTGAGAGGCAGGATCCTGAATTTGAAAGGGCCAGTTTTATGTTGGGAAAGCTTTTCCTGGACAAGAAGGAATACGAACTGGCGGAAGAAAGGTTTAAAATCGCCCTGAAGGGGGAGCCCATATCCAAGTCAAATCTTGATATTTACTATTTCCTGGGACTTATAGCCGAAGCTCAGGGAAAATATCAGGAAGCCTATGAGATGTTCAAATCGGTAAGCAGTATTGATATAAATTATCTTGATGCCCGGGAAAGGATGCAAAAACTTGCCCAGGCGGTTAACAAATTAAAGGAACTTGAGGAAAAGACTTCCCAGCCCCAGAAGAGATACAGAATCATCGCCCTTATAGGGAAGGGAGGAATGGGCTCTGTTTACAAGGCAGAGGATACCGTGCTCAACAGAACCGTTGCCCTTAAACTTCTTAAGAAGGAGCTTGATCTCAACAAAAGGGCCATTGAGAGGTTTCTGGCCGAGGCCAAAACAGCGGCCAAACTTTCCCATCCCAACATAGTCATAATATACGATGTGGGAAAGTTCAACGATCGCTATTTCATCGCCATGGAATACCTTGAGGGTAAAACCCTTCTGGATTATCTCAAGGAAAAAGGGAAGTTCACCGTAAAACAGGTTCTCTTTGTAGCCACAAAGCTTTTCTCCGCCCTTCAATACGCCCACAGAAACGGGGTGATTCACAGGGATATAAAACCCCAGAACATAATGCTCACCAAGGATAAGAAACTGAAGGTTATGGACTTCGGCCTTGCTGTTTTAGCTTCAGAAATAGAAAAGGAAAGGGGTAAAATATCTGGAACCCCCTTTTACATGTCCCCGGAGCAGTGTAAGGGAGCAGCGGTGGACGAAAGGAGCGATATTTATTCTGCAGGTGCTACCCTTTACCACCTTCTGGCCAGCAGGCCACCTTTCCTGGGAAAGGACAGAATTGAGGTTATGAAGAAGCACATAGAAGAGCCTCCCCTTCCTCCTTCAACCTACCGTCCGGGCATACCTGAAGCTCTGGACAACTTTATCATGAAGTGCCTCCAGAAGGAGAAGAGCAAGAGGTTTCAGAACGCCGGGGAGGCTTTGGGGGAACTTAAGTTAATTACCAAGAAAATTTTAGGAGGATAATATGGAGCAGGACAGGGAGAAGAAACTCAGGGCTGCCATGGATTACATAGAAAGGACCTTCGGAAAGGGTTCTATAATGAAGCTTGGCGAGAGGGGCGCCCATGTTAAGATAGATGTGATACCCTCTGGAAGCATAAGCCTTGACGCAGCCTTGGGGATAGGGGGTTTTCCCAGGGGAAGGATATCGGAGATATACGGTCAGGAATCCTCGGGAAAAACTACCTTGGCTCTTCATGTTATAGCCGAGGCCCAGAAGCTCGGGGGTAAGGCGGCCTTTATAGATGCAGAGCATGCTCTGGATCCCAATTATGCCCGGGCCCTGGGTGTAAATGTTGAGGACCTTCTGATTTCTCAGCCCGATTACGGAGAACAGGCCTTGGAGATAGCGGAGATTCTCGTAAGGAGCGGGGCCATTGATGTTATTGTGGTGGATTCGGTGGCGGCCTTGGTTCCCAAGGCAGAACTGGAGGGTGAAATGGGCGATGCCCACATGGGACTTATGGCCAGGCTTATGAGTCAGGCCCTGAGGAAACTTGCCGGAATAGTAAACAAGTCCAATACGGCCCTTATTTTTATAAACCAGGTAAGGGAGAAGATAGGGGTAATGTTCGGTAATCCAGAGACAACCCCTGGAGGAAGAGCCCTTAAGTTTTATTCCTCCATCCGGGTGGAGGTGAGAAGACAGAGCTCAATTAAACAGGGGGATAAAACGGTTGGAAACCTTGTAAGGATAAAGGTGGTAAAAAACAAACTGGCTCCCCCATTCAGGGAGGCCGTCCTTGAACTCATTTACGGAAAGGGTATTGACAAAATAGGGGATGTGCTTGATGCTGCGGTCTCCGCCGGTATAGTGGAAAAGGCGGGCTCCTGGTATTCTTACAACAAGGAGAGGCTGGGGCAGGGCAGGGAGAATGTGAAAAAACTTCTGGCAGCGAAACCTGAGCTTCTGAAGGAAATAGAGGACAAGGTCAGGGCTAAATTGGGCCTTACTTCAGAGCCTCCGCAGAAGAAAACTCCCTCCTGAGGGAAAACTCCTCCATGGGTAAGGGCCATTCGCCCTGGAGGATTTTCCCCGCAAGGCTCCAGCCTATCGCAGGTCCAAACATAAATCCGTGACCGCTCATGCCGGCGGCTACGAAAAACCCTTCGAGTTCGGCCTCGTCAATTATTGGGTTGGCATCCGGGGTCATGGTGTAGGCTCCAGCCCACTGCCTCAGAACTAAGGAATTTTTCAGCCAGGGTATTACCCTGACAATCCTGTAACTCATTTCCCCGATAAACTCAAAGGAGGAGTCCTCCCTGGGGCCTGGAACCCTGGGCTTTGGGGTATAGCAGCCTATTATTTGGCCGTTTATCCTCTGCTGAAAATATCCGCCGTCGGGCCTATAATCCACTATCATAGGTATTTTCCTGTAAGGGAGCCTTGCCGTTATGAAGGCCTCGTGCCTTTCAGGTTCAGTGGGAAGTTCAATCCCTGCCATCTGGCCTACCTGCTTAGCCCAGGGACCAGCGGCGTTTACCACCACAGGAGCATAGAACTTCTCCCCCCGGCCTGTAAGAACCCCCTTTACCTTCCCCCCTTCCTGGATTATTCCCCCCCCCTCGGTTCTGCGTTTTACTTCCCCGCCCTGGCTTATTATCCCCTCTGCCATTCCCTTAAGCACTGCAAAGGGATAAGCCTGACCGTCCTTGGGGGAGTAAACCCCTCCCAGCAGGTCCCGGGCATCAATTCCCGGCACCAACTCCTCCACATCCTTCCTTTCCAAGTAATAAACTTCCAGACCCAGGGACTTCTGCAACCTCATAACCTTCAGGAAATGCCTTTTTTGCTCCTCGGTAAAAACCAGAAAAAGATAACCGGTCTGGGCAAATTCCACCGAGAAACCGAATTCCCCTTCCATTCGGGAAAAGAGCTGCACGGACTTCATAGCCAAGCGAATTGAACCCGGGGTGGAGAACTGTTGCCTTATCCCCCCTATGCAGCGGCTTGTGGAACCGGCTCCCAGTTCCCTCCGCTCCAGTAGTAAAACTTTTTTCCCTTTTTGGGAAAGATAATAACCGGTGGAAAGTCCTATTATTCCACCGCCAATTATAATTGCGTCCCAGGCATTCATGCTATCATTTTAGCCTTTTTCTTGAAAACAGGGCAATTTTTGTTTATATTAAAGGCTAATGGAAGAAAAAAGAGCTTGGCTTTATGTGCTTTTAGCGTGGTTCCTGCCCGGGGCCGGCTTCTATCTTCTGGGCAGGAAAAGGGACGGGCTCATAATTTTCTTTTCTATCCTTTATTTTTTCGCCGTGGGCCTATTACTGGGGGGAAGGTTCGTGGGGACCAATGAGGGCTCTCCCCTTACCGTGTTCCTCACCTTTGCCCAGTTCGGAAACGGCTTTCTCTTTTTCTTGGGTAAAATTCTCGGCTTAGGAAGCCGGATAAAGGTTACCTGGACCAGCGATTACGGCACCTTCTTCCTCATGGGGGGAGGTTTAATAAACTATTTAGCCACCGCCAAGGTGGGGGCAATTCTGAGCAAAAAATGAAGAGTTATCTTTTAGTCCTTCTCCTTTTTTCCATTCCCGCTTCCCTGGACCTCGCCATTATAAGGAAGGAGAGTAAAAGAGAGAGGCTTATTTATGCTCTCAAAACCTTCCTGTGGATGGTGGTGGGCTCCATAGCCTTCGGCTGGATAATGTATATAACCCGATGAGAACCTGGTGTGGCTCTTTAAGGCTAAAGGACCAAGGTAAAAGGGTTCTTCTCAGGGGGTGGGCGCAGAGGGTGAGGGACCTTGGGGGAGTGGTCTTCGCTGACCTCAGGGACCGGAGCGGAGTGGTTCAGCTTGTGGGGAGCCAGCTCAGGGAGGTTAGGCCAGAGTGGGTCCTGGAGGTTAAGGGAAAAGTCCGGGAGAGGGAATCTAAAAATCCGGAACTTCCCACCGGGGAAGTGGAAGTTGAGGTGGAGGAGTTACGGGTACTTAACACCTCAAAGACCCCCCCTTTCCCGGTAAGCGATGTGGTGGAGGCCAGCGAAGAGGTAAGACTCCGCTACCGCTACATTGACCTTAGAAGACCCAGGATGCAGAGAAACTTCCTCCTCCGCCACAGAATGGCTATGGCGGTGAGGAATTATCTTGATTCCTTAGGCTTTCTGGAAGTAGAAACTCCAATCCTTACAAAATCCACCCCCGAGGGAGCCAGGGATTTCCTTGTGCCGTCCAGGAATTACCCGGGCAGGTTTTACGCCCTTCCCCAATCTCCCCAGCTTTTCAAGCAAATTCTGATGATATCCGGGTTTGAAAGGTATTTCCAGTTCGCCCGCTGCTTCAGAGACGAGGATTTGAGGGCGGATCGTCAGCCGGAATTTACCCAGATTGACCTGGAGATGAGCTTTGCTGAGGAGAAGGATGTTATGGAAGTGGCAGAGGGAATTCTGCGGCAGGCCTTTTCCCAGGCTGGAATAGAGCTTCCCCCCACCCTCCCGGTCCTCTCCTATGACCAGGCCATGGGAAAATACGGAACAGATGCTCCGGACCTCAGGATACCCTACGAGATAAAGGACCTTTCCGGGCTTCCGTCAGAGAGCAACAGAATAGTGGCCTCAGCCCTGGAGGGAGGGGGAAAATTCCTGGGGATGAAAATTCCCGGTGGCCTTTCCAGGAAGCAGATTGAGGCCCTGGATAGGGAAGTAAAATCCATGGGGGCAGCGGGGATACTTTCCCTTAAGAAGGGCGATGGAGGATTTTCAGGAAGCCTAAGAGGGGACGAGGTCTGGAGGGGAAAGATAGCAGAGGAACTTGAGTTGGAAAACGGGGATGGGGCCATTTTCATGGCAGGGAAGGGGGTTGAGAAGTTTATGGGGTATTTGAGGAAAAGGGTTGCGGAAATAAAGGGGCTGGAGCTGAAGGGATTTTCCCCTGTTTGGATAGTGGATTTTCCCCTTTTTGAACTGGACGAGGAAGGAAAAATAACCTCCAACCACCATCCCTTCACCTCCCCTAAGGAAGATGATATAGAGCTTTTAGAGACGCAGCCCCTGAAGGTGAGGGCCAGGGCCTATGACCTGGTGGTAAACGGTGTGGAGCTGGGAGGAGGGAGCATAAGGATTCACAGGGCAGAGCTTCAGAGGAAAATACTCAAAATCCTGGGAGTTGAGGAGGAGAGATTTTCCTTCCTGCTTCAGGCCTTGGAATACGGAGCCCCTCCCCATGGGGGTATAGCCTTTGGTTTTGACCGGATGGTAATGATGGCAGCAGGGGAGCAGTCCATAAGGGATGTTATAGCCTTTCCCAAGACCACCTCTGCCCTCTGCCTTCTTACAGGTGCGCCCTCCAGCGTGGACCCTGCCCAGCTCAGGGAGCTCAAGATAAAGATTACTTTTTGAGGAAATAAAGGGAAACTTCCCAGGCTATGTAACTGAGCAGCAGGGAAAGGAAGGATGCTACCATCAAAGGGGTTAGGTATTTGCGGGAGAAAAGAACCACCACTAAGGCTGCGAAGGAAAGAAGGTAGGCAAAGCGGAGAAATTTTTTTCTCCTCCGGGTAAAGGGTTTAAGGAAGAGGAGGGAAAACAGGAAAAGGCCCGCTGCGGCAAAAAACATAAACAAACCCAATAAAATCAAATATTCACCTGCCTTCTATTTTTATAATCCGGTTTTCTCCCTCTGGAAATATGCGAACCTTAATGGCCGGACTGGCCCAGGGCTGGCCCTCTGCCTTTTCCCCCCATTCCACCGCCAGAATCCCCATGCCTAAAAAGTCCTCAATTCCGAGAAATTCCAGCTCCCTCTCCTGGGTTCTGTAAAGGTCTAAATGGAAAAGGAGTTTCTCCCCGGAGTAAATGTTCATAACGGTGAAGGTAGGGGATGAGACCAGAGCCTCGTCTATACCCAGCCCCCTTGCCATGCCCTTTACAAAGATGGTTTTTCCGCTGGCAAGGGGGCCGTATATTAGAACCACCTCATCCCCCCTGAGGCTTCTTGACAGTTCTTCTCCTATCTTTTTGGTTTCCTCCTCTGAGCTGGATTGGTATTCAAGCATTTTCCTTAAAGGCCTCTGAGAGGTATTCAATTATGTCCCCGGCGGTGAGATAGGGCTGAGTAAGTTCTGCTGCGGCTAAATCCCCGGCTAATCCGTGATAACCCACTGCCTCCACCAAGGCCTCCTCAAATTCCTCTTCCTTTGCCTGGGCGAGAAACCCTGCTATTATCCCTGTAAGGACATCCCCGCTTCCTCCGGTTGCCATTCCAGGGTTACCGGTGGAATTTATGTAAGCTGTTCCGTCAGGGGCCGCTACTGTGGTTCTGTATCCCTTGAGCACAAGGAAAACTTTGTGCTTTATAGCGTATTCCCTGGCCTGCTCAAGCCTTCTTCTTAAATTCTCCTCCTTGGGTTTTCCGGTCAGCCTTGAAAATTCCCCTGGATGGGGAGTGAGAACGGTGGGGGAATTTCCAGGAATCTTCCCTCTTTCTGCCAGGATGTTCAGGGCGTCGGCATCCAAGACCCTGGGAATGCTGGCTTTTCTTAAAAGTTCCATCAGGAAATCCCCGGTCTCCTCCCAGGTCCCAAGACCGGGCCCTGCAGCAAGGACCGTCTTTCCCTGAAGCATATCTTCAATAAGGTCAATGGCCTTTCTGTTTATCCTGCCGTTTGATGAGGGGAGGGGATAGGTCATAATCTCAGGAGAAAGGGGTATAAGGTGAAGAACATCGGCGGGAGCAGCTAAGGTCACAAGTCCTGCCCCTGCCTTAAGGGCTGCCAGGGAAGCCAAGGCCGAAGCACCTGTTTTTCCAACGCTTCCCGCCACCACAAGAACGTGTCCGTAATCCCCTTTGTGGGTGTTGGGCTCCCTCCTTAACAGCTTAGCCGGAAATAGACCTTCTGGATAGGTAAGGCGATAGGGCAGCTCCTGCCCTTCGTAGGCGTCCAAGGGAATTCCTATTTTAACCACCTCAATGTCTCCGCAGAAGCCCTCCCCCGGGGGAAATATGTGTCCGAACTTAAGGGCTTCAAAGGTTACCGTAAGGTCAGCTTCCACGGCAACCCCCATTACTGAACCGTCCTCCGAGGAGACCCCTGAGGGAATGTCCACGGAAACGATTCTGGGAGCCAGGAGGTTCATGTCCTCTATGGCCCTGGCAAACAAGCCCTTTACTTCCCTTTTTAGTCCTGTTCCGAAGATGGCATCCACCACCACATCCGCCCTTTCTATAAAGGGAAGAAGCCCGTCCCACTCTTTCTCAGTGCTTGCGATAAAAATGTTAAGGCCGCTTCTGTGGGCGATTTCGAAGTTCTTTTTAGCGTCTCCCTTTAGTTTTTCAGGGGAGGTCAGAAGGATGAGATTGACGGAAAGGCCGTGGTTATGAAGGTGCCTTGCGGCAACTATACCGTCTCCCCCATTGTTTCCAGGACCTGCCACCACAGTAACAACGAAAACATCCTCCATCTCCAGGATTTTCTTGGCCACCCACCCCCCGGCATTTTCCATTAAAATCAGGGAGGCGATGCCGTATTCTTCCTCCGCCCTGCGGTCGTAGGTTCCCATTAATTCTGCGTCAAAAACCAGTATTTCCTTCATATCATAATGATAACATGAACTCCCAGGGGAACTTAGCGTATAAAAATATGGAAAGGAGGTGCCGGATGAAAAAATTAATTCTCTTCATGATTTTCGCTCTTTTTCTCGCTGGAGGCGAGATTAAACTGGAGAAGGTTTACGATGTTTCTCCTGGGGTTAAATTAAAGGTGGAGCTGATATCCTCCGACCTTAAGATAAATTCCTGGGACAAGAACCAGGTGAGAATTAGAATCCACCTCAGATATTCGGGAAGCAAACCTGAGGTGATAACCGAGGGCAGCGAAGACGAGGTTTTCCTGAAAATAAGACCAGCGAGGAAGTTCTGCTTCTTTTGCCGGAGAGACAATTATAAGGGGAAGGTGGAAATCACCGTGCCCCGGAAAATCTCCGCTGATCTTCATACCGTGAGCGGAAACATAAGCGGGGAGATGGGCGAAATTAAAGACGGGGATATACACAGCGTAAGTGGAGATATAATCCTGAAAATCAACAGGGTGGAGGCCCTTCGCCTTGAAACCATAAGTGGCGACATCAGGACCAGTCTTGATGAGGGGGAAAGTGTTAATTCATCTTCCATAAGCGGGGATGTGAGAATACAGGGTGATGCACTGACAAGGGTAAAGATAAACACCATAAGCGGTGATGTTTACCTTCAGGGAAAATCTGGGGACAGATGGTGTCTTCATTCCATAAGCGGAGATATACATATAAGAGCTCCGGAAAGGGTATGTCTCTTTAACCTCAAGAGCACGGGGGGAGAGATACAGAGCCCTTTTCTTAAAGTTGAGAGAAAACTGAACTGGAGAAAATGCGAGGAGGGCCTAAGTATAAGGGCAAAGACCATTTCCGGGGATATATTCATAGGCGGTATTAAAGATCAAGAACCAAGGAAGCCCTCCAGCGGCTGTTAATTTTCCTGAAGCTGAGCCGGTGCATGGTAACGGCCTTTATATAGGTTTTTGGGGGAGAGAGGAGTTTTCCCCCAAGAACCCTGGCCTGAAGCCCGGTGGAGGAAAGCTCCACCCGGGCACTGGAAGGGAGTATTTTTTCCGTATCGTAAAGGAAGAGGAGCTCCGAAGCCCAGAGGAAGAATCCCATTTCAAGGGAGGGAAAATCCAACTCTATCCTTTTTTCCCAGGAGCCCTTTAATTTTTTCTTCCCCCCCACAATTTTCCTCAGGGCGTATGCGAAGTTTTCAAAAACTTCCTGGGGAGTTCTCCCGTAGACGAATACCCCCAGGTCCGCTGTGGTGGGAAAGGTTCTATATCTTAACACCTCTTTCCGCAGCTATCTCAAGGCTTGCTTTAAGAAAACCCTCTGGATTGCCTATATCCAGCCTTTTTCCTTTAAAAATGAAGCCCAGGAGCCTTCCTTCCTTGGCGAGCACCTTTAAAGCGTCGGTAAGCTGAATTTCCCCTCCCCTGCCCGGTGGGGTTTTTTCCAGTATGGAAAAAATCTCAGGCTCCAGTATGTAGCGACCTATTACTGCAAGATCAGAGGGAGCTTCCTGGATAGATGGTTTTTCCACTAAGTCGTGGATTACCACCTGGCCATCTTTTTTCACCTCAGCATCGGCTATCCCAAAGGAGGGAATTTGCTCCTCTGCCACCCTGTAAAGGGCTACCACGGATTTACCAGTCCTAAGGTATAAATCCCTCATCTGGCGCAGCAAAGGAGGATCGCTTATTACGATGTCGTCGGGAAGCACCACTGCAAAGGGCTCGCCCCCCACCACTGCTTTAGCCTGAAGGACCGCATGCCCAAGTCCCATGGGAACTCCCTGCCTTATGGCTATGAATTCTGCCATTTCCGAAAGACTCCTCAGAAATTCAGCCATTTCCTTCTTTCCCTTGGACATGAGAATTTCTTCCAGCTCCACATCGCGGTCAAAATAATTAAGAATGGCCTCCTTCCCCTTGGAGGTTACGAAAATCATTTTGGAGAACCCTGACCTTACGGCCTCCTCTACGGTATAGTGAATGGCAGGTCTGTCGTAAAGGGGAAGAACCTCCTTGGGCACTGCCTTGGTGGCAGGGAGCATTCGGGTTCCCAGTCCGGCTACAGGAAAGACAGCTTTTTCCATGGCTAAAGTGGACGGTAGGGGATTCGAACCCCTGACCTCTGGCGTGCGAAACCAGCGCTCTCCCGCCTGAGCTAACCGCCCTTTTATATAGAAATTATATCATTCTTCCTTTTTATCCAGGGCTTCCTTCAATTTCTCGGCAAAGAATCCCTCCTTAGAGACTTTCCCCCTGGATGGTTTTCTGTATTTTCTCTTTCTCTTGGGTTTCTTGAACTTGGTCAACCTGTCCGCTGGGGGTTCGTAGGAGGGTGGTTCCTCCACCTTTTCCTCCTTCTCCACAGGAATCTCCACAGCCCGGTTCAGATCAAGTTTGAAGTATCCAAACTCTCCTTCCTCCTGATAGAACTCCGGATTCCCCAGGAGGGATCTTAGCAGGTCCTCCTTGGGTGTGCCGTGAATTAGATCCAGCAGGTGAAATAGTTTGAGGTAGTGAATCTTAAAATCCTGCTGGGGGTCTCCGAAATTTTTTACCAGTTCCCTCACCAGCGCTGTAAGGTCCCTTATCCGGCGCCACTGGTTAATCTTTCCCAGGAGCAATTGAAGCTCTTCCCTGCTGAGGAAGGCCCTGGGCTCCACATCCATCTCAGTGGAAACCTCCGCGTCCCTGAGGGCAAAGGAATCGTCCTCTGGATTGTAGGTAAGCATGGGAGCTCTGAAGGGTTTTTTCTCCGTTCTCAGGGAAAGCTCAAAATGGTCGTTTTTCCAGTCCAGAAAAAGCTGGGATGCCTGGACCACCAGGTTTTCCCGGTAATACCTGGAAAGGCCGAGAATCAGGTTTTTTTCGGGATAATAATAAACCGTGTACTCTCCTGTTCTGGAAACAGCTTTCAACTCCATTTCTCCGCTTAGTAAATTCCTGAAACCTTTTCTGACCCTGACGGCTCCGGAGAGAACCTCCCTCCAGGTCAAAATGTGTTTATTCCTGGCCTCGGTTTTTTTCTCCTCCTTTTCAAATTCCCTGAGATAAGTTTCAAGCTCCACCTTAGAGCGAGCGGTAAACACAGGTATGGTTCTTTTGACCTTTATGGGCAGGTTCTTTTCCATGTTTACCAGATTGAGCCAGGTGTTCCATCTTCCAAATCCCCTTTTTGAAACCAGCACGAAGGTTAATTTTTTGGATGATAAAGCCCTGTTGAGGGAAAGACACCAGATGGGGAAATCCTCTGAATCTTTAGATTTTCCCAGCACCCTCTCTACCAGTTCTGCAGTGGAGACCGAAGAACCCTTTCCTTTTATGTATTCTTCCACCTGTTTTATGACGCTATCGTCGATTTCCTTCAAACCGGAGGTCTGGATCAGAAAATCTCCCCAACGGTATATATTCTTATCCTTCTCTATTAGTTCCAGAATTTCCTTTCTGCTCTTCTTGAGAAGTTCCTCCGAGGGTTCCCTTTCGGCTTTTCTTGGGTCCTTATCTTGAGGAAGTTCAGGGCATTCTTTGAGCTCATAGCTGGGGAGGTAATAGCCTATTTTAGCCCTGGCTAAGTATTTAAAGTGCTCTTTCAGGGGACCGCCACCCTCGTATTCCAGACCAATGAGGTAACAGCCAAGCTCCTTGGAGTATTTTTTCTCCACCACCTTAAGAACCGCCCCTCCCTGAAATTCCATGAACTTGTCCCTTCCTATTCTGAGTTTTTCGTTAAATTCTTTGTAAATAAGATCTCCTACCTCGTATCTGCAATCGGGATCGTATATTTTAACCGGCTCCAGGGTTTCTTCTTCTAAGGTTTTCCTTGCGTATTGCTCCACTACCTTCTGGAGGGAAACCGGTTGTTTTCCCTCAGAAAGGACCTTTTTTAAGAATTTCTCCTTTTCCATTTATCCCATTAACCTCCTCATAATGGCCTTCTGAATGTGGAGGCGGTTTTCCGCCTGGTCCAGCACTATGGACCTGGGATGGTCCAGGACCTCGTCAGTTACCTCCTCGCCCCTGTGGGCAGGTAAGCAATGCATGAAATAGGCCGAGGGCTTTGCTTTGGAGAAAAGCTTCATGTTCACCTGGAAGGGCATGAAAATTTTCTTCCTGGTTTCTCTTTCGGCTTCCTGTCCCATGGAGGCCCATACATCAGTGTAGACTGCATCGGCTCCCCTTACCGCCTCCTCAGGGTCGTGGAAAAGTTTTATATCTGCGCCCAGGGAAAGGGCTTCCTGGAGAATTTCTTTTTTGGGCTCAAAACCCTCAGGGGTGGCGATTCTCAGGTGAAGTCCTGTTTTTGCGGCTCCCCAGATGAGGGAGTGGGCAATATTATTCCCATCTCCTACATAGGCTAAGGTGAATTCCTCTAATTTATGCCCCTTTTCCCAGATGGTGAAAAGATCGGCGAGAATCTGGCAGGGATGATATAGGTCGGTAAGGGCATTTATCACCGGAACAGAAGCCTCCTTGGCCATTTTTTCCACTATGTCCTGGCCAAAGGTCCTTATCATTATGCCGTTTACCCAGCGGGACAAATTCCTGGCCACATCTTCAACGGCTTCCCTTTTCCCCAGTTGAATGTCCTGGGGGGCCAGATAAATTCCTATCCCTCCCAGCTGGTATATACCCGCCTCAAAGGTAACCCTGGTCCTCAGGGAGGGCTTTTCGAAAATCATGGCCAGAATCTTTCCCTTAAGGTCCTGGCGATGGGCCTCGGGATTGGTCTTGAGCTCCTTAGCGTCCTCAAACAGGGAAAAAACTTCCTCCTTAGTGAGTTCCTTTATGGTCAAAAGGTCTTTTTTCATGGCTTACCTCCTTATTATTCTGGTCCCTGTTCTTCCGTCCAAGGCGGACTTCAATTTTTTTGCTGAGGTTATGAGAACCTCCTTTCCTCCTCCCTCCAGAAAGTCAATGGCTGCTCTGATTTTCGGTTCCATGGAGCCCGGAGGGAACTGACCCTCCTGGAGGTATTTTTTCACTTCCTCTACAGTGATTTTTTTGATGGGTCTCTGGGTAGGTTTTCCGTAGTCAAGGTAAACCTGTTCCACCCCGGTAAGGGTTATAAGCATGTCAGCCTTTATTATTTTTCCGATAAGGGCTGCGGTAAAGTCCTTATCTATTACCGCTTCAACCCCTTCTACCAATCCGTCCTGATTTATGATTACCGGGATTCCCCCACCTCCCCCTGCTAT
>JALXBI010000077.1 GCA_026991555.1 Candidatus Aminicenantota bacterium
AGGGAAAGTAGGGGGGGGGGGGAGGGGAATTAAGATAGAGAACTGCCCCAGGAAGGTAAATGACCGTTCCAGACCTTCGGGCCTCTTCTAAGGAAAAATAAAGAGGAGAATAACCCTTAGTGTAGACTTCTATTTTTCCCTCCGTGAAGCAGACGCAACAGGGCCTTGATTTTGAGAACCTCTTTCCAGGAAATTTAATCATGGAAGCGGGGTAACAGTCTTCTTTTTCCCGGGGACAGGCCCCGAATATGGGAAAAAGGGCAAGATAAAGGGCCGAGAGGAAAATTATTCCGGCTGAGGAAAGGGCAAATAGAAAGAAGCTGTTTTTAACCGTAGGCCATCCTGTTTTGAATTTTACCTTCAAGGGAAAAACAGGCTTTCCCTTATACTTTAAGTTTTCAACAACCTTCCTGAAAACATCAAGATTTCTGGATAACCTGCTCCAGGAGAGCATGTCTATCCAGTAGAGTTTATTTTCGCCACAGAAGAAAAAACCTGCAATGTAACCGTGGGCAGCCTTAGAAAGGAAAAGGGTCCCATAAGGGGTCTTTTTTAATTCTACAGGTGAAGGTGGTTTTACCTTATCACAGGCGTCCCCTTCCCTCCAGACCACCTCCAGTTTCCCCATAAATCCGTAGAATACCTCGCCTTTCCAGTAAGGGGAACTGGAATATTTTGCCCTTTTCCACCGGGGAAAGGTGGAGGAAAGCTCCCCTACCTTAGTCTGCTCAAACCGTATGGGAAAAAGGAGATAAGCCCACAATATGAGTATCAGGACCAGGTCAAAAAGGGCAAAGGCGAAAATCTGTTTTTTGAAACTCATGTTCTTTCAAGGATTATACCAGGGTGATAAAATTTTCCCATGGAAATAAAGGTATTCGTAGACGAAGATGAGGCCAGAAAACTGGGCATAGACCCAAAGGACATAAGGCTTCCCTCCTATGCTCACCCTGGAGATGCCGGTTTGGATTTTTTCGCCCCCTACGATGTGGAAATTCCCCCAAGGGGGGATGTTCTTATAAATACATGCCTGAGGCTGGAAATTCCCCAGGGAACGGTGCTCATTGCCTTTAACAGGTCCTCCATGGCCCTTAAGGGCATTATAAAGGGTGCCCAGGTAGTGGACTCCAGTTATCGGGGAATTTTGAAAATTCACCTGATAAACCTCAGGGACGAACCCTATAGGATAGAAAAGGGAGATAAGATAATCCAGTTTATTCTTCTTCCTTACCTACAGGCCCATGTGAAGAGGGCCTCAAGGGACGAGATAAACTGGAACACCCACCGGGGGGAAGGAGGTTTCGGTTCTACAGGATAATTATTTGAGCCCCCTTCTTTCCAGCAGAGGTTCTATGCTGGGAGGTTTGCCGCGGAATTTTATGTAAAGCTCCATGGGGTCTTCACTTCCTCCCTTCTCAAGTATGTATTTTCTGAACTTTGAAGCGGTCTCAGCGTCCCATAGCCCTTTTTCCTTGAAGGCCTGGAAGGCATCTGCGTCAAGAACCTCAGCCCAGAGGTAGCTGTAATAACCTGCGGCATATCCCCCGGAGAAGATGTGGCGGAAATAGGTGCTTCTATATCTTACTACTATCTCTGGAATAAGTCCTATTTTGTCCATGGCTTTTTTCTCAAATTCCCTGACATCCCAGTTCCCCTCCTGCTTCAGCGTGTGCCAGTCCATGTCAAGGAAGGCAGCAGCCAAATATTCAGTGGTAGCAAAGCCCTGATTGAAGTGGCGGGATTTTCTTATTTTTTCTATGAGTTCGTCGGGAATGGGCTCGCCGGTCTTATAGTGCCTGGCATAATATTTTATTACCTCAGGCTCAAGGGCCCAGTTTTCCATGAACTGGGAGGGAAGTTCCACGAAATCCAGGGCAACATTGGTGCCGGAGACCCTGTAATAGGTGCAGCGGGAAAGAAGTTCGTGCAGGGCATGGCCAAATTCGTGGAAGAGGGTAAGAACTTCCTCAAGGCTCAGAAGGGAAGGTTTGTCCCCTACGGGCCTTGGGAAATTGGTTACGTTGTAAACCACAGGAACCACCCTTTTCCCGTCAATTATGGCCTCTTTGACGAAGGCATCCATCCAGGCGCCGGACTGTTTTCCGGGCCTGGGGAAGTAATCTGCATAGTAAATCCCGATGGTTTTCCCCTGGCTGTCCTTTACCTCAAAGGCCAGAACCTCAGGGTTGTATTTAGGAAGGTCTTTCCTCTCCACGAATTTTATCCCGTATAATTTTTCTGCCACATAGAAGGCGCCTTTTCTTACATTGTCCAGGGCGAAATAGGGCCTGAGCATCTCCTCATCCAAGGCGTAGTCCCTTTTCCTTACCTTTTCCGCATAATACCACCAGTCCCAGGGCTTCAGTTTGAAATTTCCACCTTCCTTATCTATGAGTCTCTGAAGTTGAGCCCTTTCCTCCTTGGCCTTTTTAAGGCCAGGAGCCCATACTTTTTTAAGGAGTTCGTAAACGCTGGAAGGTTTCTTTGCCATATTTTCCGCCAGAGCGTAATCAGCATAGGTTGGATATCCGAGAATGTGGGCCTTTTTTATCCTGAGGTTGACAATCTTCTTTACTATCTCCTTGTTATCGTATTGGTTGTCGTTATCCCCAAGGTGGGTATAGGCAAGGAAGATCTTTTTACGAAGTTCCCTTTTCGGGGAATACTGAAGGAAAGGAATAAAGCTGGGCTTATCCAAGGAAAAAGCCCACTTTCCCTTATAACCTTTAGAGGCTGCCAGCTGGGCTGCTGCCTTCTTTACCCCTTCTGGAAGACCCACAAGGTCCTCTTCCTTGTCCAGAACCAGAAGGAAACGGTTCTTATCCTTCAGGACATTTTCCCCGAATTTAAGGGTAAGGAGGGAAAGCTCCTCATTTATTTTCTTGAGCTGCTCCTTCTTGTCTGGAGGAAGACCTGCCCCTCCCCTTACGAAGTCCTGGTAATATTTTTCCAGCACTGTTTTCTGTTCCTGGGTGAGATTCAGGGAATCCCTTTTTTCGTAAACTGCCTTTATCCTCTGGAAGAGTTTTTCGTTCATGTATATCTCGTCCTCATGCCTGGAAAGGATTGGGGTTATTTTCTTAGCTATTTCCCTCATCTTGTCGTTTCCATCAGCTTCAAGCAGCCCGAAGAATATGGCAGAGACCCTTCTTAGGAGCGCTCCGCTCCTGTCAAAGGCCTCTATGGTGTTCTCAAAGGTGGGTGGGGAGGGATTTTCAGCTATAGCCCTAATTTCCTTTTTATGCTCCTGGATGGCTTTCTGGAAGGCTGGTAAATAATGCTCCAGTTTGATCTCCTGAAAGGGAGGAACCCCGAAAGGGGTTTTGAAACTTTCAAGAAGCGGGTTCTTTTCCTTATGGCCTGTTTTATCGCAAAAGGTTAATCCCATGATAACAAGTGATAGGATTGAAAGAGCTGTGATGATTAATTTCATAGTGGCCTCCTGTTATTTATAGGTCTTCCCGGGGTAAAGGAACTGGTCTCAAATCGGAAACCCCTTTCAAAAACCCTCAAAGTTGCGTCAACCACCGCAGCGTCGTAAAGCGTTCCCCTGCCCCTTTTAATTTCTTCTAAAGCTTTATCTATGCCAAGGGCCGGACGGTAGGGCCTGTGGGAGCTTATAGATTCCACCACATCTGCCACTGCAAGAATCTTCGCCTCCTTCATTATTTCATGCCCCTTCAACCCCCTTGGGTATCCGCTTCCATCCGGCCTTTCGTGATGTTGCAACACCACATCAGCAACTGGCCAGGGAAAATCAATTTGAGATAAAATGTCATAGGAAATCCCTGGATGTAATTTTACCAGTTCCATCTCCTGGGGTAAAAGTTTTCCGGGCTTAACGAGGATTTCCGAGGGTATTGCAAGCTTACCTATATCATGAAGAAGCCCCGCCACCCTCATAAATTCCAGATCTTCCCCTTTAAATCCCATTTCCATGGCTATTGCCACCGCAAGCTGGGCCACCCTTATCTGATGTCCGGAAGTATAAGGGTCTTTCATTTCCACCATCGCACCCAAAGCAGTAACAGTTTCTCCGAAAAGTCTCCTGAGCTTTAAAATACTTTTGCTCAATTCCTGCTCTTTCTCCTTGATTTCGCTTATATCCTGTATGGCCCCCTCATAAAAGGTCTTCCCGTGCTGGTGGGAAACCCTGGCAACATCCCTTACCCAAATTATCTTTCCGTCCTTTCTCTTCAACTGATATTCCCCTTCCAAAACCCCTTTTTCTTCCAGCCTATTTCTCCATGCTTCTCTCTGGCGGGGATTCAGGAATAAACGGCTGGCATTCATTCTTTCTATTTCCTCCTTATCATAGCCGAGTATTTTTATGAAAGCCGGATTAGCTTCTACTATCCTGCCCTCCGGGGTAGTTCTGTAGATTCCCACAGGGACATTTTCAAAAAGGGTCCTGTATTTTCTTTCTCTCTCCCTCAACTGGATCTCAAGCTCCTTCTTTGCCGTGATATCCCTAACTATGGCCAGGGCACCAGCAAATTTATCCCCCATTATCAAAGGACTCTGAGAAACCGCAAACCATCTTTTTTTACCACCCATTTCCAGCTCGTATTCGTAATATTGAACCTTTCCCTTGCGATTCTCTTCAAAGGCCTTCTGAAAATTCTCCGCAATTTCCGGAGGAAGCAAACCATGGGGTTTCTTTCCTATTATTTTTTCCTTCTCTTTTATAAGGAACCCTTCTTCTGGGCTATGAACGAAGGTCAAATTCATATTCTCATCAAAGGCAAAGACCATTTCCTTCATGGAGGAAAAAAGGGCCTTAAGAAAGGACAGGTAATTTTCCAGACTGAGAAGGGCCTGTTTTCTTTCCTTTTCAATATTAATGCTCTCTAAAGAGAGGGATATATCCTGGGAAAAACCTTTCAAATACCGCAAAATTTCCTCATCCTCCCAGTCTCCGGGAGGGGCAAGAAACATAGCCCCGTGCAAGTTTTCCTTCCCCCTGAACCTTAGAAGCAGGGCTCCGCTCTCTCCACATATTTTTTTCAAGGGACATTGCTTACATATTTCCCTTCGATCTCTTAAAAATTCCACCTCATCCCCACCTTGAATAATGCATTGAGGCAATTTCCCATCTTTTATGGCAGCTTCAAATTCATCTTTAAATTTTCCCAGTTCTGTTTCCCAGTGTTTTGGCTGGTTCTGTTCAAAGAGCATCAATCCGCAATACTTGAAAAATCTGGGAGCCACTTCATGGCAGAGTCGCAGGGCAATCTCCCTCACATCCTGGGTTTTCATTATTCTTTCTCTGGACAAGTTCAGGAACTCAAAAAGCCTTTTCAATTTTTCCAGCTTCCTTTCACTCTCCACTCTGGCTAAGGAAACCTTCACCAGCCCCAACAATTGTTTCTCTTCAAAGGGCTTTAAAATATAGGCATAGGGCTGGGTTTTAAGGGCCTTTTCCAGGATCTCTGTGTCGGAATAAGCTGTCATAAAGATCACCGGTATTTTAAGCTCTTTCATTATCTTTTCAGCGGCCTTTATCCCATCCCCTTTTTTAAGAACGACATCTATTATGGCAATGTCCGGGAATTTCTCCTCAGCCAGCTCAACAGCCTCCTCCATGGTAAAGGCTATACCTACCACCTCGTATCCTTCCCTTTCAAGCACTCTCCTTACCCTCTCAGCCACTATTGCTTCATCCTCAACTATCAATATTTTTTTCTTCACCTCCCCTCCTTAAATTTAAGAAGCACTTTGGTGCCGTTCTCCCTTTCTATATTCAGGTTTCCTCCAAGTTGCCTGGTCAAAATTTCCATAAGTGTAAGACCGAGGGTTTTTTGGGATAGGTTTGTTTTTTCCCTTATCCCCACTCCATCATCCTCAACGCTCAACACAAGCTCACCATTAATTTTACCGAAAAAAATCTTTATATTGCCCTTTCCTGAGGGAAAAGCATATTTTAGGGCGTTGGAAAGGGCTTCATTTAAAATAAGACCCAAGGGCAAAGCGGTCTGCATGGAAATTTCTATGTTCTCTATTTCCGTTTCAACCCTCACGCCCTTTGCCTTCTCAGAGTAGAGGTTCAGCAAAAGATGGATTATATTATCCAGATATTCCCCTGACTTAACCTTCGAAAACTTCTCTTCCCTCGATGAGTATAACTTCTCGTGAAGAAAACCAATGGTCCTGATCCGGCTCTTCACTTCCCTGAGTATCTCCTTTACCTTACGGTTTTTCGTGTAGTCTTCCTGAAGACTAAGAAGGCTATAGATTACCTGAAGGTTGTTTTTTGACCTGTGATGCAGTTCCCTCAAAAGAGCCCTATTGTCTTCAATGGCCTTCTTAAGCCTTCGGGACATTTCCCTTCTTCTCGTTATGTCCCTGAGGAGAATGATAATACAGCAAATACCCTTATCAGATTCCACGCTGGCTGAGGTAAACTCCAAAATCCTGGTTTTATTTCCCCAGTGGCAGGTAATCATATGGGCAATCCTCCTCTGTCCTTTTATGTGAGAGTGAAGGAGCATTTTCAGGAAGTCCCTGTGCTCTGAGGAACAATAGGTAAGTTCAAATATGCTCTTTCCTACAAGATCTTCCTTCCTTTTTCCAAGCTCTCTAAGTATGACCGGATTTACATCCTGAATAATTCCGGAAGAGGAAAGAATAATCACCCCATAACCGGTATGCTCAAAGAGTCTTCTATACTTGCTTTCACTTAACCTGAGCCTTTCGTTTAGCTTTCTTTTTAGCTCACGGTTTTCCCCCCTTAATCTGGACACCTCCTCCATCAATTTACTCACTATGTCGTTCTCCATATTGAAAATTATAAGTTGAAAATTCTAAACAGGAAAGCTAAAATAAGCCTGTGTTTACGGGGATAATAAAACATACAGGAAAGATAAAGAGCCTTTCCCCCCGTAAAATGAGCATTGAAGCCAGTCTGGAAGTGGAATCTGGCGAAAGTGTAGCTGTAGACGGGGTTTGCCTTACCGTTGTGGAACAGAGGGGAAGGGTTCTCTTCTTCGACCTCTTACCCCAGACCTGGGAAACAACCGCCTTCAGATATAGAAGGCCAGGAGATACGGTTAATCTGGAGCTTCCTGCCACCGCCGCCACTTTCCTTTCAGGCCACATCGTTCAGGGACATGTAGATGGTATAGGGACAGTTACAAGGGTGCTGTCCCTGGGGAATTCCCTCAGGGTATTCTTCTCAGCTCCCAGGAATGTTACCAGATACCTGGTAAATAAGGGCTCTGTGGCAGTAAACGGGGTAAGCCTTACGGTAAGCGAGCTTACGGAGGAAGGTTTTATAGTGGAATTAATACCGGAGACCCAGAAGAGGACCAATCTTGGCCAACTAAGGCCAGGATATAAGGTAAATTTAGAGGCGGACATAATAGGCAAGTATGTGCTTTCCTTTCTGGAAAGGAAAAAATGAAACGACTTTTTATTGTTTTTGCCTTCGGCCTTGTCCTTTCAGGGTGCAAATTTCACCTGGTTCCCTGGAAAACCCTTGAAATAAAATACCAGATAAGGGGAACGGCAGAGGGATTTGCCGTGGAAAGGTTGAAGGACTATGGCTGGGTTTGGGAAATGGAATCAAGAATACTCAAAGGTTATTACAGAAATCTGCCCCCTGGTCGTGTTGTAATTCATGTGGATTACTGGAACAAGAGCGGATATCAAATAATTAACAACTCAAAATTCAAGGTGCCCAGGAAGGTTTTTCAGGAAATTAAATGGTGGAAGGTCTGGAAATCCAGGGATTTTGAGGGCCTGGTTCGTATTTATCTGGAGCAGGGCTACCAGAGAAACGGCGAGAGGAAATTCCTCGGGAGAGAATGTTTGGTCCTGGTAAGGAAAATATCCGGGAATTTCAGCCAAGTGTATCTTTGGAAGAAGCTTCCCTTTAACATGCCCCTATACCGGTTTGAAAAATCCGGGGAAAATTTCTTTGAAAAGAAAGCAATAGAAATAAAGGAGGAGAAGTGAAAAGAGCTTTAATTTCCGTTTACGAAAAAAGGGGGGTGGAAAGCTTTGCCCGGGGTATTTCCCAGGAAGGTTGGGAGATTTACTCCACCGGGGGAACCTATAGATTCCTTTCCGACGAGGGAATCCCGGTAAAAAAATTAGAAGACCTTACAGGCTTTGAAAAGCTGCTGGGAGGAAGGGTTAAAACCCTGCATCCTGCGGTTTTTGCCGGGATTCTCGCCAGAAGAGATGAGGACGAGGAGGAAGTAAAAAAACTGAACATTCCCCTTTTTGACATGGTGGTGGTCAACCTCTATCCCTTTGTGGCCTCTGCTAAAAAGGGCATGAAGGGAGAGGAACTTCTGGAAATGATAGATATAGGCGGAGTGGCCCTTATAAGGGCAGCGGCCAAGAACTACCCATGGGTTACAGTTGTCGTCCAGCCCGAGGATTATCTTACCGTCCTGGAGGAGATTCAAAAATACGGAAATACCACCCTTGAAACCAGGGAAAAATTGGCTGCCAAAGCCTTCGCCCTAACCTCCCTTTACGACGCATCTATATTCTGGAAGCTTAACCGGGAAGAGTTCCCTTCTCTTTTGCCCTTAGAGCTTTACAAATATCAGAACCTTCGCTATGGGGAAAATCCCCATCAGAGGGCAGCCTTCTACACCTCCCCCTTCTCCCTCTGGAGGGAAATGGTGGTTTTGCAGGGGAAGAAGCTCTCCTTCAACAACATTGCCGACATGGCCAGTGCCTGGGAAATGGCCCTGGACTTCGAGGAAACCTTCTGCGGGATTTTCAAGCACCAGAACCCGTGCGGTGCAGCCGTGGGGAAAACCCCCAAGGAGGCCTTCCTAAAAGCCCTGGAAGGGGATCCTCAATCTGCCTTCGGTGGTATAGTGGCCATAAACCGCCCGGTGGATGGGGAGACCGCAGCGGAGATGAAAAAAATCTTCTTGGAGGTGATCGTGGCTCCCTCCTTTTCGGAAGAGGCCAGGGAAATACTGAAGAAAAAGAAGAACCTCCGCCTGGTGGAAATTCCCTTCCGCAGGGAATTCCCCTACGATGGAAGATTAATAGAAGGGGGCATGCTCCTTCAGGAAAGGGATTATTTTTCCGAAGAGGACTACGAAATTGAATGGGTAAAGGCCCCTGAAACCATCCCCCTTCAGGACATAAAACTCGCCCTAAGGGTTGCTAAAGCCCTAAAGTCCAATTCCGCAGCCTTAGTAAAGGATGGCATGATGGTGGGGGGATGCGGTGGTCAGACAAGCAGGGTGGAGGCAGTAAAAATAGCCTGCAAAAGAGCGGGAGAAAGGGCAAAGGGTGCAGTTCTTGCCTCCGACGGTTTCTTCCCCTTTCCCGATTCCATAGAGGTAGCCCACCAGCACGCCGTGGGCATAGTTGTGGCTCCTTCGGGCTCAAAAAGGGACCAGGAGGTAGCCGCCAGAGCCAAGGAACTTGGAATATCCTTCGGTTTTGTAAAAAGGAGGCATTTTCGCCATTAGGAAAATAATATCCCTGATTTTCGCCCTGGGGCTCTGGGCCCAGGAGATAATTTTTCCTCCGGTGCAGAAATACTTCGCCTTCCCTGAAATCCGCAGCGGTCTTTCCTTACAGGCTTACCAGGCCAACATCTTTGAGAGAAAGGACGAATACCTTCTTGATATGGCCGAGACCAGGGTTGTTTTTTCCTCGGGGTTTAAAATCTCCCGAAAAACAGGGGCATTCCTATACTTCCCGATGATTTACATCAGCGGGGGTTTTATGGACGGGATAATAGACCGATTCCACAGCGCCTTCGGTTTTCCGGACGGAGGAAGGGGGGAATATCCCTATGGAAGGGTTGTTTATTATCTTCGGGACAGAGAGCTTTCCAGGACGGGTTTCTTACCAGGTGAGCCCCAGGTATTCTTGTTTTATGGGAAAAAGCTCCGAATCATTACCGGGTTTAAGGTCCCTTTTAAAAACGATGGGTTCAGATCCGGAAAGGCATGGGGATTTTTAGGGTTTTCCTGGGAGGAAAATCTGAAAGGCTACCGTATTTCCGGCGAACATGGGGTTGCCTCAGGAGAAGGAAGGATTTTCTTCTCCCGCCTCCGGATAACCAAAGGAAGAACCAGCGCAGGATTTCTCCTGAGGACCAGCCCTTACAGGGAAGGAGACCTTTCCCATCCTGCCACCGCCGTTTTTTTGAATATAAGGCTCTGGAAAGGGATTCATATTGGATTGGTGGAAGACCTGGCCCCCTATGACACTTCAGCGGATTTTACGATTTTCGTGGGATTATTTAAATAGAATAAGGTCAGCATAAATACCGAGAATAAGAATAACGGAGAAAATTCCGAAGGATAAAAGAAGGGAACCTTTTACTATTGCCCTTTCAGGCTCATCCATGGCCTCCTGGGACGAGCTATGATAATACTTGAAAAAGAAGGGAAGGGAAAACAGGGAGGCCGAAGCGGTAAAGGGTAATTTTTGCCTCCAGCAGAAAATCCAGATAAAGAGGAAGAAAAACAGGGCCGAGAGAATCATCATGATTTTTAAGCTTTTCAGGGTATAAAATCTAAGGGACCTCCGGTATTTTTCCGCCGCTTCCTTCAGGTAAAGCTTTTCCGAAAGCCTTTTCCCTGCCATAAGAAAATTCCCGAAGGCCCACCAGGAAAGAAGAAGGTATGGGTCAGGGAAGGATGGGGAAAGGAAACTCCATCCTATGGTAAACCTTATGGGGTTATTTATGGACTCAAATATGGAATCGGCAAAGGGTCTGTCCTTAAGCCTTATTGGTTTTACATTGTAAAATATGCCTGCCAGAAGAAGCGAAGAAAGGGCCACGAAAAACACCCAGTTAAAAACGAGGTGGGCAAGACTTAGGGAGGCAACACTGAGGATAAAGAAAACTATCAGGAGAACGTCCTCCCTGACTTTACCAGAAGCCACCGGTCTGCTGGCTTTATCAGGGTAATGCACATCATAGGGTGCATCGGCTATTTCGTTTATTATGTAGTTGGCGGTGGAAATTCCCCAGGTCAGGAGGAAGGCGAGGAAGAACTTGAGTATCTGATCTGGGGCAGGAGTGGAAAACTTCATTACAAGGGCCCAGTAAGCACCGGTTCCCACGATTATGGAAGCGCTCCTGGGCCACCGGCTCAGTCTAAGGGCTTTCAGGTAATTTTTCAAGGTATGCCTCCATGGAGTCAAAGAGAAAGAGCTTGAGTTTTATTTTTTTCAGCCATTCCCAGTTAAAGTATTTTCTTCCCCAGGAAAACCTGGTAATCAGATAATGGATGGAAAAATTCCACACATAGGTCCTGAGTTTTAAAATTCTGAACCCGTAATTGTGGGTAGCCCATAAAAGGGTCCTTTTGGAAAAGAAGTTCACATGGGCAGGCCTGAAGTGCCACCATTTTCTTCCAAAAATTCTGGCAGCAAAACTTTCCACATCCGGGGTAGTTATGACGAGAATTCCCCCTGGCTTAAGGAGCTCTCTGGCCTTTTCCAAGGCAAGACCCGGTTTTGCCATGTGTTCTATTATGTCCAGCATGGTTATTATGTCAAATTTTTCCCGGGAGCTAAACTGGAGAAAATCCCCCTGCCATACATTAAGCCCCTTTTCCTTGGCTCTGTTAGCTGCCCAGAGGGATGCCTCTATTCCGTAGACATCCCATCCTTCCTTGCGGGCAATATTCATAAATATTCCCGTGGCTGCCCCCACATCAAGAAGCCTTCCGCCAGGTTTAATTTTCTTCAGGAATCCGATTATCCTTTTAAAATTCTCTCCCCTGCCCTCGGCCTCGTTTTCGTATTCAGGGTCCTCCACCTGGGAATAAAGCTTCACAAGCTGGGAGGGAGTGGGCATTTTTTCCGCGAACCTCAACCCGCAGGTTTCGCATTTGAGGAAATCCGGAAAAAGTCCGTAATCGGAATCGGTAATCTTAAAATCATCGGCCTCTGCCATGGAATAATCGAAATTTCCCCTTCTCCACTTAGTTATCCTTTCACTTCCGCAAAGAGGACATTTTACTTCCACCAAAGCTCAACCCCCACGCATATTTTCTGAGGCAAAAGGGCCCGGCAAAGTTGGGATTTTATTTCCACCTGATAAAGATAAATACCGGGATATAATTTTTTTCCCTCAAAGATTTCGGTGTACCTGTCTTTCCTTTTAAAAAGAAGTTTCCTCCTTGAGCCGTTGACCTTAAAATCAACCCTGTTTCCCTTTACAAAATTCCTTATCCAGAAGAGAGTTTTCTCCCTTTCGCTAATCCTTACGAATTTCACCCTGTCCCTCCCCCTGGGCCTTAGGGAATTTCCCTTATACCAGAAGAAATTCCTGTCCAGGTGAAAGTTCTGCCTGACTCTCAAAAGCGGCAGGGTGTTTAGCTGTTCCACCTCAACCTTACCCCATCCAAAGGGAAGGCGATCCGTGAAAATAAGAGGATACGTGGTGGACCTCAGGGGGAAAATGTTTATGATTCCCACTGACAAGATGGACAGTATAACCAGGGCCTTTTTCCAGGGGCCTTCTGTTTGCGCCACAGCAAAGGGAAGGAAAGGGACCAGCCAGGGATTTCCCACAAAACCAAAGGGAGCAGGAACCGGATTTATCGCAAGGAAAACCGACAAAAGAAAAGCTCCCAGCAAAACTTTTCTCCACCGGCTCCAGAGAAAAAGGAGCAGAACCGGAAAATAGAGGAGAGCCCCGGTAAACCTGCCCACGAGAAAATTGCCTATGGGAAACCTTCCTGAATAGAGTATAACGGGATTGGTCAGGAATGAGGAGGCCTGAAGGGAAAGGCTGGCCATAAAGGGAACATCCCAGGGAAGGGAGCCCGGAAGCTTAAGGGCTGCCAATAAAATCAGGAAGAAAGACGAAAAACCGGCCAGTATGTTTATGTTCTTCCTTCCTCCACTGAGGGCAACCAGCGGAAGGAAAAAGAAGAAGGGAGGGGAAAGGAAGCTCAAAATGCCTGCCACGAACATTGCCGCCAAAAATTCCTTCCTGCTGAGGAGAAAAAGAACCATTGAGGCCAGGGCAAAACTAAAGGAATGAGGGCCCTCAAGTAATAGGAAAACCGGCAGGGTGGAGCCCAGCAAAGCGATAAATGGAAAGTATTTTCCCGGGAATATTTTAAGTAGAAACCACAAAGATAGTCCAAGAAGAAGGGCGTTCAGGAGATACAGCCCCCTCTCCCCCAGAAGGCGAAAGAAGGGCCAGGAGATGGCATTGTAAACCCAGGGGGAATAAACCTGAGCCTTCCCCCTCCAGGCAAGGGCAACCCTTCCTCCCTTAGGGTAGAACCTGCGAAAATAATTAAAAGAAGAAGGGGTGGCTCCCTCCCACCTCTGGGCAACTATGTAAGTGGCTTCCTCTGCCGGGGAAAAATCCCTCTTAATTGCCGAAAAATCGCCTGTAAGGGCGAAGAACACATATACGAGAACTAAAAGGAGAAAAGCTCTCCTCATTCAAAGGAGCCAGCTGCCTCCTCCACGGTGTCATAATTTTCGAAAATTGTTAGAAGTTTGGTCATAAACATGAGGTCCTTTACCTTCTCTGTTAAGCTGGCCAGCTTGAGTTCGCCATTGGCTTTCTTCACTGTGGTGTAAGCCCTAACTAATTCTCCCAGCCCGGTGCTGTCCATGTATGAAAGATTTGACAGGTCTATTATTATTTTTTTATTCCCTTCCTTTACTGTTTCGCTTATAGCTTTTCTGAACTGTTCTACCTCGTCTCCTATAACCAGTTTTCCGTCCAATTTTAGCACAGTAATATCCTTGAATTTCTCCTTCGTTATCTTGAGCATCCTTCACCTCCTTGATTTTTTTACCCAAATAGGATAGAACAAAAAGGAGGGATTTTCAAGCATGAGAATAGTGTTCTTTTCATCGGACGAAATATCCATTCCGGCCCTGGAAGAGCTCCTTAGCCGGGGAATAGAAATCAGTGGTATCGTAACCTCTCCGGACAGGAGGGCAGGGAGGGGGATGAAGCTTAAGCCTCCTGCTCCAAAGAGTTTCGGAGAGAAACATGGAATAATGGTCCTGCAACCGGAAAAAATAAGGAAAAATAGGGAATTTCTGGAGAAGCTATCCTCCTTAGCCGCCGACGCCTTCGTTGTGGTCTCCTACGGCAAGATTCTTCCTCCCTCTGTCTTTAATCTTCCACCTAAGGGGACCCTTAACCTTCATTTTTCCCTGCTCCCGGCCCTGAGGGGGGCCTCTCCCCTGAGGTGGGCCATACTTCTCGGAATGGAAAGAACCGGTGCCACGGTTTTTCTCATAGACAGGGGACTGGATACCGGTCCCATCCTTTCCCAGATGGAATTTGAAATTAAGGAGGAGGAAAATTACGGGGAGGCCATGGAAAGGATGGCTAAGGAAACCGCTCCGTTCTTAGCCGATACTTTGATTCAATGGTTAAAGGGAGAAATTGAGCCTAAACCACAGAGAGGAAAGGTTTCCTATGCCCCTAAAATAGAAAAATCCAGCGCTGTCCTTTCCCTGGAAGAGGAAGCGGAAACCTTAGTCCGCAAAATAAGGGCCTTTAATCCTGACCTTAAGCCCTGGGTTCCTCTCAGGGGCGGAAGATTGATAATTCTGAGGGCCAGAAGAGCCGAGGGAAAAGGCAAGCCCGGGGAAATTCTTGCAAAGCAGGGGGAATCCCTCTTAGTAGCCACCGGAAAGGACGCCATTCTTCTGGAAAAGGTCCAAATTCCAGGGAAAAAACCCATTTCCGGAGCTGCCTTTGCCAACGGCACCAGGCTGAAGCCTGGCCATTTTCTCAAATGAAAAATCCAAGATACATTGCCCTTTCCGCCCTTCTTCAGGTTGAAAGAGGAGCAAATTCCTCCCAGGTGCTTGATAGGGAATTGAAGAGCTTACCCCATAAGGACAGGGGTTTTGTTACAGAACTGGTTCTTGGGGTTTTAAGGTGGAGGGGAAGGCTGGACTATGCCATAGCATATCTGTCGGACAGGAGGCTTGAGAAGATTGAACCTGAGGTTAAAAATGCCTTAAGAATGGGGCTCTATCAGATTGAGAGAATGAGGGTTCCGTCCTATGCTGCAGTAAAGGAAACCGTTAATCTTTTAAAAACTCCCTGGAAGAGGTCCTTTGCCAACGCCATTCTCAGAGGTTTCCTGAGGGAGGGGGTAAAATACCCTGAAAGGACAGAGCCCCTTATGTATTTAACCCACACCCTTTCCACTCCGGAGTGGAAGGCTTTAAGGTGGCTTGATGAGTTAGGACTTGATGGTGCTGAAAAAATGGCCCTTTATTTCAACTCCCCCCCTCCCCTTTATCTCCGGGTGAACAGGAGGAAAACATCGGCGGAGGTTCTGGTAAAAGCCCTGGAGAGGGAGGGCATTTTAACTGAACCCTGCAGGGAAATTCCCCTTTGCCTTAAGGTAAAAAAAGGGAATCCGAAAAACAGCAAGGCTTTAAGGAAGGGCTTTTTCTACATTCAGGACATAGCCTCCCAGATGGCAGGATTTCTGGCAGCAAAACTCGCCTCAAAGGTCTGGGACCCCTGCTCTGCCCCCGGGGGAAAGTCCTCACATCTTGCGGAACTGGGTGCCGAGGTCCTCGCCTCGGACATTTCCTTTCCAAGGATGAGGCTCGCCCTCAAAAACTTCCGCAGGCTCGGGCTTAGAATCAGGGTCTTCGTGGGCGACGGGGAAAAACCTCCAGTAAGGGGAAAATTCCCCCTCATACTCCTGGATGCTCCCTGTTCCTCCATGGGTATAATCCACAGGGCGCCGGAGGTTAAGTGGAGGATAAATCCCCAGAAACTTCAATCACTGAAGGAAAAACAGAGAAAGTTGTTAGAGAGACTCCTTCCTTTTGGGGAAAGGATCCTATATGTGGTCTGCACTCAGGAAAGGGAGGAGACCCTTTCGGTGGTGGAGGATTTAACTTTGGCCGAGCCCCCTAAAATTTCCCCGGAAAATTTCTTCCTGAGGAGGGGAAAAACCCTTTTTTCAAATGCCCTGGATTTTTCCTCGGATGCCATGTTTTACACCGTGGTTTTATAAACGAAACATTCTTTATTTTCCGTTTTTCGGGACAGGTCCGATTTGTTATAATTTCCCCATGAGTCGCATCGCCAGAACCTACATCAAAACCTCCTCCCTCTCCTACTACCACCTCATCTCCCACATCCAGG
>JALXBI010000078.1 GCA_026991555.1 Candidatus Aminicenantota bacterium
GTTTACTTCCCCTCCCTTGCCCACTATCTGAATCTTTATACCTGGAAATGCGGGCATTATAACGAAAACCAGTTCCTGGATTCTGTAATTGGGACCCCGCAGGTCAAGGACCCTTATCCTTGAGAGTTTCTCCTCAGCGTAGGCAAAACTTCCCTGGGAGGAAAGAACCTGGGTAATTTTAAGGAAAATCAGGTGTCTCAATCCTAAGGGCAGAAGTGCGAGCAAAGAAAGAAATAGGATCGCCCCCAGGAATTTCCTCATTTCTTCATCTTTTCCCAGTCCTTCAGAAACCGCTCAAGTCCTATGTCTGTGAGGGGATGTTTTATGAGTTTCTTCAGAACTTCGTAGGGAACCGTGGCAATGTGCGCCCCTAAAAGGGCAGCCTCAAGAACATGCATGGGGTGGCGAACAGAAGCCACGATTACCTCTGTATTGAATCCGTAATTGTCCACAATGGTGAGTATGTCCTCCACCAGCCTCATTCCGTAGGAACTTATATCGTCCAGCCTGCCTATGAAGGGGCTGAGATACTTAGCTCCAGCCTTGGCAGCCAGAAGGGCCTGGGCAGGGGAGAAGATTAGGGTTACATTTACCGGTATTCCCTCGGAGGAAAGGGCTTTGGTGGCCTTTAACCCGTCCTCGGTCATGGGAATCTTTATGACCACATTTTCCCCATAGGTGCGGAGTTTCTTGGCCTCCTCCACCATGGCCTTCCATTGGGTAGAGACCACTTCCAGGGAAACCGGACCCTTTATCACTTCAAGAATTTCCCTCACCACCTGTTCGAAATCCTTGCCTTCCTTTGAAACCAAGGTGGGATTGGTGGTAACACCATCCAGAATTCCCCAACTGGCCGCTTCCTTTATTTTTTCAATGTTGGCGGTGTCAAGGAATATTTTCATGGTCATCCTCCTTTATAATTTGGTTTGATAATGTTCCTATTCCCTCTATCTGCACATCCACCCTGTCTTCAGGGCGAAGGGGACCCACCCCTCCGGGCGTTCCTAAGCAAATGAGGTCCATGGGCTCCAGGGTCATTATTTTGGAAAGATAGGAAAGGACGAAGGTGGGAGAAAATTTCATCCTGGATGTGGAAGCGGACTGGCGGAGTTTTGCATTAACGAAGGTTTTGATTTTGAAGCTCCTTTCCCCGGAGGATAAAAGCAAACATGGACCTGCAGGGGTGAAATTGTCGTAGGCCTTTGCCCTTCCCCAGCGGAAAAGCGGGGAGCCTTCAATCACTGCGGTTATGTCGTTTACTGCGGTAAAGCCAAGGATGTAATTTCCCGCTTCTTCGGGAGATATGTTCCTTGCCCTTTTCCCCACCACCATTCCCAGTTCCCCCTGAAACAGGAGGCTTTTCACATCCCCGGGGAAGATTACCGGCTCCAGGTGGGAGATTAATGAAGAAGGAGGTTTCAGGAAGAAAACCGGCTCCTTCGGGATTTCCTCCCCTTTTTCGCTGGCATGTTCAGGGAAATTATAGGCTATGCACACGATTTTTGAGGGTTTTACCGGAGGAAGGAGCTTCACCCGGGAAAGAGGAATTCTCTCTTCCTTGAGGACGAACTCTCCGGTTATTTCCCCTTCCACTTCCCTTAGAAATTCCCCGTCTAAGGCACCATAGGCTTCCCTGCCTTCCCTTTCAAAGCGGAATATTTTCATTTTACCTCCACCTCCACTTTGTTGGAGGGGGTGCTCCGGTTTCCTGCCCGGTCAACTGCCACCACCTGGTAGGTATGCTTTCCCTTTTTTACCCCTTTATCCCAGTAACTGGTGGTGGCGACTTGCTGGCCTGCTGGCTTGCCGTCCCTCAGGACGAGATAACCAGCAAGGTCTGGAGAGGGACTGGGTTTCCACTGAAGGTATACATCCCTTCCTGAAACCAGAGCCTCAAGGGAGGACGGGGGAGAAGGGGGGATTTTATCTATGTAGGTCAGGGATATTTTTTCGGATTTCATGCTCATTATGTAGGGGGGCTGGCTCCTTAGCAGGGCCGAAACCCTGTAAACATACTTCTTTCCGGAAACCACCTTCCTGTCAAGGAAGAATGGGGAAAAAACCGGCCTCATCATTCTCCCGTTTTTAAATATCATGTATCCGGTGGGGGAAATTTCCTCCCCTTTGGTGTTCTTTTTCGGGGGCTTCCAGGTTAGGAGAATTCCCTCCTCCCTCAGGGAATAGGAGAGTTTTTCAGGGGGAAGGGGAGGAGGAAGGGGGGTAAAGGGTTTCGTTCTGAGGACGAGTTTGTGGGCGCTTTTGGCCTTTACCTCCATTTTCAATTTTAATTTTTTCCCGAAGAATTTCCCCGGAATTTTGACTAAGATTTTACCCTTTACCTCGCCCTGATATATTAATTCCTTTTTCTTTTTTGCCTCCAGCCAGAGCCTTATCCGGCGATAGATAATTTTCTCCCCGTTTTCGTCCTTCTCCGGAAGGCCTGGCACCACCACCAGGAAATTCCCCATCTGCCAGAACTTAACCTTAGGTTTCGGGATAACTATCCTTTTTGGCGGAGTAGGGGTTCCCCTTACCCCGCAGTATGCCATCACCGCTGAAATAAGGACAATGGACAGTTGTTTTCTCATCAGAGGATGTATTTTTTCAGGTCTTCCTTCTTGAGAATGTCCTGAATTTTCTCCCTCACATAAGCCCTGTTTATGACAATCTTCTGACCCTTAAGCTCCGGGGCATGGAAGGAAAGTTCCTCCATCACCTTTTCCATTATGGTATGGAGTCTTCTTGCCCCTATGTTTTCCATCTCGTTGTTAACCTGCTCGGCAATGGTTGCTATCTCATCTATGGCATCCTCGGTAAATTCAACCTCCACCTCCTCTGTGGCTAAGAGGGCTTTATACTGTTTTATCAGGGAATTCTTGGGCTCCACGAGAATTCTCTTGAAGTCCTCCTTGGTCAGGGGATGAAGTTCCACCCTTATGGGAAACCTTCCCTGAAGTTCAGGGATGAGGTCCGAGGGCTTTGCCACATGGAAGGCCCCTGCGGCTATAAAAAGGATGTGCTCTGTGTTTACCAGGCCGTATTTGGTGGCCACATTGGTTCCCTCCACTATGGGAAGGAGGTCCCTCTGAACCCCCTCCCTGCTCACATCAGGCCCGACTCCCCCTTCCCTTCCAGCAATCTTGTCTATCTCGTCAATGAAAATTATCCCGGTCTGTTCCACCCTTTTGATGGCCTCGGCTATCACCTCATCCATATCCACCATCTTCTTCTGTTCCTCCTCCAGCAGCACCTGTCTGGCTTCTCCTATTTTCATTTTCCTCCTTTTCTTCTTGAAACCCTGAAAACCGGGTATCAGCTCCTGTATGGTTATCCCGATTTCCTCTATCCCGGCTGAGGAAAATATCTCCATTGAAGGAGGATAGGTTTTTTCCTCCAGTTCCAGTTCTATTATTCTCTCGTCCAGTTCACCCTTTCTGAGCTTTTCCCTGAACTTTTCCCTGGTCCTTTCCCAGCTTCTTCTCCTCTCCTCCCATTCCTCGTAGTCCAACTGTTGTTTCCCACCCCCTGGTGTGGGGACCAGTCTGTCAAGTATTTCCTCCTCCACCCTCTCCATAGCCTTCTTCTTCACCTCTTCCATCTTCTCCTGTTTAACCATGTCAATGGCTAAGTCCAGCAGTTCCCTTACCATGGAGGATACATCCCTTCCCACATAACCCCTTTCTGTGAACTTTGTAGCTTCCACCTTGACGAAGGGGGAGGCGGTTAATTTGGAAAGCCTTCTGGCAATCTCCGTTTTTCCCACCCCGGTGGGTCCTATCATTATTATGTTCTTGGGGGCTATTTCCTGGGCCAGCTCAGGGGGCAGTTTTCTTCGGCGGTAGCGGTTTCTCAGGGCTATGGCCACGGCCTTTTTTGCTTCCTTCTGCCCGATAATGTACTTATCCAATTGTTCCACTATCTCGGTTGGGGTTAAATCGTCCCTTACCCTTTTCATTTTCACCTCTTTTCCAGGGTTCTAATTTCTATTTTATCGTTGGTGTAAATACATATTTCAGAGGCAATTTCCAGGCTTTTCTTAGCTATTTCCTCGGCAGAGAGGGAAGTTTCCCTCATAAGGGCCCTGGCAGCTGCCAGGGCATAGGGGGCTCCTGAGCCTATGGCGAGTATTCCATCGTCGGGCTCAAGGAGGTCTCCGGTTCCCGAGATAAGGAGAAGCACATCCCCGTCGGTGGCGATTATCTGGGCCTGAAGGAGCCTCAGAACCTTGTCAGTCCTCCATAACTTCGCCAGTTCCACCGCAGCCCTGAAAAGGTTGCCGCTGTATTCCTCAAGTTTCCCTTCAAGCCTCTGAAGCAGGGAAAGGGCATCGGATACCGCCCCGGCAAAGCCCACGAGGACCTTTCCCTCATAAAGGGTTCTTATCTTCTTTGCCCCGTGCTTTATGGCTATTTCCCCGAGGGTCACCTGGCCGTCTCCGGCCATGGCCACTTTCCCGTCCCTTTTTACAGAAATTATGGTTGTTGACTTCATAAACAGAAGTTTATCAAAACCCCTCTAATGGGTCAAAAATTGGGGAAGAATTACTTTTGGCTCAGGCTTCTTAAAACAAATTGTGTAAGGAGATAGCCATTAGGAAAATAGCAATTTAGATCATGGTTTTCTTAACGGTGGCATTTTGTTCGTGTTAAAAGGGAGAAAGGCTTAAATGCGCCAAGGTCCAGAAGGGGAATGCGGGCATAAATTCCCCTGAGGAAATCTCAAAAAGTCAAAAAGGGACACCTATAGGAAAGGAAGGGGTGGAGGAATATTAAACCATTTTCCTGCCTCCTTTTCAACCATTACCTTTGCCATTTCAACCCTAAATCTCTTTCCCTTCTTATTTCTATTTCCTAACATATAGGGACAGGTCCGAAATAAAGAAATAGAACAAGAT
>JALXBI010000079.1 GCA_026991555.1 Candidatus Aminicenantota bacterium
GAGGAGTTTTTCTTCTGAGGTGAAATTTTGGGGAAATCTTCGGAAGAAATTAATAAAAAGGGGCTGTCCCTTTTTTAATTTAGTCATGATTATGAATAGTTAATTTGCCGTGAGTGAGTGGGAGTAATGAGTGAGGTCAATTGTGTGCTACTTAAGGTGTTTTTGAAAGTTAGGGGTCTGGGCTATGTATATTTTTCCTTCCGGATTTATGGATTTCCGAGAATATACACGAAGTAAATGCTATAAAAAGCTCCCCGGGAGGGACTCGAACCCCCAACCTAGTGGTTAACAGCCACCCGCTCTGCCGATTGAGCTACCGGGGAACGGAATTTATTTTATACCAAAATATGTCCATTGAGTCAAGAGTCCAGATTTCCCCCTGGCACAAAAAATCGGACCTGTCCCGTTTTTGGGAAGAAATTCTGCGGCGGAGAAATTTTCAAAAGTCAAAAAGGGTCTGTCCCTAATTTGAAGGCCGTCGGATTTTTTACGGATGGCTAAAAAAAGAATGACCCCTATACCCTGAGGGCCTCTACCTCCTCGGGTTCCTTGGGAACCGGCTTCCCCAGGATTCGGCATCCGTCCTCGGTCACCACCACGGAATCCTCAATTCTTATCCCGCCGAAATCCAGATATTCTTCCACCTTCTGGTAGTTGATAAAATCCCGGTGCTTACCCTCGGACCTCCATTTTTCTACAAGGGCAGGGATAAAATATATACCCGGCTCCACGGTCAGGGTGAATCCTTCCTGGAGCTTCTTGGCCAGCCTCAAATAGGCAAGGCCGAACTGCTCGCTTCTTTTTACAGTCTCATCATATCCCACATAGTCCTCCCCTAAACCCTCCATGTCGTGGACATCAAGTCCTATCATGTGGCCCAGACCGTGGGGAAAGAAAAGGGCGTGGGCTCCCTGACTTACGGTCTCCTCCACATCGCCCCTCATGAGACCCAATTCCTTTAACCCCTGGGCTATGGTCTTTGCAGCGAGGAGGTGAATTTCCCTGTAATACACTCCGGGTTTTATGTTCTCTATGGCCTTCCTCTGGGCAGAAAGGACTATCTGGTAAATTTCCCTCTGCTTGGGGGTAAATTTGCCAGAAACAGGAAAGGTCCTGGTCATATCTCCGGCATAGTGGAGGGGACTTTCAGCACCTGCGTCCACAAGAAGGAGCTGTCCATCCCTCAACATGTTGCCGTGATAATGATTGTGCAGGATTTCTCCGTGCACAGTAAGGATTACCGGAAAGGAAATGTACCCCCCCAAGGAAATTGCCAGGCCTTCAATTTCTCCGGCAAGTTCCCTTTCATACATACCTGCCCTGGCCCTTTTCATGGCCCTGAGGTGCATTTCAGCGGTTATGTTAGCGGCAACCTCCATCTGCTGGATCTCCTCCGGCCCCTTTACCGAACGAAGTTCCACCACCGCCCTTATTAAGTCCACGGAAACCCAGTGTTTGACTGCCTCGGGCCTTATCCCGAGAAGATAGGCCAGCTTAAGAAGATGTTCCCCGCGATAGGGTGGAAGAAAATGAACCCTTCTTCCCTTAGAAAGGGCCTCCCTCAAAAAATCCTGAAGGGAATTAAAAGGACGGGTTTTCTTAATCCCAACCTGCTCCGCTTTGTCCTTCAGGGAAGGGCTGGGCCCCATCCATATTACATCTTCCACATCTGGGTCGTTTCCGAAAATTATGTCTCCTTCTTCGTCCTCCATGTCCATGAGGCCTGCGAGGCCGGGCTCGTCAAGGCCGAAGAAATAAAGGAAGTTACTGTCCTGGCGGAAGTGATATGAGTTGGCTGGATAATTCATTGGGGCCTCGTCGTTTCCAAGAATTAATACCAACCCTTCCTCTAAAATTTCCCTTAATTTTTCCCTTCTTTTCTCGTAAACTTCTCTTTCAAACATTTCTCCCCCTACTCGTCAGCATATCCGGTAATCATAACCTTGAAGAAATACCAGACAGTTTTCCCTGTGGTTCCCAAGTAAATGTGGAAAAGGAGATAGGCAGCCAGAAGATATGCATTGGCGATGTGAATAAGGGACACGGTTTTGAGCCCCCCCAAGGAATTTATCAGGGACTCTGCCTGAGCAGCCCTCCAGATCAGAAGTCCCGTGAATATCTGGATGGGAATCAGAATAAACATCACCACGAAATAAGCGGGCTTTTGCAGGGGGTTGAGCCTCCGTCCGGGCTTGGGGTGGAAGGGCTCTTCCTCACCCCGGAAAATTCCCCAAAGGTAATACTTGGCCATTAGAACGGCCTGTTTTCCGTCCCCTGCCCTGGGAAGGTAATTTTTTATGCTGCCGTAGAAGAACATGTTAATTAGATAAAGAACGAAGTCAAAGGCAACCAGCAAGCCAAAGAAAGTATGCAGGTGGACGGCCGTTTCTAAATCCATAAATCTCAGGGAGGGGAAGTGAATAGGAATGGCTGTTAAGACCAGCATGGCTATGGAAATGGCGTGAATCCAGTGCCATATTCTATCCGAAGCAGGATAAACATAATTCCTTTCCATTTTTACCTCCTATTTCTTGGGTATAATAACTCTTCCCATAATGTGGAAAAGGACCCCTGCGAGGGTGAAGATAAGAACCACCAAGCCCAATACCTCCACGGCCTTAAGGGCCCTGGAAGATTCCTCTTCCGGAGCAAGAGCCCCTACCAGATGGTAATCCTTGAGGAGATATTCGTTGGTCCATACGGTCTTCCCGTCCTTCACCTTGGCTATCTCTATACCCCGGTAATCCACATTGTATATATAGGACCTCTTAAATAGGACCGGCCGGTCAAAAATTACCCTGGAGTATTCTCCCTGGTTGAAAATCCTGGAGTTGTTGCTGTGGCAGGCATCACAGCTCCTTATGGCCTGCTCCTTGGGAGCTATGTTGTGGGCTAAGGTGTTGGGAATGGCAACTATTTCAAGCTGGGGGTCCTTGACTCCCTGGGCTTTAAGTAGTTTCTGAGCAAGGGTAACCTTCTCCTCCGTGTCAAAAAGAGCCTCTTCGTCGTCTATCTTGCCGTCTTTATTGGCATCAAAAACCTCCAACACCTCCTTTTTGGGCACCCAGATATCCCCCTTTCTTACGAAAAATGCGTTCAGAATCTGGGAGAAGTAAACCCTGTTCCCTGTGGCATCGTCAACCCAGTGGAGGGAGAAGGTAACGCCGTAGGGGACTATCTTCTTTTCCCCGTCCTTTTCAAGAGCTCTGGGAATGTAAAGAGGATAGAAACCTGTGATTTCGGCATTGGGATCAGCAATAGGATTCCCCTTTACTCCGAGTATGGTAAACCGCTGGGGAGCATCGCCGCAGGCCCTTTCTACCTTTACCCCTTTGGAAAAGGGTTCCGTATATGGAAAGGCGAAATTAAAGGAATTGAGCATCCAGTAATGATTCTTGGGCATGTGGCATGTTTCACAGGAGACCTTTTTCAGGTGGAGTTCCTTCTCCGGAAGCCAGTCATGGCCTTCCTTTTCGGCATCGTGGCAGGCGCTGCATCTTTTTACGGTAAAGTCCAGGTCGGTTCTTACTCTCCAGGTCAGGGGATGACCCTTGCCGAAGTTGTGATCGGGCCGCTTTACATATTCCGTAAAGGAAGAAGACTGGGGACTATTCCCCATAACATGGCAGTCAAGGCACGCAAGACCGGCTTTAGCGTGGACATCCCAGGGGAAATTTAATTTTTCCTTGTCCTTTATGTTGTCCTTAGTTTCGGAAATGTTTTCCCCTGACCAGACAAAACCCTTTCTCAAAACGCCACGATTTACGGTTCTTACCACCGGATAGTTATACCAGGGATCCACATGTCCATTTATAACCGGTGCTGCGTGGCACTGGAGGCAGGCGTCCTTCCTGGCAAAACTTCCGGTTATCCTCAAGTATTCGGGTTTTACCCTTCCATCGGAATAAAAGGCCTTGGGATTATAAATTACCCTTCCGTCATCGGTCACCTTTTTTACCACCCCTGTGGTTATAAGGCCCGCTGAGGTGGAGGAGGCAAAATGAGGAATTTTGAACATCCCGTGACCGGTGGTTCTCTGATCCTGAATTCCCTTGCTGTAATTGGGAGTATGACACACCAAGCAATTGGCTTCCCTTACTCCGGACCTCTTCCAGCTCCATTTTCTGAAAACATTGGATTTCCTGTCCCAGTAATAGAAGTCTGGGTCCATTTCCTTCACCCGCTCCTCCGGGATAGTATCCAATCTTTTCCCTGAAAAACTGAATTCCGTTGGGCCTCCCCCTAAGTGGCAGATTCCGCATTGAAGGGCCCAGTTGGGCCTTCCGTATTCAAAAAGAAAACCGTATTTTTTCCAGTCTGGAGGAGTCATATGGTAATAGGGGTAATCGTATTGCCTTCCGAACATCCCCGGGGATATGGACCCCACCTCCTTGTTCTTTATCCCCCATTTCACATCCCATTCGTTGGCTCCCTGCTGAAAATGGTAGGCGCTGGTTATGAAATCGTAGTCATGGCATTGTCCGCAGGTTTTCCGGGTGCTAACCGGCTTTCCGGTTTTTATCACCGGATTTCCATCTTCGTCCAGAAGCTTTATCACAGGGTGCATGTTTGGAGCATGGAAATAATCCTTAGAGGTTATAGGGGTAAGCCTGCGATTTTCGGACCTTCCAGATGAAGCGGAAAACAAAATTCCCCACAATCCCCAAAATAGGATGAATAACGGGAAAAATCTCCTCATATTGCACCTCTTTTTTGAAACTCCACAATACTTATAGGAGCATGAGAAATTTTTGTCAAGAATAATATTTAGGGACAGACCCCTTTCTGGTATAATTCCCCCATGGCCAGAGTCGCCCGCACATACATCAAATTCCCCTCCGCCCACTACCACATCTTCACCCACATGGCCGA
>JALXBI010000080.1 GCA_026991555.1 Candidatus Aminicenantota bacterium
TCGTCCTTCATGCTGGAGAGAAGGCGGAGTTGGTCCAGGATATGGGAACGTGGCTCAAGGTAAGAGGGATGAATGGGGCCGTGGGCTATGTTTGGGCTAAGCTGGTGAGGGTGGAGATAGAAAAGGTGATAAGGTCCGCTCCAAAGGCAGTTCCTCCCTCTTCTCCTTCGCCTAAGCCTAAGCCTAAGCCCGTTCAGAGGGCAGTGGCTTCGCCGAAGGCGGCCCAGTTCGGCCTTAGTTTCAACTTTACCTACGCCCTGGTTAGCCCTGACGACTTCAATGCTATGGGTAGATTTTATCAGCACTACATTGATTATGTTTATTCTAAGGCTTCTGCTTACTACACCATTTATAGGGAAGGAGAACTTAACGGCCTTAAACATCTCCTTGGAGGAGAGGTGGAAGTGGAATTTTATCCCAGCAAAAACATAGGCATAGGTTTGGGCTTTTCCTTCAATAATGGGAATGTTTCTGAGGCCACAAAGCTTTCTGACCCCGCTGGTAACTATATGCAGGTGAGTCAGGACCTCAAAGCCAGCGTATATGGGCCTTACTTAGGGCTCCACTTTTTAATTCCTGCCCAGATGATAAGCCTGGAGCTTTTTGCAAATGCGGGATATTATTTTGGAAGCTTTGATATGAAGTATTCTTACAGCTCAACTTCAGTAAGTGCTGAGGATACATACATGGAGGGCTTAAAAAAGTCCAGCCTTGGTTTTGGGGGTGGAGGAAAATTGAACATAAAACTATCCCCCAATGCCGGAATATTCATTGCAGGAAAGTATCAATTTGTCAAATTTTCTGATATTGAGGGACATTATAGAGATGTATACGGGTCATACGATGGCACGCTTTACAATTATGAACTCAATACACCATGGGGGTGGCTCCCTGTTACTAGAATTTTAGAGACAGAACCTGCTCCAGATCCTGACATAAGAAATGTGCGAAAGGCAGAGCTGAACTTCTCCGGATTTTATCTAAGCGCAGGCTTTTTCCTGAGGTTCTAAGACCTTAGAGAAAAACATATAGAAAGGGAGGTGGTTTAATGAAGAAAATTTTAATGTTGGTTTTCAGCTTAGGGTTATTAACTCTGGTCTTTTCTCAGGAAGTGGTTGTAAAGAAATATGTGGTTGCCATTCAGGATGCCAATGTGAGGTCCATGCCTTCTGCTCAGGGGGAAATAGTTTTCGTCCTTCATGCTGGAGAGAAGGCGGAGTTGGTCCAGGATATGGGAACGTGGCTCAAGGTAAGAGGGATGAATGGGGCCGTGGGCTATGTTTGGGCTAAGCTGGTGAGGGTGGAGATAGAAAAGGTAATAAGGTCCGCTCCAAAGGCAGTTCCTCCCTCTTCTCCTTCGCCTAAGCCCGTTCAGAGGGCAGTGGCTTCGCCGAAGGCGGCCCAGTTCGGCCTTAGTTTCAACTTTACCTACGCCCTGGTAAACCCCGAGGACTTTAATGCTAATAGTGAATTTTATCAGGGAATGATGGATTATTTAGCTTCTGCATTTGGTTTTAGCCAAGAGGGGAGGCTTCAGGGTCTTAAGCATCTCCTTGGTGGTGAAGTGGAGATGGGGTTTTACCCCACCAAAAACATAGGAGTAGGTTTAGGTTTTTCCTTTAATAATGGCCATGTTTCTGGATCTACAGAAGTTACAGAACCAACCGGTGACTACATGCAGATTAGTCAAGATCTGAAGGCCAGAGTATATGGCCCCTACATAGGACTTCACTTTGTGGTTCCTACTGATCTAATAAGCCTGGAGTTTTTCGGCAACGCAGGGTATTATTTCGGAAGCTTCAATAGGGAATATCCCTCCAGCTCAAGTTCCGGAGGTTCCTGGACTTCAACTGAGGATATGAAGAAGTCAACCTTTGGTTTTGGTGGGGGAGCCAGGCTGAACATAAAATTTTCTCCCAATGCAGGAATATCCCTTTCAGGGAAGTATCAATTTATTAAATTCTCGGATATTGAAGGACATTATGAGGATCCCATCGAATCATTTGATGGCAAGCTTTATGCATTTGAATCCAACACCCCATGGGGGTGGTCTCTTATTACTGGAATCTTGGAGACTAAACCCGGTCCCGATCCTGACATAAGAAATGTGCGAAAGGCAGAGTTGAACTTCTCCGGATTTTATCTAAGCGCAGGCTTTTTCCTGAGGTTCTGATTATCTGAAAAGGGGAGAGTGGGGGTGTGCCCTGAGGTTTTTTCGTATATGGTATACCTCCGCTCCCCTTTGTAAAAGGGCAGGTGTAATTAGGAAACCCCTGTGGCAGCGGTAGGGATTTTCCTCTGCGCACATTATTGCCGTGGTTTTAAGGGCCGCCAGTTCCAGTAGTTTTTCTATTCCGTCCCGGAAAAAATCCGCTTCCCTTACCCTTTCCCAGTCAATTTTCCCGTCTTTCCTCACAAATTCCTTTTTTCTTCCCAGGGTGAAACGACCGCCAAGTTTGTCCCCCATCCAGAGGTATTCGATTCCTTCACGCTCCAATGTTCCTTTAAGGTTTTCCCGATTGAAATGGGGGACGAACCGGCTATAAGGGTGGGAACGAACATCTACCAGCAGTTGAATTTTAAATTCTTTTAAAAGGGAAAGGAAAAATTCTAAGCTGTGATTGCTATGACCTACGGTGTATATCTTCACTTACAGGATTTTTTCTCCAGCTCCCTGAGTTTTTTGTAAACTTTCATTTCGTCGTCGGTTACCACCATGCCGCTTCCTTTCTGGGTTCTGAAGGTTTTCCTTATTACCCCCAAGTCCACGCCAAAGCCAATCTTCTTAAAAGCCCTCTTAATACAGGGTTTTCCTTCTATAAGGGTTTCGTAACTTATCACTATGCTTCTTTTTATGTTCTCGTGGGCAGCTATTATAGCGTTGTTGTTTTCAAACCAGGAGAGGCGGAACTGGGAAATTCCCCTCCTCAGCATGCTGGCCTTGCTGTCTGCGGGATGACGGAATACGAAAACCGCCCTCATATCCCCCTTGGTTATGTGGCGATAGAAGAAAATGGCGGGGACTATCACTATTTTCAGACCGCTGGGAGTTCCTGCTTCGTTAAGGGTTTGTATTACCCGGTTAAGGGCCCTGGTGTTTTCCTCGGTCATGGCTTCCTCTATCAATTTTTTTTCCAGCTCCTTGGCGAAACTGAGTTCGTAATATCCCTTTTTATTGTAGCGGTCAGGGCCAATGTCCGAGGGGAATTTGACCCCAGCGCTTTCCAGAAGCTGGCAGGTAAGGGAAGTGCCGCTTCTGGGATGGCCTGCCACCACCACCAAATCCTTGGGAACCAGCAATTTAACCGTTTCCTCTCCTATTTCCTTCAATTCCGCCATTTTTTCCTCCTTGGATAAAAGAGGTTATAGGATAACAGGAGGAAGGAAAATTTTCAAGCCAGGCTATCTAAGGCTTTCCTCAATTCCTCCAGTCCAAAGGGTTTGTGGAGCACTGCATCTATCCCCATTTGCCTGAATTTTTCTATTTCCTCCTCGGAAACGAATCCGCTTATTAAGAGGACCTTTGTGTTCGGTGATATTTTTTTTACCTCCCTTCCCAGCTCTGCCCCTCCCATACCTGGCATGGATAGGTCAGTTATCAGAAGGGGAGGATGTTTTTCCTTTATGATTTCAAGGGCCTGTTCCCCTGAAGGGACCTCGGTTACTCTATATCCCAATACAGTGAGTAATTCCTTTTCCACCTTCCTTACATCCGGGTCATCTTCCACGAGAAGCACCTCAGGAAGGGAGTCGCTGGTCTCTTCGACATTCCCCTTTTTCATGGGAATCGTAGAGATAGGCAAGTATATTTTAACGGAGGTTCCCAGTCCCTCCCTGGTGCTTATTTGAACTTTTCCTCCGCATTTTTCCGAGAATTTCTTTACGAAGGTGAGTCCGAGTCCTGCGCCTGCTTCCAGGGATTTGGTGGAGAAAAAGGGATCAAAGGCCCTTTCTCTTTCCATTTCCGTCATTCCCTTTCCTGTATCCTTTACCTCAATAAAAGCAAACTCCCCTTCCTTTCCCAGAATTATTTCAATGCTCCCGTTCTTTTCTATAGCTTCCTTTGCGTTCACCACCAGATGAGTCACCGCTGACTTTAACCCCGAAGGGTTTATAACCACATAAAGGGGTTCACGGTATGGCTTAAATTTCAGGATTATGTTGCTGGAGGCAATCTTTCGTAGGAGATACATCATTGATTTGAGGAATTGATTTAATTCCACGGTGGTTCTTCCTGTGCTTCCCCCTTTTCCTATCTCCATTAATTGTAGGATAAATTCCTGGGCCTCCTTCGTTTTGTCCCTAACCCTTTTCCAGTTTGCTTCGTCAATGCCCGATTCCAGGCCAATTTCAGCGGTGGCAAGTATTATGCTTAGAATGTTATTAAGTTCCCGGGAAACCACTTCTATAAGCTTTTCCATCATGGAGAGGTCAGCACTTCTTTCCCAGTCTTTAATGGCTCTGCTCTCTTCGGTTATGTCCCGAAAAATTCCCACTATTTTCTTTACCTTTCCGTCCTTACCTATGACCGGAGCACGGCTTACGAAAATTTGCCTCTCTCCCATTCCAGTATGATATTTTTCCACGGTGGTCAGGCTTTTTTTTGTTTTTTTTATGTAGTTAACGATTTCCTGTATTCTAAAAACCTCATTTGGCGGGAAAATTTCCCGGGCGCTTTTCCCTTCAATATCCATCCGGAGAATTTCCTTCCCCATGGGATTAACCATTTCGTAAACCAGGGAGTCCGCATCCAGAAGGTAGATTCCCATTACGGAATTTTCGTAAATAGTCCTTAAATTTTCCTGAAGATAGTGGAGTTGCTCCAGGAGTTTCTTTTCTTCTGTTATATCAAAGGCAATTCCCAGATTGGCAACCCTGCCCTGGTATTTTATCGGGGTGGCTCTCAGTAAAATCCACCTTTCTTCTCCATTTTTCTTTATAACCTTCAATTCGTAAAGGTCAGGCAGAACCTTTTCACCCCTTTCCCTTCTTAATCCCCTTTCTTTTACCTCTTGCCTGAAATCAGGATGAACCAGTTCCCAGAAATACATTCCGGTGACTTCCTTCTCTTCATAACCAGTGATTTCTACAAAGGCTGGATTCACAACACGGTATTTATGGTCCTGAATTATAAAAATTCCAGCCGGAGACTTCCTGAAGATGGTCTTCAGGGTTTCCTGACTTTCCAGCAAATTAGAAGACAGAACATAATTTCTCAGGAAGAAGGAGACAGCGGATGCTATGATTTCCAGATTTTTTATGGTTTTTTCCCTGAACTTCCGTTTTTTTTCAAAATAAAGCGTTACCACTCCGAAGATTTTTCCTTCCCATCCTATGGGAAGGGTAACATAGGAGCGAATTCCTTCCTTTCTCATGGCTTGAAATACAGGATGATTTCCCTTTCTAATATCCCTGAATACCCTTATTCTGCCGTCTTCGTAGGAAAGCTTCCCGGGAAGTTCCTGCATATGCTCTTTGAGAAAATTTAGGTATTGGTCGGAAAGACCCCTGTGCAGAGCTATGACAGGTTCCGTTTCCTTGAGGGCGAGTATCAGGGAATAAGCCCGGGCGTTAAACACCTGAGCTACCCTGTCCAGGAGTTCCCCGGTGGTTTCCTTAAAGGACCGGTCCAGAGGGAAGATGAAAGAGGAGAGGGGAAATTCTTTCATAAACCCGCCACTGCTGGTAGGTCAAGGCTTAAGAAAATTTCCTTTTCAAGATGCCATAAAATCATGTTGCGATCCACATAATAGGTAAATTCAAGGTGAATATTGTCCTTGGTCTTGTTCACATAGACGGATTCCTCGTCAAAATCCACATTTTTTTTGTCCAGGAGGTTAATCAGCCTCTTCTTTATTTCGTAGGTGGGCAAATCTCCCCTTCCTGCTAAGGTGTCCGTTATGGCTGAAACGAGGAGTTTTTTATCTATTTCTATCTTTACATAAACATAGGCCACGTATATTCCGTAGCCTATGAGTAGCAGAAGAATCAGATTGAAAAAGGTAGAACCACCTTTAGCTTTCATCTTTTCCTCCTGAACTAAATTATATTAAAATTTCCCTGGAGGTCAAAAATGAGAAAAAAAGCAATTATAGTTTTTTTAATTCTGAGTTTTTCCCTTTTCTCGGCCGGGTTTATACACCTGGGACCCATTCCTTCTGCCGGGGAGGTGTCCCTTAAAATTGAGCCATTCTCCGTAAAAACAGGGGATTTGGTAAAGCTCAGTCCAGGGCTTTCCCTGAGGTGGCAGAGGATAACCCTTCCTGCTTCCCTGTATGCAGGCTCCCATTATTTTGTCCTTTATCCCCACTTTGAATGGGGAAAAGACCGGATAACTGTTAAAAGCAACGAAAAGGTTCAGGTTTTTCTGGACGGGGAAAAATTAGGTGAAGGAAAAGAGGTAAAGGCAGAGCCTCTCCTTGAGAAGGGAAAGCATTTTCTGCTCATAAAACTGCACCTTGAAGAAACTAAGAAAGTTGAGCTTGAAGTAAAGGGGGATTTTAAAGCAACCCTGGATCCCTCCCATCCCCTTTCCCTCCGTGAAATCATGGATACCGTCTCGGTGACCAGGGCCATTCCATCTGACGACGGGAGGCTAGTTCTCGTCCAGTTTAGCCGCTGGGGGAAGGACGGGAAAAGGGAAAGGTGGTGGGAGGTTTATTCCCTTCCCGGGGGGAAATTGATCCGCTCTTTCCGGGGTTTTGACATAAGGAATGTTAATTGGAGACCGGCAGCCCACTCCCTTTCCTTCATCAAGAAGGATGCTTTATGGCTTTATCCACTGGAAGGCAAGGCTGAAGAAATAGCCGAGGCCAAGGGGCTTTCAGGATACCTGTGGTCAGGGGATGGGAATTTCCTCCTTTACTTTGTTTACAAGAAAAGGAGGGAATACAACAATTGGGGGCTCAATAGAATAAAGGACCCCGCCTACAGGCAGAAGGGATGGGGAGGAAAATACGAAATCCACCGGGTGTGGTTTCCCTCAAAAATCGACGAAAAACTCAAAACTGTTGATGCCCAGCCGGTGGAGATAAGCCCTGACGGTAAATATCTGCTTCTCTCCCACACTTATTTTGACCGCAGCCGTCGCCCGTATCTTATAACGGAATTTCCCTTCCTGGATCTTCAGACACTTAAAATAAAAAAGACCTTTAATGATCCCTGGGTGAATTTTGCCACCTGGTCCCCTGACGGCAAGGCTCTTCTCCTTTTAGCCGGGCCTTCTTCCTTTGGTGGGATATGCTCAAGGCTACCCAAGGGAAAAATTCCCAACGATTACAACGGTGAGCTTATTGTTTATTCCCTTGAAGGGGGAAAGGCCAGATGCCTCACTAAGGATTTTTCCCCTTCGGTCTTAGACGCCTACTGGAGAAAGGAAGGGATTTTCTTTACTGCAGAGGATAAAACCTTCGTCCGCCTTTACAGTATTAAGGATGGGAAAATAGAGGAGATAAACACAGGCGGGGAGGTAACCAGGTCCTTAGAAGTGGGAAGGGATGGCACTGTGGCAGCCCTGATTACCGGCGTGAATTTTCCCCACCGTTTGGTGGTGTTGAAGAAGGGCAAAGCTGTATTTACCCTTTTCCCAGCTCAGAGGGATTTTTCCACGGTAAAGTGGGGAAAGGTGGAGGATTGGGACCTTAAGATAAAGGGCTTTTTGGTAAAGGGAAGGGTTTATTATCCCCCAGGGTTCAACCCAAATAAAAAATACCCCCTGATCATTTATTATTACGGCGGGACTTCCCCTATAACCAGGGATTTTGGGGGAAGATATCCCAAGGAATGGTGGGCTGCCAAGGGATTCGTGGTTTACACCCTTACCCCTCCAGGGGCCACGGGTTTCGGACAGCGCTATTCTGCCCAGCATGTGAACGATTGGGGAAAAATTTCAGGGAAGTTTATCCTGGAGGCGGCCAGAAGATTTATAAAAACCCATGGATGGGTGGGGAAGAAGGGCATAATCGGGGCCTCCTTCGGTGGCTTTATGACCCAGTATCTGGTAACCAGAACGGACATGTTTGATGCAGCGGTCTCCCATGCGGGTATAAGCATGATTCCTTCCTACTGGGGACAGGGCTACTGGGGCTATGCCTACAATGCCGTCTCCGCCGCTTTCTCCTTTCCCTGGAACCGCAGGGATATATATGTGGAGCGTTCTCCTCTTTTCTCCGCGGATAAAATAAAAAGCCCCCTGCTTCTTCTTCACGGGTCGGTGGACACCAATGTCCCTCCCGGAGAAAGTCATCAGATGTTTACTGCCCTTGAAATCCTGGGAAGGCCAGTTTCCCTTGTCATAGTGAAAGGAGAGAACCACTGGATTATGGGTTACAAGCACAGAATAGGATGGTATATGACTATTATGGGATGGTTTGAGAAATACCTTAAAGGAAATTCCAGGTTATGGGACTGCCTTTTTGAGGAAAAATGAGCCTTCTACTTATTCTTTCCCTTCTTTGCGCCCAGCCCTACCTGATTTCCCAGGGGAAATACGATAAACAGGCATGGACCCTGGCCTATAAGTTCTCCTTGGACCTTCCAGGGAAATTTCTCGTTTCCACTAATGCTAAGGATTACCTGCTCCTGAACTCCAAGGGCTCAATTCTACTTTCCTGCTCAGGCAGGGAAATTTACCTGAGGGAAGGAAAATACCTTTTCCTGGTCAAGGGACCGGCCTCCTGGAAACTATATTTTTCGCCCTGTCCTCCAGGCCCGGCTAAGAAGCCCATGGAGAAGAAGGAGTGCCAAAGGTGGGTAAAAAAACAGAGCCTCATAGGTCCTGGAAAAGAATATATGAAGGATTTTTATTCTATCGGAGTTTTTACCCTTGCCGATGTGGAGGCCAGGGCTTTGGCTGTAGTTTCTGAAAAACATTATCCCTGGATGGATTGGTTAAAGGACGATAAGCTGAAGCAGGTTCCCCCCTTCAGGCCAGGGGAGGAACCCAGAGATGCCCATTTCATTTACAGGCTCGCCCTTCAGATGCTTCACTCCCCTGAAGGCAGAAAAGGCCTTTTCTGCATTCCCCGCTCCTTCCCAGAGCCTTCCCTTTCGGGAATATACAGGTATCTTGGATGGGATGGGGTTGACCTTAAGGATTTCAATGCCATAGGCGTAAGGCTCAGGGCCTATCTTATTCTCAGGCAAAAGGGCTTTTCCCCGGATGATGCTTTTACCCGGGCTGATTCCCAGGCCAGGGTAATTTTCTCCTCCCCCTTTAAACCAGCTCCGGAACTGAAAAAGGTCTTTGAGCTAATTTACAGGAGGTTTTTCCAGTGATAGCAGTTATTCTGACCATACTTTTACAGTTCAACCAGGTCCTTGTAAAGTATGGATGTCAGTCTCCCCGATTGTTTGCCCTGAAGGATGAGGTGGTTCTGAGCTGTGAGATAGGGGATTGGCCTGAGGACCAGCTCGTAAAAAGAAGCTCTGTTCTGCTTTCCTCCTTGGCATTTTCCTATCCCTACGGAGAAAAATATTCCCTGGTTCTCAGGAAATACAGGATTCCTTCGGTTCAGATTGTTGTCGGTAGAAAAGATATAGTTGATTTTTTAGCAGGAAAACTCAAGGATTTTTCCTCAAAGTGGAGGGTCTACAGTCTTAAAGGAAGAGTGTTCAGGTTTTACGGCCTTCCCATGAGCATCATTTCTGCTGTGGTTAATCCTGCTAAGGAGGAATTGGGTAAAATAGAAATAACGGAATTTTCCTGCAAAGAAGGCAGCCCCCGGCTTTCCTTTTCCTATGCTTTTGTTGACAGAGGGCAGGTAATGTTTATAATCAAAGGGGAGGAGACCAAAATAGTTGAGTTTCTCAGTTTGAAAGGAAGTGGGGAGAAAAACTGGAGGACTAAGACAACCCTTCCCGGAGAAATCACTGCGGAGTTTTATCTGTGGAGGGGAAATTGGATAAAAATCTGGGAGGGAAAAACCCGGTGCAACAAGGAGGAAAAATGAAAAAAACAATTCTTTTGTTTTTCCTGGCCTTTTCCCTGATGGCAGGGGAGGGACTGGAATACACATTCTCCCTTCTGGGAGGATACAGGAGCCTCAAGGCAAAAATAGGCTCCCAGGAAACCTCCCTGAATCTAACCCAGGTGGGTATTAAAAACTCGGTTTTAGTGAGCGAAAACTCCGAGTTTTACTTCGGAGTTATGTATGGTAAAACCTCCTTCTCAGACGAACTCACCTTCACCTCTCTTCCCATTTCCCTTTCAACTTCCTACGGGAAGACCAGTTACTCTATATTTGCCGGAGCCCTGTGGGAGCCCTATGTTTTTTCCGAGGAAGTTTCCATAGTGCTTAATCCTGAAGTATCCTACAACCTATCCTCGTATCAATGGAAGGTGGAAAAGACCTCATATCTTACAGGAACAGTGGACGGGAAAGTTCATTTCTGGGATTTTCGCCTGGGAGTTCTTGCCATGTATGAGGGACAGGAAAATTTAGAGCCCTATGTAGGATTTTACTTTGAATACTTTAGCGGGAGCGTGAGTTTTGATGAGAAATTCCAGGACCTTGAAGGCAAGTCCGAGGACAAACTTAAGCCCAAACTTCCTGTGGAGATAGTTATCGGGACGAATTTCTATGGGGGAGAACATTTCAGCGGGGGAATTTCCGTGGGCTTTTTGAACGGATTGAGCTTCCACGGGGAAGTGGGATTTACATTCTAAGGAGGAAAACATGAGGAAGAAAATAGCATTAATTTTCTTAATGGGCCTCTTTCTTCTGGGGCTTACCCCGAGAAGGAGTGAACCGCATTTCAACGGGAAAATACCCGGGGATTATTCCAGGGTATTGATAAAACTTCATCCAGAAGCGGATTTAAAAGCCCTGATAAAGGATTATGCCATTGAAAACTACAGGAAACTCCTCCTGAAGGGATGGATAGCAGTAAAGGTTCCCAAGGGCAGCCAATTGTTGGAATACCTCGCCACAGATCCAAGGGTTCTCTGGGCAGAGCCTGACCATCCCGCATGGATCTCAGAGGAGGAAGATGAGGTGCTTCCCAATGACGAGTATTTCGGGGAACAGTGGTATTTGAGAAATACTGGTTCAAAAAATGGCTACAAAAGGGGGGCGGATGTTAAAGCTACCTACGCCTGGAAATACACCACGGGTTCCGAAGACATAATTGTGGCCGTGGTAGATACAGGTGTTGCCTATAACCATCCGGACCTGAAGGGGAAGGTTATAAAGGGATACGATTTTATAAACAGCGATGAAGACCCTAAGGACGACAACGGCCACGGGACCATGGTGGCGGGAATTATCGCTGCCAAGTCCAACAACGGAGAGGGAATTGCCGGGGTTTGCTGGAATTGCAAAATTATGGCCATAAAGAGTTTTGATGCCACAGGCCTGGGGACCTATTCCGAGCTTGCTGACGGTATTGAATATGCCATTGAAAGGGGAGCGAAGGTTATTAACATTTCCGCCGGGGGAGACAGCCCCTCCTTAGTGCTGGAGGAAGCCCTGGATAAAGCGGAGCAAAATGGGGTGGTAATCGTGGCCGCTGCAGGAAACAATGGGGGAGCTCTTCTCTATCCTGCTGCATATTCTCCCAAGTGCATCTCCGTGGGGGCCAGCGATTACGAAGACAGGAAGGCGGGTTTTTCCAATTACGGTCCCCACTTAGACCTTGTGGCTCCAGGGGTAGACATAATATCCACTTTTCCTGGGGGATACGCCATCGGAAGTGGAACCTCCTTTGCAGCTCCTATTATAAGCGGTGCCGTGGGTCTTCTTCTTTCCCTCAAGCCCAACCTCACCCCTGACCAGGTGCGAAAGGCCCTTATATACACCACCGACGATGTAAACTCAGAAAGCCTTCCTGGATTTGACTATTACATGGGATATGGCAGGGCGAATCTCCTCTTACTCTTTGAGCCCATCAAGCTGGAATAGATTCAGGTTAAGAGCCCCATATAAACCAACGGGGGACCAGCCTAAGGCCATAGAGAAGATTGTAGAATACTTTCGGCAGGGCCGCAGGCATGTGGTCCTGCTGGGGGTTACCGGCTCCGGAAAGACCTTTACCATGGCCAATGTCATAGAAAGGCTCCAGAGGCCTGTGCTTGTGATTTCCCACAACAAGACCTTAGCCGCCCAGCTCTATCAGGAATTTCGCAGGTTTTTCCCAGAAAACGCCGTGGAATACTTCGTCAGTTATTACGATTATTATCAGCCCGAGGCTTATATTCCCCAGACCGACACCTACATAGCCAAGGAAGCTACCATAAACGAGGAACTGGATAAATTCCGCCTCAGGGCCACCCGCTCCCTCCACGAGAGGAGGGATGTTATAGTGGTGGCCTCTGTCTCGTGCATTTATGGAATGGGGGACCCGGATGTTTACTTCGGATTGGTTCTCAGGATTCATCAGGGGGAGTTTCTCAACATAAGGGACATAGTGAATAAACTTGTGGAGATCCAGTATTCCCGCTCAGAACAACCGTATCCCGGAAAGTTCCGGGTAAGGGGTGATCAGCTGGAAATATTTCCCCCCTACGAGGAGGTGGGATACAGGGTGGAATTTTTCGGAAGAGAGGTTGACGGAATCTTTGAAATAGACCCCCTGAGCGGAAGGGTTCTCAGCCAGAGAAGATACATAACCGTTTATCCTGCCAGTTATTTCGTAACCCCCAAGGAGAGGCTTGAGAGGGCTATTCAATCCATAGAGAGGGAACTTGAGGAGAGAATAAAGGAGCTCCTTGCCATGGGGAAAACCCTGGAGGCAGAAAGATTAGAGAGGAGAACCCGCTATGACCTACTGCTGCTCAGGGAAACAGGTCACTGCCCTGGCATTGAGAATTATTCCCGTCACCTTAGCGGAAGGCTCCCTGGACAGCCCCCCTTTACTTTAATGGACTACATACCCGAGGAGGCCCTGATAATCATAGACGAGAGCCACATGACCATACCCCAGCTCAGGGCTATGTATGAGGGGGACAGGTCCAGGAAGTTAAAGCTGGTGGAATACGGTTTTCGCCTTCCCTCTGCCTTAGACAACAGACCCTTAAAATTTGAGGAATGGGAAGAGAGGGTAGGGCAGGTCCTTTATGTTTCCGCTACTCCAGGCCCCTATGAACTGGAAAAGGCCGGGGATGCCGTGGTGGAACAGCTGGTCAGGCCCACGGGTCTCCTTGACCCCGAGGTGGAGGTAAGGCCCACCCGGGGACAGATAGAGGACTTCGTGGGTGAGGTTAAAAAAAGGGTGGAGATGGGGGACAGGGTTCTGGTTACCACCCTTACCAAAAGGCTGGCAGAGGAGCTTACTTCCTTCCTCCTTTCCTTAGGCATAAAGGCCAGGTATCTCCATTCGGACATAGATACCCTGGAGAGGACGAAAATAATAAAGGCCCTGAGGCAGGGGGAATTTGATGTCCTTGTGGGAATAAACCTTCTGAGGGAGGGTCTTGACCTTCCAGAGGTTTCCTTAGTGGTCATCTTTGATGCGGACAGGGAGGGCTTTCTCCGCTCCACCACCGCTTTGATTCAGACCTTTGGCAGGGCAGCCAGGAATGTAAGGGGGAAGGTCATAATGTATGCGGACAGGATTACCTCGGCCATGAAGCAGGCAATTGAGGAGACAAGAAGGAGGAGGAAAATTCAGGAGGAATACAACAGGGCCCACGGTATAACCCCTCAAACCGTAAGAAAGGACATTGCCTACGAAATGAGCGCCTCAGATTATTTTGAAGTTGAGAGGGTGGCGGAAAATGCCGAAGAATACATAACTGCCGAGGACAGAAAGGCGATGATAGAGGAGCTGCGGAGGAAAATGATGGAGGCTGCAGAAAGGATGGATTTTGAGCTTGCAGCCCATTACAGGGATAAAATAAAGAGGCTCAAGGAAATAGAGGTGCTCATGGGGTAGTTTTCATCGCCACAGCAATTCCCGTTCTCCTTTCCCAGGTCCTTTTTCCCTATTCCCCCCTGAACTATCTTTTTAGACTTCTTTTTTTCCTCTGGATCTGGGCATGGCTCTGGAGGTGGAAGGGGAGGCTCAATTTTAAAATTGGCCATGTCCTCCTCCTTTCCTTCCTCTTTAGCCTTTATTCCGTATATTCCATGAGGAATCTGGGTTTCAGCGGGGACGAGCCCCATTACCTTGTAATAACCCAGTCCCTTGTTTACGACCACGACATAAATGTTAAAAATCAGTATCTCCGGGAGGCTTGGAGGGAATTTTACCGGGAAAAATGGGTTAGAATATTCCCCCATGCAAGGCCTACGGGGAAAAACACCTGGTATTCCATCCACCTTCCAGGAACCTCCGCCCTCCTTGTTCCCTTTTACTTAATTGCAAGGCCCCTTTCCCCTTCGGCAAAGAAGTTCATCATAAGGATGGGTTTTTCCCTGTATGGCTTAGCGGTGCTTTACCTTCTTTTCCTTTTTTTGAGGGAGGAGTTCGGGGAAAGAATCTCCCTTTACTCCACCTCCTTAATTGCCTTCACTGTCCCTGCCTTTCCCTTCTTCTTCCACCTCTTTCCCGAAGTTCCCGTGGCAGGGATGGTTATTCTTTCCCTTTATTCTTTTTATAAAGGAAGGCCAGGGCTTCTCATATTTTCGGGTTTTCTGGCAGGTTTCCTTCCCTGGTTCGGGGCGAAATATGTGATTTACCTTTTCATGCTCTTTATCATTTCCTTATTTACCCTTAAAAAGAAGGGAGTTTATTTCCTCCTTCCGGCCCTTTTGCCTTCTGCTTCCTTTTTCCTTTTCCTGAAGCATGCCTACGGGAGTTTCTCCCTTCTTTCCGTTTACTATGGCCCCCTGCCTCCGGAGAAGAGGGCCGAAGTTATGAAGGACATCCTTTACAGAATTCCCTGGCACTACAGGTTTTCAACCTTCCTGGATTATCTTTTTGACCAGAGGGACGGGCTTCTTCCCTATGCTCCTGTTTACCTTTTTTCTATGGCTGCCCTTTTAAGGTTCTGGAAAAGGAAAATTTCCCTGGTTTCCCTGGCCCTTTTCCTTCCCTTTGTCTTCAATTACGGATGGCAAACCCACCGGGGCGGATATTGCCCTCCGGCAAGGCCCTTAGCTTCAGGACTATGGGCCTTTGCCGTGGGATTTGCCCTTTTCTTGGAAGGCGTAAAGAACAAAAATCTGCGGTGGCTTTTCAGGGCCCTTTCCGGCCTTTCCATAGGATTGGGGTTTCTCCTTGCCTCCATGCCCCTTTCCTATTACGGTCCCACCACCCACGATGTGGCCAACAGGGTAGGCCTTCTATTCCATAAAATTTCCACCCCCCTCCTTTACCTTCCCCGCTATCTTCCATCCTTCACCAAAAACCCTAAGGCCATGCCAGGGAACTGGCTTCCCAATTATTTCTGGGTTCCCGGAGTTTTCTTGGCCTTAGCCCTTCTAATTTACCTGATGAAAAGGGAGGGCAGGGAGAGAAGCATCGTCCTGAGCCTGGCCTTTGTCCTTGCCCTTCTTCCCTTCTTAGCCCTTCCCCAGATTCCCCTGGCCAAGGGAAGGGTTTTTGCCGGAAAAATGGGCAAAGTTAAGGTTTATAACTGGAAGGAGGTTTCAGAAGGCTGTGTTAAGGGTGGAAAAAGAGACCCCTTAGTTTTTATAACAAGGTCTCCCATAAGGGCAGAGGGAAGGGGAAAGCTCCTCATTGGAGGAAGGGTAAGAGTAAGGATAAGGGAGCAGGCCCTGATTTCCCCTGCCTTGGGCTTCAGGTTCGTGGGAGGAAGACTCCTGGCTATAAAACTGCTGGACGGGGAGGTGAGATTTTGTCCCTGAGCACATCTTCTTTTATTTTAGGGACAGACCCCTTTCTGGTATAATTTCCCCATGGCCAGAGTCGCCCGCACATACATCAAATTCCCCTCCGCCCACTACCACATCTT
>JALXBI010000081.1 GCA_026991555.1 Candidatus Aminicenantota bacterium
GCGGAGGGGAATTTGATGTATGTGCGGGCGATGCGTGCCATGGGGAAATTATACCATAAAAGGGTCTGTCCCTTTTTTCTTTTTCAAACTTTTCTTTGGGAAGGAATTTTAATATAATTTTTCTAATGCTTTACTACGAGAACATTCTCTTTACCATAGGGCAGACCCCGCTGGTAAAGCTCAATAAGCTTACCCAGGGGTTAAAACCCTTGGTTCTGGCGAAGATGGAGAGTCTGAATCCCGGTGGAAGCATAAAGGACAGGATGGCCCTATACATTCTGGAAAAAGCAAGGCGGGAGGGTAAACTAAAACCCGGGGGCACCATTGTGGAGGCCACCTCTGGAAACACCGGGGTTGCCATTGCCATGTACGGGGCGGTAATGGGCTATCGGGTAATAATTACGGTAATAGACAAAATATCCCAGGAGAAACTGGACCATTTAAAGGCCTTCGGCGCCGAGGTGGTTCTGGTCAAAGGAAGCCTTGCGGACCGGGACAGGAAGGCAAGGGAAATTGCCGAAAGCATAGATGGGGCCTTTTATGTGGACCAGCACGAAAATTACGGGAATGTGGAAGCCCATTATTACATTACCGGACCGGAGATATGGAACCAGACCCAGGGAAAAATAACCCATTTTGTGGCTGGAATGGGGACCGGCGGAACCCTCATGGGAGTATGCAAGTATCTGAAGGAAATGAACCCTAAAATAGAATGTATCTGCGTGGACCCTGAGGGTTCGGTCTTTTATGATTATTACCAGAGCGGAAAAATAGTGGAGGCCAAGGATTACGAAATAGAGGGCCTTGGCGACGAGAGAATCCTCCCTATAATTGATTTTTCCATCATTGACAGGATGATAAGGGTAAACGACAGGGAGGCCTTTCTCCTTACGAGAAGGCTTGCCAAGGAAGAGGGAATTTTTGCCGGGGGTTCTGCTGGAGCCAATGTTTACGCTGCCCTCCAGGTGGCCAAGGGCCTCAGGGAAGAGGATGTGGTGGTTACTATAATCCCTGATACGGGCTTCAAATACCTGTCCAAGATTTACAACGACGATTGGATGAGGAAAAAGGGATTTCTTGACTAAAGAAGTCCCCTTTCTGCAAGGAGGTTTTCGAATTTTTCCAGAAATTCTTTTGTTCTCTTCTGAAAATCATATTTGGCTTCAGAGGCCCTGTATTCCCTGATGATCCTTTCCAGGTCCTCCACCTGGTAAACCGCCACTATGCTTCCCTTCTTCTCAAGAAAACGCACGAATTTTAATTGGTGGTCGTCCACTATTTCCCCCAATTTCGGGTCCCTGGGGACCACTATGGGAATTTTTCCATGGGCAAGGCAAAGGGCAATGCTTCCCGGGCCCCCGTGGGTTATAACCACCCTGGCCTTCTTTATAAATTTAACCAATTCCCCGAAGGCCAGTATCTCGTGGGTCTCCAGATTTTTTCCTGAATAGGGGGTAAATCCCCTCTGCACCACCACCCTCTCCCTTATTTTTCTCTCCCCTACCAAACGGTCCAGCTCCTGAACCAATCGCGCAAAAGGGTGCTCGTCGGTTCCTAAGGTAACGAAGATCAAAGCAGCCCTCCTATGTAAATCCCCTTAGGATAAAATCTTCTCTGCTCTTCCCATTGCAGCACGAAAAGGTCAGTGACCGGGTAGACCAATTTACCAGTAAGGGTTGGGGAAAAAATCCTGTCGTAAACCTCCAGATAGACGGTTTTCGCCCCAAAGAGTTTCCCCAGCCAGAAAAAGGGAACCGCAACCCCGGCCCCGGTGGAAACTATAACCTCAGGCTTTTCCTTAAATAGGACCTTTATTGCCAGGATGGTATTTCTGAGAAAGTTCCACAGGTTCCTGGTGGTGGGATAATAGGCCCAGTATATCTTCTCGCCTTCCAGCATGGACAGGGCGTCGGCCTTTTTAAAAGTTACCCATATCCTGGAATATTTTTCCCACCATGGCTTCAAAAGGTAGAGCTGGAAAAGGTGTCCGCCTGTAGAACTGACTAAGCATAGTTTCTTTTCCATAACTTTGATTATATCAAGGTATTTTTGAGCAGATATAACTTTATGTTAATCCTTATCAAGGATTATAATTCGGATATGAGCGGGAAATTTTTTGTTACTCTCCTCCTCATTCTCCCTGTTTTTTCCCTGACCCCTGAGCAGATAATCAAAAGGGTGGAAGACAATTTAAGGGGAAAGTCCAGCAAAGGGGAGATGGTAATGAAGGTGGTTAAAAAGGACTGGTCCAGGGAGCTCCACATGAAGTTCTGGGAAAAGGGCAAGGACCTTACCCTTATTCTAATAACCTATCCTCCCAAGGAAAGGGGAATCGCCACCCTGAAAAGGGGAAAGAATGTCTGGAATTACATCCCATACATAGAAAGGGTTATAAAGATTCCCTCCTCCATGATGGGAGCAAACTGGATGGGCTCGCATTTTACCAATGACGACCTTGTAAGGGAATACTCCCTGAGCAGGGATTACAATGCGGAACTGCTTAGGGAAGATTCCTCCAATTTTTACCTGGCCCTCAGGCCCAAACCAGAGGCAGCCGTGGTATGGGGGAAGATAGAGATAGTGGTCAGCAAAAAGAAACTGGTTCCTCTCAAGGAAGTATACTTCAGCGAGAAAGGGGAAAAGATAAGGCAACTTGAATTCAGGGAGATAAGAAGGGTAGGAAAGAGGTGGTTTCCCTTTCATTGGGTTCTCTTACCCCTGAAGAAGCCGGGAGAAAAAACCGAATTAATAGTGAAAAAAATTCAATTTGATGTGAACATACCCCAACGGCTCTTTTCCCTTAGATACCTCAAGGAAATGAAATGATTTTAAAATTCGCCTGGAGAAACATCTGGAGAAACAGGACAAGGAGCATTATCCTCATAACCTCCGTAGTCATTGGATATTTTTCCCTTTTTTTCTTCTACAGCATAGATAAGGGAGCCATCCAGCAGGCCATAGAAAATGTGATAAACTCAGGAACAGGCCATATTCAGATTCACATAAAGGGCTACTTGGACGACCCGGACATAAAAAAGAAAATTGAGAATCCGGAGGGGATAATAGAAAAAATATCCTCCCCGGAGATTCTCTCCGCCTTCCCCAGGGTGGATTTAAACGGGATAATAGCCTCACCCGAGGAGACCAGGCCGGTGAGGGCCATGGGGGGAAAACTGGGGGAACTGAGGAAAAATACCATGTTTTCCCTTTATCTGGAAAAGGGAAAATTTCCGGAAAAACCTGACCAGATACTAATAGGCAGGGAACTTGCAGAGCTCCTGAGGGTTTCCATAGGGGACCGGGTGGTTATAACCTCCAGCTCAACCACAGGGGAACTCTCCTCCTATGGCTTCAGGGTAAGCGGAATTTTCCATACCCCTTCCTTGGAAGCCAATAAATATATTGTTCTTATCTCCATGGAAGCGGCTAAGGAAATCGCCGGTTATAAGGATGAGGTCAACGGGATATACATAAAATTGCGAAATCCAGACCATCTGGAAAGGGTAAAGAACAGAATAAAGAAACTCTTAGGGGAAAAATACGAGGTTCTGACCTGGGATGAGGTTTTTCCTGTTTTGAAATACGAAATGAAGAGTTTTTCACAGCTCATGCTAATTTTCGGGTTCATCATACTGCTCGGGGCTGCCTTTGGAATAGCTGAAGTCTTCTTCATGAGCATATATGAAAGAATGAGGGAAATAGGGGTGCTAAGGGCCATGGGAGTAAGCCCTGGAAAGATAACAAAAATACTCCTTACCGAAGCCCTTCTTCTTGCGGCCGTTTCCGTCATTGCGGGAAACATTATAAGTGCTGCCTTTTATTTTTATTTTGCCAAGAAAGGAATAAATCTTTCCATTTTCAGCAGAAGCCTTGAAGTCTGGGGGGCAGGCAGCGTCATTTTTCCCCTCATTGACTTTGCCGAGGTGGGCGAGTTAATTCTCATGGTCTTCCTTATAGTTCTACTTTCAGTGGTTTTCCCCTTAAGAAAGGCCAGGAAGATAACCCCTGTGGAGGGCCTGAGATATGTTTAAACTCTCCTGGAAAAACCTCTGGAGAAACCCCAGAAGAACCCTGATAACCTCCGCCACAGAAAACCTGGATATTAAAATCGGGGTATTTTATACCTCTTCCTCTCCTTGGCCCCTTCCTCAAATGAACTTCCTTTCCTGGAAATTGTATTTCTGAAGTTGTAAAATTCTCCGGGAGGTTTTCATGAACAAGGGTCTTGCCATGGTAATAGGGATGAGCATAGCTTACCTGGCATCCTTTACAGGGCTCATCTTCGCCTACATATATTACAAGAAGAGAAAACAGGGGAAGAAGTGATGTTTGAAAACCTCAGATCTTTGCAAATTCCCAAAATAGGCTCCCCCATCTTCGGAGCCCTTTTTCCGGCCCTCATTTTCATAATAGCCTTCGCTTCCGCCTATTTTTTGTACAGGCATTTTTCAAAGGATAGCTGAATAAATTTCGGAAATTTTCTCAAACTTTTAGGGACAGACCCTTTTTCATTCTTTCCCGAAAACTCCCTCCCGAATCCTTGCCACTTCAGAAAATTTCCACCCAAAACTCCCCCTACCCAAAAATCCACCCCCCAAAAACAGACAGAAATCCCCCTTCTTTTTCTAAAAATCCTTAAAAACCACAGACCTATCCCTTCGCAGGAAAAACCTTCCCCTTCCCCCTACGCTAACACAATCCCTTCCCCTCGCCACTTAACCCGCCGCCTGTGGGGAAACTTCGCCAAAACCGCACCCACAAACTCCTCTGCTCCATAAACCAAACCCTGT
>JALXBI010000082.1 GCA_026991555.1 Candidatus Aminicenantota bacterium
CTTTACCCATGCGTAAAGGGTATCCCCATCAATCAACGCAATGTTCTGGGCAGGGAATTTCCCTGCAAATAAAAAGGCTGATAAAAGCCAGAGGATAAATATCCTTTTCATAACTTTTATTATACCCCGGCCAGGTTATATAATTAATCTGGACTTTAATAAAAGGAGAGGAGTCATGGAATTAAAAGACGCTCTGGTTGAACTTCTCCGCAGGGCTGCCACTGATCTTCCTCCCGATGTGGAAAAGGCCCTCAGGGAGGCCTACGAAAGGGAGGAAGATGGCACCCCTGCCAAGGCGGTTTTCAGAACCATCCTGGAAAATGTAAGGCTTGCCAGGGAAAAATCAACCCCCATATGCCAGGACACCGGTTCCATAATTTTCTATGTGGATTTTCCCGTGGGAGAGAAGGAAGAAGTTTACAGAAAGGCCATCAATGCGGCGGCAGAGGAGGCCACGAAAAAACAATACCTCAGACCCAATGCTGTTAATCCCATTACCGGCAAAAACTCCGGAAACAATGTGGGCATCAATCACCCCTTCATTCACTTTCACCAGTGGGATAAGGACGAGGTGAGGATTCGCCTTCTTCTTAAAGGGGGAGGAAGCGAGAATGTGGGGGCCCAATACAAGTTGCCGGCTCCGGAGCTCAAGGCTGGAAGGGACTTAGAGGGGGTAAGGAAGGTGGTTCTGGATGCAGTTTTTAAAGCCCAGGGAAAGGGTTGTGCCCCTGGAACCATTGCTGTTGCCATAGGGGGAGACAGGGTAACCTCCTACATGCTCTCCAAGGAGATGCTCTTCAGGAAAATAGGCGAAAGGCATCCTGAACCTGAGATTGCCGAATTTGAACGGAGGCTTTACAACGAGCTCAATCAGCTGGGAATAGGACCCATGGGTTTCGGAGGAAAAACCACCGTGCTGGATGTTTTCGTTGATTATCAGCACCGGCATCCTGCCACATTTTTCGTGGCCATAACCTATAACTGCTGGGCCTTCAGGCGGAAAACCCTTTACATAAGGAACGGGGAGGTGAGCTATGACGATTAAACTTAAGACCCCAATTTCCGAGGAGGAAATAAGGAAATTAAAGGTAGGGGACGAAGTCCTTCTTTCGGGAATAATAGTGACGGCCAGGGACCAGGCCCATAAATTGATGGTGGAAAAGAAGCCGGATTTCATAAGACCTTATCTTGAGGGTTCGGTGATTTACCATTGCGGTCCCGTGGTCAGGAGGGAGCCCGATGGCTCCTGGACCTTCGTATCTGCCGGTCCCACAACCTCCATAAGGGAAGAACCCTACCAGGCCGATGTTATATGTGAATACAGGGTCCGGGGGGTAATAGGAAAGGGAGGAATGGGAAAGAAAACCCTCGAGGGACTTAAGAAATGCGGAGCAGTTTATTTTCACGCAGTGGGAGGAGCTGGAACCCTCATTGCCAATTCCGTAAAAAGGGTTGTGGATGTTTTCATGCTTGAGGAATTTGGAACCCCTGAAGCCTTCTGGGTCATAGAGGTGGAGGACCTTCCCTTAGTGGTCACCATGGACTCCCACGGCAAAAGCATGCATGAGGAGGTGCTGGAGAAATCCAGGGAAAAATTCTTAGAACTTGCGGGCCTAAAATAAATTTTGAAATAAAAATCAGGAGGAATTGATGGACGCTTTAGCAGAAAAGTTGAGGTCTATGAAAGGCTGGATCAAATTCATAGGGATTACCAGCATAGTGGGGGGAGCCCTTTATGCCCTTACCATCGTAGGAATACTTTTGGCCTGGTTACCCATCTGGATGGGGGTGGTTCTTTATCAGGCCGGGGAAAGGGCGGACCGTTACATAGCCGAGAAGGACGAAAAGGCCCTGGTTGAATTTATGGGAAAACTCAACACTTATTTTACTATCCTGGGGATTGTCATCCTGGTGAGTATTGCTCTTACCGTTATCGCTGTTCTAATAGCAATTATGGTGGGCCTCAGCCTTCCCCATTACAATTTTCACTGGTAAGTCCTTTTTGTGCTATACTTCCTGCCCTGGAGGTGAAAAATGCGTATTTCCAACAGGGCCCAGAGGCTTCAATGGTCCCCCATAAGGAAACTTATTCCCTACGCCAACAGGGCCAAGGAGGAGGGGGTAAGGGTATACCATCTGAACATAGGCCAGCCTGACATTAAAACCCCTCCCCAGGTGCTTTTAGCACTGAAGGAGTTTAAGGCGGAAATCATAAGCTATGGTCCGTCCCAGGGGATAAAGGAACTTCGGGAGGCCATCGCAAGGTATATGGGAAATTACGGATATGAGGTGGAACCTGACGAAGTTGTGATCTCCAACGGTGGAAGCGAGGCCCTTCTCTTTACCTTTTCCATAGTAGCAGACGATGGGGACGAAATAATAGTGCCTGAGCCCTTTTATACCAATTACAACGGAATAGCTCAGATTCTTGGAATAAAACTCGTTCCCGTAACCACTAAGGCAGAGGATGGCTTTCACCTACCCCCCATCGAGGAATTTGAAAAGGCCTTTTCTCAAAGGACCAGGGCGGTTCTCCTCTGCACCCCCAACAATCCCACGGGCACGGTGCTGAGGGAAGATGAGATGAGGAGGGTGGTGGATTTTGTAAAGGAAAAGGGCATTTTCCTTATAACCGACGAGGTTTACAGGGAGTTTACCTTTGATGGAAGACGGCACACCGGAGCCCTTAAGTTCAAGGACGCATGGGACCACATAATAGTGGTGGATTCCGTCTCCAAGAGGTTCTCCCTTTGCGGGGCAAGGATAGGGAACATAATTTCCAAAAACAGGGAGATAGTTACCCAGGCCATAAAATTTGCCCAGGCAAGGCTTTGTCCTCCCACGGTGGAGCAGCACCTGGCAGTAGCCGCCTATAACCTTCCCATGGAATATTTTGACGGGGTCAGGGAGGAATATCAGCGAAGAAGGGATGTGGTGTGGAACGCCCTTAAGGACAGGGAGGGGATAGTCCTTGAAAAACCTGAAGGGGCCTTTTACACCGTGGTGAAACTTCCGGTGGATGATTCCGAGGCCTTTTCCAAGTGGCTCCTTACCGATTACAGAAACAAGGGTGAGACCCTTATGGTGGCCCCGGCCGGTGGATTTTACGCCACAGAGGGGAAGGGTAAGGACGAAGTGAGGATTGCCTATGTTCTGGAGAGAGAGAAACTGGAAAGGGCCATGGAAATGCTTCTGGATGCCTTAGACAAATACCCCGGCCGCCAGTGTGAATAAATAATTTTTTTTCAGGGGGAGAAATTGAAGGAAAAAACCATGAGCTTTTTCCTCCTTATTTCCCTGCTCCTTGCAGGGAGCTATCCCTTAAAACCGGTAAAGTTTTACAGGGTTAAATTTTCCCCTAAGTCCCTTCCCGGGAACCGGGTCAATATAGCAATCAATGTTACCATTCCCCACGACTTTAAAATGGCAGAGAGGACCGGAAGAATTGCCAATTTTGAAAAGGCCGCAGGGCTTAAGAAGGGGGACTTCCAGGGAAGAAGATACAACGATTCTGATGTGTTCAAGATTATGGAGGGAGCTGCCTATTCCTTAATGATAAAGAGGGACCCAAAACTTGAAGCCTACATGGATAGGCTGATTTCCATAATAGGAAAGGCTCAAGCTCCCGACGGTTATCTTTACACCGCCAGGCAGGTAAATCCCCGTAAACCCCCTCCCGGGGCCGGTCCCGCCCGCTGGAGCAACCTCTTCACCAGCCACGAACTTTATAATGTGGGGCACATGTATGAGTCTGCCGTTGCCTATTACCTTGCTACGGGAAAGGATAATTTCCTGAAAATAGCCCTGAAGAATGCGGACCTTATATATAGGGTTTTTTACCAGGGGAAAAAATGCGCCTATCCGGGCCATCAGGAAATAGAGATAGGGCTCGTTAAACTTTACGCTATTACTGGCAAGGAGAAATACCTGAAACTGGCCAATTACTTCCTTCACAACCGGGGAAGGTGTCCTTTCAGGGCAATGTTTGCCTCGGAGTCCGATTTTAGAGTCTATAACGATCCGAAATACATGCAGGCTCATCTCCCGGTGGAGGAACAGAGGGAAGCAGTGGGACATGCAGTAAGGGCCCTTTACATGTATTCTGTCCTTTTAGATGTAGGGACCCTTATTGATTACAGGCCCTATATTGATACCGCCTTTTCGGTCTGGAAGGACATAGTGGGGAGGAAAATTTACATTACAGGAGGAGTGGGCTCCTTAGCAGAAGGGGAGGCCTTCGGGAAACCCTATGAGCTTCCAAACAAAGAGGCATATTGCGAAACCTGCGCTTCCATAGCCAATGTTTTCTTCAACCACAGGCTTTTTCTCCTTACAGGGGACGGGAAATACCTGGATGTTCTTGAAAGGACCCTTTACAATGCCCTTTTTGCCGGCATTTCCCTTTCAGGGGACCGCTTTTTCTATGTGAACCCCCTGGAATCCGACGGAAAACTGGAAAGGAAGCCCTGGTATTCCTGCGCGTGCTGTCCCACCAACCTTGCCCGCTTCCTTCCCACCCTGGGTAAGTATTTTTACGCCTTAGGAAAGGATTCCCTTTACATAACCCTTTATGGGGAGAACACTGCTGAACTGGAAATTTCAGGCAAAAAACTTAAAATTGAGGAAAGGACCCTTTATCCCTGGGACGGAAAAATAGACATAAAGTTTTTCCCCGAATCTCCAGTTGATTTTTCCCTTTACCTTAGAATTCCCGGATGGTCTGTGGGTAAACCACTTCCCTCTTCCCTTTATAAATTCGTTAACCCACCCCGGGAAAAACCCTCCGTGC
>JALXBI010000083.1 GCA_026991555.1 Candidatus Aminicenantota bacterium
GTAGATAATTTCTCCCTGGACAGAGGGCATACTTCTGATGTTAGCGTCTTTGATAACCACAGCGTATTTCTTGACCTGAACATTGGTCTGGGAGAAAACGAGACCTGAAAAAACAGCGAAGACGGCCAACGCCAATGTAAAATTTTTTAATATCTCTTTCATGAAACCTCCTTTATATTGGCTTTCGTCTGTTCCCAAAAAATATGTGGCCAGAGACCCATCAATTTCCTCCTCACTTTGCATGTTACACAGTTCTACCGGTAAAGTCAAGCGGTTTCTATTGTGCTAAAATGAGAAAGTATTAATAGGAATGATTAAATGAGTTATATACAGCACGGTAAGAAATGCTTGACAATTATTATTAAAATAATTACGATTACCTCTGGAGGTTTAATTGAGTGAACTTCTCGGGGAAAGAAGGGAAAAATTAAAGGAGATTATAAGGAGGCTTCACCGGGGAGAAGACCCTGAGAAGATAAAGGCCCAGTTCAAGGAAATAGTAAAAGGGGTTAGCGCGGAAGAAGTAGCCATGGTGGAGCAGGAACTGGTAAACGAGGGGATTCCGCCCTGGGAAATTCAGAAATTATGCGAGGTCCATCTTCAGGTTTTCAGGGATTCCCTTAAGGAGGAAACGGACCTGCCCAAGCATCATCCCATAGCGGTTCTCATGGAGGAACACAGGGTTTTCATAAAGATGGTCCAGAACCTGCTGGAGGTAGCCGAAAACCTTCCCAGTTCCCACGGGAAAGTGAGGGAACTCCTGGGGCAGATGAAGGAATCGGAATCCCATTACCTGAGGGAAGAGAATGTGCTTTTTCCCTATCTTGAAAAACACGGGGTGGTTCAGCCTCCCAAGATAATGTGGATGGAGCACGACCAGATAAGGGCTCTTAAAAAGGAGATTTACCAGTTAGCGGAACAGGAAGACTTCCCCTCTTCCCCTCAGTTACACGGCAGGTTCAGGCTTTTAGCCTCAAGGCTTCTCGACACCCTGGCCAGCCATTTCTTTAAGGAAAACAAAATCCTATTCCCCACGGCCCTGAAATTGATAACCAGGGAAGAATGGGGGAAGATAAGAAAGGGATTTGATGAGATTGGTTACTGTTGTGTCCATCCAGAAGAGCACCATCATGCGTCGCATCCTGAGGAAGTTGATCTGGAGAAGGATGTAATTGAACTTCCCACCGGAGAACTCACCCTTAAAGAGCTCATGGGAATATTGAATACCCTTCCCGTGGACATAACCTTTATAGACAGGGAAGATACCGTAAAATACTTCAACCAGCCTGCCGAAAGAATTTTCCTCCGCACAGAGGCGGTGATTGGAAGAAAGGTTCAACTCTGCCATCCACAGAAATCCGTCCATGTGGTAAACCGTATACTGGAGGAATTTAAGTCCGGGAAAAGGGATGTGGCGGAGTTCTGGATAGAGTTTCAGGGTAGGTTCGTCCACATTAGATACTTTCCTGTGAGGGACCAGGAAGGAAATTATGTGGGTTGCCTGGAGGTTACCCAGGATGTTACCCACATAAGGGAATTGGAAGGCGAGAAAAGACTTTTAGACTAAAGGAGGTATAAATGAAACAGTCCATCCTTGATCGGTTCATGAGCCGAAAGGGATTGTATGTTGGCTTCTGGGTTGTGGCCATACTGGCGGTAACCGCTCTCATCATTTTTACCGCCAATCTTGCCAAGGAAGTTCCCCCCATCCCTGAAGTGGTAAAGTCAGCCTCAGGTGAGGTTCTTTATACCCACGACGACATAGTTCAGGGAAAGGCGTATTTCCAGGAATTTGACCTGATGGACTACGGCACCTTCCTCGGAATGGGGGCTTATCTTGGACCGGATTTTCCCACAGAGTTCTTCCACAAAAGGGTGGAGTTCCTTTACAATTATTATGCCCAGGAACTGTTCGGGAAGTCCCGCTCGGAGCTTAATGAACTTGAAATGGGCTCCGTTAAAGAAAGGGTAAAGAAGGAGATCAGAGTTGACACTCAGTTAAGGAAGGACCAGGTGGTTTATTCCGAAGCCTCTGCCCAGGCCTTCAAAAAGAACAGGGAATACCTGGTGAACTTTCTTGTCAACGGGGATCGGGAAAGGGCTTTCCCCGGTAAAGTGATAACCCCGGAGGAAGCCGAAAAAATTGCTGCCTTTGTGGATTGGGGACAACTGGTTCAGACTACCACCAGACCGGGAACCAATCGCACATGGTCCAATGATTGGCCCCCGGAACCCCTGGTTGACCAGCGCTCTTCCTGGACCAATCATTTTTATTCCCTCTGGGAATTTCTTCTGCTCTGGACCTTTACCATAGTGGTGATTTTTCTTGCCTACGAATACCTTTTGAAAAAAGACGAACCCCTTGAACCTCCCATAAGTATAACCGAACTTTATCCTTCTCAGAGGAAACTCCTTAAATATGTTCCCGTGGTGGCATTGCTGTTTTTCACCCAGTTAATCCTGGGAGGATACCTCGCCCATCTTTATTCTGACCCTGCAAAGGATTTCGTCATTCCCCAGAGCATTCTTCCTTTCAACGCCGTAAGGTCCATCCACATAAACCTGGCAATTCTATGGATAGCCATTGGATGGCTTGTTGGAGGTCTGCTCATAGCCCCCCTTGTGGCCGGAGAGGACCTGAAATATCCCTGGCTGGTGGATGTGCTCTGGCTTGCCCTCCTTGTGGTGGGGTTGGGAGGAATTGCAGGAATTTACTTGGGAGCCACGGGTCATTTGAGAGAAGTGTGGTTCTGGCTCGGAAACGAGGGAAGAGAATTTTTGAATCTGGGCAGAATCTGGGATATTGCCCTGGTCCTCGGACTGGTTCTGTGGTTCCTCCTGGTTTTCAGCCTTGTTCGGAAAGCCAAAGAGAACAATGTTATGCTCGGGGTGATAATCTGGTCTGCCTTCGGTATAGCCACCCTTTACATTGCCGGGATGATTCCCCTCACGGAGATAATGCCCAATTTTACCGTGGGGGATTACTACAGGTGGTGGGTGGTTCACCTCTGGGTGGAACTTACCTTTGAACTGTTCGCTGCTGGAGTTCTTGCGTATTTATCGGTGGCCCTTGGTCTAATTTCAAGAAAGACCGCAGAGAGAATTATGCTCTTTGAGATATTCCTCATAATGATGACCGGGGTCCTTGGGGTTGGACATCACTACTGGTGGCAGGGACTTGACCAGTATTGGATTGCTGTTGGAGGAATTTTCTCCGCCTTAGAGCCTCTTCCCTTAGTGCTTATGATGATAGAGGCATGGAAAAATCAGAGGGAAAAGGTGGCCTCAAAGGAGGGCTTTGCCTTTACTATACCCTTCATGTGGCTGGCGGGCTCTGCCTTTCTAAACTGGCTGGGTGCTGGATTCTTCGGAATGGTTATAAACACGCCTACCATTGATTACTACGCTCATGGAACTTACCTCATAATGCCCCATGCCCATGTGGCCCTGCTGGGAGCCTTCGGCTATATTTCCATTGCTTTCTTGTATCTGGTTGCCAGGACGAATTCCCTGGCTAAGGGCCTTTCCTGGAAGGAAAACCTCAGCAAGTGGGGATTCTGGCTCCTTACCATTGGAGTGGTCCTTTTTGCCATCCCCACGGCGGTTATCGGTTTTCACCAGGCGAAGGTTTCCCACGATATAGGGTATTACTTCGCCCGCTCCAGGGAAGCCCTTCAGCCGGTTATGTGGTGGGCCAAGATAAGGATTATCCCCGATGGGCTCATGATTCTCGGCGGAGCCCTGATTCTCTGGGACCTTGTTAAGAAAATTTACTTAGCCAGAAAACCCGGGCAAATAGGATAAACTCATCTTCGGGAAGGGGGCACGTCCCCCCTCCCGAATTGACTCCCACACCTTCTCATGTATAATTCCAGGATGAAAATAAGGGAAATTAAGGCAAAGACCATCCTCCACAGGACGAAAATTCCCGGGATGGATTTTTCCATAAATCCTTACATAGGCTGTCAGCACGGATGCATATATTGCTATGCAAGTTATATGGGGGAGAGGTTCGGCCACAGGGAAAGGTGGGGAAGTTTTGTGGATGTGAAGGTAAATGCTGCAGAAATCCTTCGTAAAAGAATTGAAAGAATGAGAAAGCGGCAGGGCACCATTGCTATAGGGGTAAGCACGGACCCCTATCAGCCCGTGGAGCGAAAATACAGAATTACCAGGGCAATACTGGAGGTTCTGAGGGAAACCGATTTCAGAATTTCCCTCCTTACCAAGTCCCCACTGGTCCTTGACGATTTCCATCTCATTTCCTCCTTCGGTTCCCGATTCCATCTTGGGGTTTCCATTTCTGTCCTCAGCCCTGAACCTAAGAGATTTTTAGAACCAGCAGCCCCTGATCCCATACTCAGGCTGAAGGCTCTTGCCGAATTTAATTCCACCCAAGTGGAAACCTTCGTTTTCTTCTCCCCGCTCATTCCAGGTTTTTCGGACCAGGAGGGGGAACTGGAATTGATTTTCAGGACAATTAGAGAGTTTGGGATAAACAGAGTTCTGGTGGACAGGATGAGCCTTTACAGCAATGTAATGCGGAATTTTGCAGAAAAACTCAGAAGGTTTTATCCTCGAAAATACAAAAGTCTCATGGAATACAGGAAGAATAAAAGGGCATATTTAAGGGAAATTAAGGGGAAAATAATTTCCCTTTCCCGCAAATTTACTCTTCCCACAGAATTTACCTTTTGATCATGTTTTCTTAAATTAGGGACAGACCCTTCTTCTTAATTTCTCCCAAATTCCCCTATTAGGGAC
>JALXBI010000084.1 GCA_026991555.1 Candidatus Aminicenantota bacterium
ATACTCTCGGGGGCCTATCTTTACACTGCGGCCTACGGTTCTTCCAAAGGTCTTACCTCCACTGCCCTTACCATAGCGGCCTTTGAATCGGCCATTCCCCATCCCTTCGGCGGTGCCATAATAGCCCTGGCGTCTTTTCTTTTCGGATATTCCACCCTGATTGCCTGGTGTTATTACGGGGAGAAGTCCTTTGAATACATAGCCGGGAGCCGGGTGGTTGTTCCCTACAGGCTGGTATTTATAAGCCTTACCTTCATAGGGGCCATCGTTCAGGGACCTTACCTGAACATAATCTGGTATACTGGAGACTCTGCCAATGCCCTTATGGCCCTTCCCAACCTTGTGGCCCTTCTATTTCTGGTAAATGTGGTGAGGAAGGAGACTGTGGATAAGTTATACAGAAGGAACCTCTGGTAAGACCACGGGAAAACTACAATCCGTATGACGGAAAATTTGATTTTTGCCAATAAGTGAGGAATTTTATGAAATTATTAAGGAGCCAGGCCGAGGAAAATAGCCACTGCCCATAAAGTCAATCCTACTAAGAATACCCAAATGACATCCCATCTAAAATACTTTACAGCTATAAAAGAGGCTGCGGCCAGGGCTATAGAAGAAGGCCTCGTTGCCCCTATTTTTCCCAGTTCCAAAAGCATAACCGCAAGAAGTCCAACGAAAGCTGCCAGAATCCCTCTTAAAGCTCCTCTAAGATAAGCAAGGTGTTTTATTCTGGAATAAATCTCGCTAACGAAGAGGGTAAAAACGAAGGAAGGGGAGAAAATGGCAAAGGTTGCAAGGAGGGCGGCCCATACCCCTCCCAGTTTATAACCTATGAATGCTGCTGTGATCAATATTGGGCCCGGGGTTATCTGGCCCAGGGCTATTCCATCGGCAAATTCCCCCATGGTTAACCAGTGATGGTGCACTACGGCATCGGCCTGGATTAAGGGAAGGATAGTAACCCCATTTCCAAAGGCAAGGGCTCCTATTTTAAAGAAGGACAGGGCCATGGCTTTTAGCTGATGGCCAAAAAGAGACGAAATTGCTGCCGCCATTAGAACAACGAGAGATGCCACTATTATTCCGCCCCAGGAGGTGTTTTTCTTAAATGTATAATTTTTCGGTTTTTTTCCCTCTTTTGCTGGCTTAAGGAAAATAGCCCCTGCTATAAATGCCAGAACAACGATAATTACTGCGTTCGCCCTGAATATAAGCGCTATAAATGAAAGGAGAAGGATTAAAGCCTCCCGAGCATTTTTTATATTCTTTTCCCCAAGTTCCAATGTGATATAAAGGATGATTCCCACAACGATGGCCTTAAGGCCCATAAGCACCTGGCTGACCCATGGGATTCTTCCTGCGGAAAAATATAAGGCTGAAAGCAAAATCATAAGGATAAAAGTGGGGGCCACGAAGGCAACAGCCCCCAAGAAGGCACCAATTACCCCACCGGCCCTATAGGCTCCGTATGTGGCGAGATTAAACATTATAGGACCTGGATAAAGCTGAACCATTGCGAGCCCTTCGTTGAGCTCTTCTTCACTCAACCATCCATGTTTTGAAAGCATTTTCTTCAACTTAGGCAGGATGGCAAAACCGTAGGCGGTAAGTCCTATTTCCAGATAAGCCAGAAAAATTTGAAGCAAAATCTTGCGTTCTTTTCTCATAGGCAGTAATTTTATCCTCCTCCCTCTCCTAAGTCCAGAATTTAACGCACCTCCTTCGGGTTTGGAAAATATAGACTAATCCCTTATTTTTCATGAATAGCTAAAGCGGGTTTAACTATATTTGGCTTCAGTATCCGTAACTGGCGAAGATTTTGTTTATCCTCATTATAAATTGATCCTGAAGCACTGCAGGGGTTATGTTGGGAGAAAGGGCCCATTTTTCTGGACTCTGTAGTCGGTGTTGTTGGCAGCAGGACTTCCAAAGTTAATCTTGCATTTTGCCATTTTAGAACAGACAAAGGCATACCAATAGGCTAACTCAGCTTTTCCCCTCATGGCTTTAATGTTGACCATGGTTTTTAAATTTGTTTATTAGCTCGTATTTCAGAATCTGTGAGCTTTGTTTAACAGCCCAATTGTAATGAAGATCGTAATCTCCGGAGTCCTTGTGTTGATTCCCCAACGTGGTTCCCGGATGGAGTTGAGAGGCGAGGAATTCCACCGAGGCCTGTTCGTAAATTTGGTAAACATCCAGAGCTCCTGCGGGAACGATGGGTGTGGCCTTGGGTAGGCCGCTGGGATGAGGCTTTATTGGAGCAACGGAAGTGGGAGTTTTGGGAGTGGGTTTTATAGGAGTTGCTGAGACAGGGGGGAAGCCCTAAAATAAAAACAAAAGAATAAAGGACTTCTTCATTTTTCCTCCTTCTTATTTTCATACTTCTGCACATTAATGGATTTTTCAAGCCTTAATCGTAAAGGAGAGGCCCATAGGCCTCCCCTTTATTTTAAAATCTAAAGAAAAACCCAGCGCCCAAATACAAGCCCGAGAAATCAAATTCTGCTTTTCTCGGGTTTCTCATCCAGGATGGGTGAGGGGAGGGAAGGGTATCGTAAACCCATAACATGGGATACCAATTAGAAATTATGTGACTTTCATAGTAGTAAACCGCACCTGTATAAGAGTTTGTGGAACCACCTGAGGTGAGTATTAGTTTCCCTGGAATATCTTTAAATTTAACCATGGTGTATTTGCCCATCAGGAAAATCCCCATGTTGGATTGCAGGTTTATGTTGAGCCTTACCCCTCCCATAAAGCCCAGAGTGGATTTTTCCATATCCCCAAAGTCAAAACTATAGGCCGACATAAATTCACCGGTGTAGGTTTGCGAGAAATTTCCCATAAAATATCCCGCATGGGCGAAAAATTCAAGGGAGAGCATCTGAGAAGGAACCAGGAAACTTACTCCGAAATAGGGAGCGAAAATGCTCGCTTTGAGAGTTGAAGTAGAGGTGAAGGCTTCTGTAGAATCCTTTGTAAGAATGGTAGAACTGGTTTTGCTTCCACTAACATAGGAAAATCCAAGCCCAAGGGCTATGTTCGGATTTATAAAGAATTTTCCTTCTACCGCACCTCCTAACATGTGAGTGAGTTTTTCAAGGGGATGGTCAATACTGGCAGAATATCCGGCTCCTATCATGATATCCTGAAACTCACTTGTAAGGCCATTGAAATAAACGACAGTGGCATTAAAATCGTCCGGGCTAACCAGAGCGTAATTGAAATTAAAGCTCAGGCCGAATCTTGCCGTTTGGGGCTGTGGAGAAGGTTTCAAGTTAGGCTTTGGGCCTGGAGGAGTAGTGGGCTTAGGAGGCGGAGCAACAGGTTTTAACACCTTCTCCACCTCTATTCTCACCAGTTTGGACCATACGAAGCCCGTTCCCACCGATGGAATTTTTACCTTAAGCCAGGTTCCCAGGTCATCAAGGACTTCCAGTTTCTCTCCTGCTCTGGCAAGGTAGATAATTTCTCCCTGGACAGAGGGCATACTTCTGATGTTAGCGTCTTTGATAACCACAGCGTATTTCTTGACCTGAACATTGGTCTGGGAGAAAAGTGAACCTAAAACCAAAATAAAGGACAGAAAAAGAATTCCTATCCTTTTTTCCCGAAAAATAATGTGTCTCATAAAACCTCCTTTTCTGAAGTAGTTATATATTATCGCTCTTTGTGAAAAAAGCAAATTCACTTTCCAATGGTAAAATTTCCTCAAACGTGGAAATTGTTTCCAGAGCTCCATGGGTCAAGTGCATGAAGTCCTCTCTTCTAAAATCTAAAGAAAAACCCAGCGCCCAAATACAAGCCCGAGAAATCAAATTCTGCTTTTCTCGGGCTTTTCATCCAGGGCGGGATGGGAGATGGAAGGGTATCGTAGACCCATATGGAAGGATACCACTGGGAAATTTCCAGTTGTTTGTAATAATAAACCGTTCCTGTTTTGTATATTGAGCCGGGGGCCGTTAGCTTTCCCGGAATGTCTTTGAACTTTACCAGGGTGTATTTTCCAGCCATAAAAACACCAATATTAGGATGAAGATTAATATTGAGCCTTAGACCACCCATGAATCCCGGGGTGGATTTTTTCATTTCGTCAAAAACAAAGGGGCCCAATTTCCATACATCATGGGTTTGATAAAAATTTCCCATAAAATATCCTGCATGGGCGAAAAACTCAAGGGAAATCAACGAGGAGGGGAATATGAAATTCACCCCTACATAGGGAGCAAAAATAGTGGCTTTAAGAGTTGATTCTTCGCCAAAAACCTTTCTTGAACCGGCAGTAAGGGTGGTGGAGGTGTTTTTACTTGCCGAAAGATATGTGAATCCGAGGCTAAGGGCCAGGTTAGGGTTCAGGAGAAATTTGCCCTCTACTTCTCCTCCTAAAAGGTGATCGAGTTTTTCCAGAGGGTGGTCCACACTGGAATCGGAGTAGCGAGGCTGAAGCTCACTTAGAATTCCGTTAAACAGATCAATATTAGCGTTAAAATCATCGGGGCTTACCAAAGCATAATTAAAATTAAAGCTCAGGCCGAATCTTGCCGTTTGGGGCTGGGGAGAAGGTTTCAAGTTAGGCTTTGGGCCTGGAGGAGTAGTGGGCTTAGGAGGCGGAGCAACAGGTTTTAACACCTTCTCCACCTCTATTCTCACCAGTTTGGACCATACGAAGCCCGTTCCCACCGATGGAATTTTTACCTTAAGCCAGGTTCCCAGGTCATCAAGGACTTCCAGTTTCTCTCCTGCTCTGGCAAGGTAGATAAT
>JALXBI010000085.1 GCA_026991555.1 Candidatus Aminicenantota bacterium
GATGGATAGGTAGCCGGCTCTATGGATGAGGGCATGGAGGTTACATATTCCACAACATAGCCCTTGTTCTGAAGCTGGTCCCTTATGTAGGGGCAGCTGTTGGTATTTCCGTCAAGGTCCACCACCAGCATGGGGGTTATGCCGTTATCGGTGGTTACGGTTATCTGGTCAGAGCCAACCTGATTGGCTGTGTCGTAGGCCTTGACCTCTATGGTGTGGCTTCCGTCCGGCACCGTGGTGCTATCCCAGTCGTAAGAATAGGGAACGGTGTCATCTGTATATTTTAAAACCCCGTCTACGTAAAACTCCACCCTTTCAACCCCGTTATCGTCGCTGGCATCAGCGGTTATGGTAACCGTCCCGGAGACAGTATCCCCGTCGTTGGGACTGGTTATAGTAGCCGTAGGCGGATTGTCCCCCGGAGGTGCAAACTTAAAGGCACCTATGCGGGTCTGCCAGTCAGTTCCAGTGGTCAGGTAATATTCGGTGGTATACCAGAAAGTAAGGTCATCGTCAGGGTCTATGGTGAGCATGGAGTAATCGCCCCATCTGTTGTAAGTGGTTTGGGACCCGCTTCCGTCCTGCATGGTGGCCTCTCCCTGGGTTAGCTCTCCCAGAGGATCCGAGGCTTTCCTTCCTGCATATCTTATTCCTGGATACATACTGGAGGAAGAGACGCTATAGCCTATGGCGATGTTCCCGTTGGCATCGCAAGCTCCGGAGCCCATCCAGCGGTGGTTGCTGTCAGGGGCGAAGGTCCCGCTCTGGTAAACTGTAGGGCTCCCTCCGGGATCCCTAAGTTCATACCACCTTACTCCAGCATGGTCAGAGCCGTTCTCGTCAACGGTGTGAACGAAAACTATGGTCTCATGGTCGCCGTAGTTCCAGTAAAAGGCAGAATACATGGGACGGTCAGATATGGAATCCAGGGTTTGTGAAGTTCCTTCCTGCGGTATGGAACCCTGATTGGAATCAAAAGCAGGAACATTTACCAGAGTGGGGCCTGTAAGGGTAGCCCCTGAAGGATTGGACCAGTCAACATCGCATTTATAAATGGCGATAGAGTCGTTGGTTATGCCTCCTCCCCAACCATCATCAGCTATGGTAATGAGATAATTGGGAGCTCCTGAGGGAGGAGGAGTAGGTCCCTTTGAATTGGCAGGGAGGAGAGACCAAGCATACTCATCTGAATTGTAATCCAGGAAGAAAGAGACGAGATTCAGGGTGCCGCTGGCCATGGAGTTTTTGTCCAGTGCCCAGACAGTAACCCCTATATAGCTACTGGTGAAGTCGTTAAAGGTTACATAATAACCGTCGTCCCATACCCCCATCTTGGGATAGTCATTGAAAACATTGGAAGCGGAGGTGCCGCTGTAGTCGTTGAATTTCACTCCCCACATATACCAGCCACCGGAGACAGGATCGTTGCTCTGGCTCATGGCAAAGCACTCGTAGGGATCGTTCTGGTCTGTCCAGGCAAAATCGGTGATTATCCAGCGGTCAAGATAGCGATCGTAGAGAACCACAGGGTCTCCCATGTTGTTAGCGTCGCAGGGGGTTCCGGTTCCATCAAAGAAATCGTCAAAAGTGAAGGCAGCAACCTGGGTCCCGTCGGATTTGTCAAAGATCCCTATGGAGGTGTTTACGGTCTGGATGTAGTATCCCTTGTTTTCAGTCCCTACATTGGATTTTCCCACATCCCCGTTGGTGTCCGGAGGCCATCCTGCACCCCAGTTATTAAGATCAAGGCCAGCAAAGCTTATAAGTGGTTCTGGCATTAGAAGAGCAGGCATCCTTCTCTGAACCACAGGGTCGTAATCTCTCTTCTTAATGAACCTGATTTTCCTCTTGAATAAGGGAATTACTTTCCTTTCCTTGGCAAACTCAGGGATTTTTCCCGGTGGAATCCTCCTGAGCCTTCGCACATCAATCTTTCGCACAGCAGCCTTAAGATTCCTGAGAATTTTTACAGGCCTGTGAACCTTGGGCCTGGGTTTAGCAGCCCAAACCGGGATCACCAGAAAGCCCAAAAGAAGGACCCCAAGCACCTTTGAGCTTTTCCTCAGAATTCCCATATAGCCCTCCTTTTATAGTTCTATAGATTTCATTATAATTCTTTCTCAGAAAATTTCAACGGTTTCAAAATAAAATATGAGAATGGAGAAAAAACCGGGAATTCAGTGGGAATTGTGGGAAAAGGGAGGAGATTATTCTGCCCCGTTGCCCGGCAGTTATGAACTTGAGGCCCTGAATGCAAACTCTGCCCTTGTGGACATTGGCTGCGGCCATGGAAGGCTCCTCCTTCACCTTCGTCAAATGGGTTTTCGAAACCTGTTCGGGGTGGACTTCGTTTTCCCACCCCTTAAAATGGTTAAATTCGCTAAGGTGGTGCAGGCAAGGGCGGAGAGGCTCCCCTTCAGGGATTCCTCCTTTGATGCTGCGTTCCTGGTAGGGGTTTTGTCTTCCCTTATTGAAGACGGGGAGAGGAAAGAGGTTTTTAAGGAAGCATCCAGGGTTTTAAAGAAGGGGGGAATTTTGTTCGTCTCTGCCTTTGCTGTGAACAGGTTTTACAGGGAAAAATACCAGGAGGGGCTGAGGGAATTCGGTCGCTACGGGGTCTTCCGCTCCTCCCACGGAGGAGTTTTTCGCCATGTGGAAAAGGAAGAACTTGAGGACCTTTTAAGGGGGGCCGGGTTTAAAATCCTGAAAATGGAAAGGAGACCCTTTACCACAATGCACGGAAATAGGGCCGAGGGGTTCGTTGTGCTTGCTATAAGAAACGGGGAAGATAGGCTCCCCCGCGGATAATCTCAGGAAAGGCTCCCGTAAAATCTATGATGGTAGAGGGAAGAGGGAAGGTTTCCTCTGCCAGAATCACCAGGTCTACTTTGTTGGCAAAATAAGTAAAGGCCCTGGCCGGAGAGAGTATTTTCCCGGAGGGATTGGCGCTGGTGGAAGCAATGGGACAGGGAAGGTTTTTCAGGGCCTGCTGGAGGAAGGGCTCTGCTGGAATTCTCACGGCTATTTTTCCCTCTTTGGTTATGAATGGCCATGGATGCTTTGCCGGAAGGATGGCCGTTATGGGAAATCTCAGGTATTCGTTCCACATGTTTTTAAGGGAAGAGGGGATAAAACTCACAAGAGAGCGGAGCTTTTCCGAATCAGCAAGGACCAGCAATGGATTTTTGGGACTCCTTCCCTTGAGGAGAAAAATTCTCCGCAGGGCCCTCTGAGAAAAGGCGCAGGCTCCAAGGCCGTAGACCGTGTCCGTGGGGTGAAGTGCCACCCCCTCGTGCTTCAGGACCCTGAGAAGGGCTTCCAGGGCCCCTTTTTCATTTTTTCTTAAATATGTCCCCAAGGCTTATTATGGTTTTACCGTCGGTTATTATGGTTTGCACTGTTGGGGCTATTTTCTTTATGTATTCGTATTGTATAAGCTGGGGATTTTCGGCTAAGGCTTTTCCCTTAAGCCTCAAGGCCTCGGCTTCTCCCTGGGCCTCTATAATTTTCCTTTTCTTTTCCATTTCCTCCTTCTGCAGAACATACTTCATCCTCTGGGCTTCCTGCTGGGCAATCTGTTTTCTCTCTATGGCCTTTTCAAAGTCCGGTGTGAATCGCACATCCCTTAGCAGAACTTCATCCAGGATCACATAGTTTTCCTGAAATCTCCGCCTGAGCTTTTCCTCTATGGTTTTCTGTATGAGTTCCCTCTTTCCGGAGTAAATTTCCTCCACAGAATATCCGGAAATGGTAAGACGGGCGATGCTCCTTACCTGGGGCCTTACCACCTTATTTATGTATTCGGGTCCAATTTTTTTGTGTAGTTCCACGAGATGGCGGGGATCAGGATGAAACCTGACAGATATGTCTAAGAAAACTATAAGGCCCTCCTTGGTCAAGGCCTTAAGGCTGTCGTCCCCTTTTACCTCCCCTTCCCACTGGGTTTTGCTCATGGTATATGTCTGAACCTTAACATCGTAAAGGGTGGGGGTTTCCACGAAGGGGATTAATATGTGAAATCCGGGTTCTGCCACCCTGAGGCTGCCGTTAAGTTTGTTGAAAATCACCGCCCTCTCGCCAGGGTCAACGATTATGTAGGTCCTGAATATGAAGACCAGGAGAAAAAGAACGGCCAGGACGAAAAGGGCTATTTTCATGTAGGCTTTAAATTTGTCCATTTTTACCTCCTATTATCTCCTTTATGGAAAATATGCTGGAAAAGGGATAGTGAGCCTTCAGGGAGTCTCCCCCTCCTCGGTCAAGAATGGCCAGGGTTTTAATTATTATTCCCCCTTTTTCCTCCACCCTTCTTGCAGCTTCCATAAGGGAGCCTCCAGTGGTAACCACGTCCTCCACCAAGGCAACCCTGTCGCCCCTCTCAAGCCATCCTTCCACATCCCTTCCCCTTCCGTGACTCTTCTTCTCTTTACGGATGAGAAATCCCTTGAGATTCTTTCCTCTTTCCCTCGCCATAAGAAGCATTCCGCTCACCAAGGGATAAGCCCCGAGACCCATTCCCCCTATTGCCTGGACTTCTTCAGGGAGCATCCCCAGGAGAAGGGAGGAGGCAAGGTAAAGCCCTTCGGGATGCAGGCTTATCAATCGAAGGTCTATGTAATAATTGGAACGCTCCCCTGAAGCCAGAATGAAATCCCCAAAATTTAAAGCCAAGTCCTTTATAAGAGACTTAAGTTTTTCCCTCATAGGCCCACCTCAAGTTTTTCCCCTAAAATCTCTCCTATTTGTTCAAGGGATAATAGTTCCTCTTCGGTGAAATTTCTGGTTGGTTCTCTGCTGGAGACCTCAATAACCCCTATGGGTTTTCCACCTTTTAAAATGGGGACCGCCATGAGTTTAAGCAGGGGCCTTTTATCCCTGGTAAATTTAGTGAAAAAACTGAGGTGCTTAACGTCCTGAAAACTGTTGGAAAGGAAGGATTTTCCGGAAGTGAATACCCTTGCCGCTAAGGAATCCGGAGAATTTATGGGTATTGTTCCCGCATCAACGAGATCGGGAGGATATAGGAATCTGAGGACCCTTCCGTCTGGGTCGTAAATTAGAATAGCCACGTCCTCCTCGGCTATATTGCACTTATTCCTAATAAACTCCACTATTTCCTTAACGACTTCTTTTCCTTCCTTTTTCACTTTCCACCCCCTTTATCTTCATAGCATAATATCGGCTTAAGATTTCCCTGTAATTTATACCCCTTAAAGCCATCCTCCTGGCCCCCATGAGGCATAATCCCCTTCCCTTTCCCCTTCCCACCCCTATAAAGAAAAACCCCTGTATGTTACCATCGTCGTCGTATTCCCTGTCAATGACGAACCATGTGGAAGGCAGGGCAAGGAATCTCATAATTTCTTCCTCATTCAGGAGGTAAACATCGTTTTCACCCTCCACTTCCAAGTGCGAGACCCTGCCTGAAGGGAGCCTGTCCTTCACAGCGATATCCTGCACTTCTCCCACGGGGAAAAAGTAATTGAGTCTTTCCTTCAGGCTGTCCATGCTATACCTTTTTCTCCAGACTATTTCCTCCCCGTTTCCGGAAAACCCGTCCCCCAGAAGGGCGGAGATTTCCCCGGAGGGGGATGTGAGATATTTTACCGTTTCCCCTTCAAAAACCAGAAGAACCGAAGCTGGAACGAGTCCCTTCTTGTCGTGCCTGAAAAGGGCTGGTTCCTTTATTTCCTTTCCCTCCACGAAGGCTCGCCCATTCCTGATTTCCACTTTTCCCTCTTTCCATCGGGGTTTCCCCAGGTATTTAAGGGAAAAATAAAGTATGCTGGCCGCATCCCCCTGGGTAAGGGAGTTTTCCCTGAGGTCATCCTCCGTGATTATGGAAGCATCCAGAAGGTATTCTAAGGGCAGGGTCTCCTCCCCGGGTTTTATTTCCATAAGGGTCTTTCCCAGAGCTTCAAGAAAAGCTCTTTTTCCTTTTTCCTCTACAGGGTAAAATTTTGGAGCGGATACGAAACGGGAAAAACTCCATAGCCATTTCTGAGCTTCCGCAGGCGTTATTTCTCTGTCCTCGTCCTCCACAGTGAGCAATCCCAGGGCCTCCATGATGGAGATGCCCGGAGAAAAATGGGGAATTTCCGAGGAAATCACTATTTTTTCCCTTTTCCAGCACCTGAATCTTTTCAGATAGGGTATGCCTCCGGTATCCGTTTCTCCACCGCAGGAAAGGGTAAAGGGCACCGGCACAGGCCTTTGTTTGTAAACGAGAATCTCTCCGGAGGTCTCCTTAACTGCCTCAGAGAATTGGGGAAATTCCCCTGAGATGCCGGAATAGCCGAATTCACGGGCGGAAACTACCCCGGGACTGGAGATGGCTCTGGTTCTCAGGACTACCGCCAGGGCTTTTGCCGCCTCCGAGGGCAAATTCTTCCAGGACTTCCCGCATCCCTTAAGAAAATCCTCAAGTTTTACCCTGTTAACAACCTCGATTCCCTTTGCTGTTTCTCTTAGAATAAGGCTTCCCCTGTATCTCTTTCCATCCACTGCCAGGAGCCCTGCCTCAGGATAAATCCTCACTTCTTCGCCGTAATACCATTTGCCCCCCATTTTAACCTTTATCCCACCTTCCTGTTTTTCCCACAGCAGAACAGGGAATCCTTCGCCCAGGCGCTTAATCTCCTCCTGGGCCTTTTCTTTGGAGGAATATTTGCCGTGAAATAGGTGAAGAACACCATCCTTGGGGAGGACGAATTCGTTGGCCGAGAGTTCTATTTTTTCTCCTTTAACCTCTCCCAGATCCAGGGAATAAAATTTTTTGCCCTGACCGGAGTAAAAGACCACCGGGGAGAAAAGGCGGAATTTCCTTTTCCCTATTCTGAGCAGGTATTTTTCTCCGCTGATTTTTACCTTCCCGGCTTCCAGGATCTTCGTTTCAATCCAATGAACCGGTTCTGGTTTTTGCTTGGGCGAGCAGGCATCCAGAAAAAATATTGCTACGCCTATTAAAAATAATTCTTTTGTTTTCACCGCTGCTCATTATATCAGAGTTTGAAGCGGTTGTTAAAAGGTTCTATAATTCCCCAGGGGGCGAAATGAGAAGAAATGCTTTTCCCGTTCTTGCGGCTGGTCTTTCTCTTTCTTTCCTGGCAAGCTTCCCTGGAAATTTTTCCTTTCCATCCTTTGCCCGGGTGTGGTTCCTGTTAGCTCAATCAATCATTTTTCTTATGATTTATTATCTCCTTAAAAAAGGGGAAAAGAAACTTGCCCTGCTTCTTGCCCTTTCTAATTTTTACCTTCTTTTTCTTTCCTCCAAGGTGATCTATTTCTCCAGACCATTCCTTCTCAGGTCAGAACTCCTTCTCCGTGACAAGCCCACTGTTTACTGGTACTGGTTTTTCTTACTTTATGCCCTTCTGCTGGCTGGAGTTCTGTGGTCATTAAGGAAAACAGGGAGATTGCCAGCGATTTTTGCCGGCCTGCTCCTTCTCCTGGCTACCTTCCTTTTTAACTGGAGATTTTATTCGGGAAAAACTACTGTTCTTCTGACCTCCCGGGCGGCCTTTATTGACGGAATAAAGGTCATAAACTGGAAAAAACCGGTGCATTTTCTCCGCTCATCCCATGCGGGAGAACTCCTTAAGTTCAGCAAGAAAAGCATGGTTCTCAGGTTAAAAAGGGGAAAACTCTACGGATTGAGGAATCTCACCGTGGCAAGGGGGGAAAATTTCTACCTGAGAAAAAGGGGTATTTTTCTTGAAACCAAGCACGAAAAAATTCCTCTCCTGGTCCCCTGGCCTTTTCTGGAAATCTTCCTTCTCCCCTTAGCATACTTTCTCCTTTCGCTGGGTGCAGTAACGAGAAAAAAATACTTCCCCTATTTTCTTATTTTAATTCTCGGATTTCTCTTCCTGGCCCAGGGTTTTTATTTATACAAAATAAGCCCCAGGGGATACCTTTACTTTGACAATTTTGAATATTTGATGAGGGCAGAAAGCATTTTAAGGGGATTCTCCCTGGGAGAAGAGATATTGATAGGCGGGAATGGCCCCTGTTACTGGCCTCCCCTGACCACCCTGTTCAACGCCGGATTCGTCTTGGCCTTATCCAGGAACTGGACCGCCTACATCTTCCTGAAAACCCTGATGTTTATGGTAAGCCTTTTTCTTCTCCTTAAAATTTCAGAGAAACTCAAATTGAATTCCACTATCTTACTTCTTCTATTCGGGCTTTCTGGATACACCATTTACTATGTAAGCATAGAATCAGAGGGGCTTTTCTTGCTCTTCGTAATCCTTTCCCTGTTTTTCCTTTTAAAGGAAAAGCGGACCCCCTCCTTTTTGGCTGGGCTTTCTCTGGGCCTGGCCGCCCTTACCAGGGCCATGGCTCTTCCCCTGGCGCTTTTCTGGGGAATCTTAAAGAAAAGTAAAGCCCTGCTCTTCCTGGCCGGTTTTCTCTTGGCGATTCTTCCCTGGGAGCTCCGATGTTTCTTAAAGGAAAAAGAACCAATAATTATCAACAAAGGAGGCAAATATTCCTTTCTCTGGGGAAACTCCCCATTTTCCACCGGAGGTTGGGCTTCCCTTCCCTTTATCAAAAGAAAATTCAGGGAAATGGGCTATAACCCCGAAAGCAAAAGGGATGTTATCCTCTACAATCTCAGACATCCAGGAAATCTGCTCCGCCTCCTTCCAAAGAAGTTATACTGGACCTTCTGGAAAGAGCCAAAAAACCGACAATGGCATCCACCCGGAACTCCCTACTCAAGGTGTTATGGAATTTCCTTTTTGCGTTTTAAATTTTATACCCCATTTTCCGAGGGGGTTAAGATTTTCCTCTATCTCTTTGCCCTTCTCGGGATTTTCCACGGGTTCAGTGAATGGGGCAGGTTTAAATATCCATTAATTGCCCTCCTGTGCTTTATATTTACAATTCTTGCCTTTATGGGACTTCCAAGATATCTTGCTGCGTTTCTTCCCTTTTTGACCATATTCGTCGTGAAGGGTATAGAGTCATGAGGAAAGTTCTGCTCCTGGTTATTTTGTTTTTACCGGTTCAGGCCTTTTCCCTTCTCTGGAAAACCCAGCTCAACTCCCATCCCGTTTATTGCAGGCCCAGAGCCTGGGAGGACAAGATAATTCTGGTTACCCTTTCCCATTTTTACATTCTTAATCAAAAGGATGGGAAACTCGTGTGGGAATACCAGTTCCGGGGCACGGAATTAATGGGTTTCGGCTTCAGGGATGGGTTGGTGGTTATTCCCACGCTTCAGGGATTTCTCCACCTTTTTGACATAACCAGGGGAAGGAATGTTTCCTTAAAACTTAAGGGGGAGTTCTTTTCCACACCCCTTGTTTCCGCCTCTTACATAATTCTGGGAAATACCAGCGGGGAGTTGTACAGAATTGACGCGAGGAACGGGAGAGTAATGTGGAAGAGCTCCCTTAAGGGTCCTATTTACACTCCTCCTGTAGTTTTCAAAGGAAACATCTTTGCTGGAGACATAAGGGGACATTTCTATAAGCTATCCCGGGAGGGAAAAATACTCTGCACTTTCAGCACCCACCGACCTGGTATGGAAGGACCGGTGGTCTGGCAGAACAGGATTGCCTTCGTTAACAGGAGAACCCTTTATGTAATTAATCCGGAAAATTGCCTTCCCCTCTGGACGGTAAAATTCCCCAACCCTGTGGTTTCTCCTCCGGTTCCTTATCAGGACAGGCTTTTAGTTTGTTCCGGAAGGCAGGCCTTTCTTCTGGGGGCAAATGGGAAAATCCTATGGGTTTTCAGGGCAAGGTCCAGGATTGTGGCAACCCCTTATTTCGAGGGAGAGGAAATTTACCTGGTTGACAGCGACGGAAACCTTTATCGCCTTGACCCTGAAACAGGAAAATTAAGGGACTTCTATTTCCTGAAAGCCCCCTCCTACTGTTCCCCCTTAGTCCTTAAGGATAAAATAGTCCTTGCTGACATGAAGGGAGAAGTTGTGGCCCTGTCAAAGTGATAAAATAATTTTATGAAGGTTTATGTGGTAAAGGTTGGGGGAAGTTTTGAGGCCGCCCTTGGGAAGGCATTCAGGGAAATTTGCAGGGGGGACAAGATTTGTCTTCAGAATCTTTTCTCATCGGGAACCCTTTCCCTGAAGGTAAATACTCTGGGAGGACCTAAGCTTTCCACATCCCTTAGCCTTGCCTCCTCCTTGGCAAAATTGGCCATCTCTGCCGGGGCCGGGGAAGTTATAATCTGGGACAGGAGTGAATGGGAGCTCAAAAGGGCAGGATATAAAATAAAAAGGCGTGGAAACATAAAGGTTATTGCCACCGACTCCCCCAGGGTGGGATATTGGAACAGGTTATTTACCTACGGTGAGGTGGGTTCGCTTTTTTCTAAGATTCAGGTTTTTTCCGATGCTTCCATTTCCTTGGCAGTGCTTAAGGACCACGACATAGCAGGAGTTACCCTCTCCATGAAGAATTATTACGGCGCCATCCACAATCCCAACAAGTATCACGACGATGGGTGCGACCCCTTCATCCCCCAGGTTTTTCTAACAAGGCCCGTCTCCTCCCGCCATACCCTTTCCATAATAGATGCCACTAAGGCCCAGTTTCACCGGGGACCATCCTATCACTCAAAATGGTTCGCAAGGCCCGGGCTCCTTATATTGGGAAGGGACCCCGTGGCCGTGGACCATTTCGGATGGAGGTTAATTGAAAAACTCAGGGCAAGGGCAGGGCTTCCTTCCCTTAAGGAGGAGGGGAGGGAGCCCCACTGGATATTTACCGCTGAGAAAATGGGGATAGGCAAAACAAAGTATCAGGTGGTGGAACTATGAAAAGGAGGGATTTTTTAAAACTTTTAGGGGCAGGATTGGTTCTACCTTCCTTAGAATTTGAGGCTGAGGCAAAAAACGCACCGGACCTTTCCCACCACGAGGCCAGATATTACGAGAAACTCCCGGACCGGAGGGTAAGATGCCTCCTATGTCCCCGCATGTGCATTGTGGGAGATAAGGAAAGGGGATACTGTGGGGTAAGGGAGAACCAGGGAGGAAAATACGTTTCCTTAGTTTACGCAAGGCCAGTTACTTTAGCCATAGATCCCATAGAGAAAAAGCCCCTTTTCCACTTCCTTCCTGGAAGAAAAGCCTTTTCCATAGCCACCGCCGGTTGCAATGTGAATTGTAAGTTCTGTCAGAACTGGGAAATATCCCAGGTAAGGCCAGAGCAGGTCAGGTTTTACAAGATTCCTCCCAGACAGACCGCAGAATTGGCTTATAAATACGCTGCCCCTGTAATTGCCTATACATACTCGGAACCGATAATTTTCGTGGAATACATGCTGGATACTGCTTCCTTTGCCACAAAGTTGGGGATAAGAAATGTGATAATTACAGGAGCCCATGTAAGGCCAAAGCCGTGGAAGGACATTCTGGCTGCCATGGATGCGGTTAAGATTGACCTTAAGGCCTTTACCGAGGAGTTTTACAGGAAAATTGTCCGGGGACAATTGAAACCCGTGCTGGACGCCATAGTTATGGCTGCAGAAAGCGGGAAGTGGTTAGAGATAGTTTATTTAGTAATCCCGGGCCTCAACGATAATATGAAGGACATTAAAAGGATGAGCCGGTGGATGGTGAAGAACATAGGGCCAGATGTTCCGGTTCATTTTTCCCGGTTTTTCCCCATGTATCTTCTTAAAAATCTTCCTGCCACCCCAATTCGCACCTTAGAGAGGGCCAGGGAGGTGGCCATGGAGGAGGGTATGAAATTCGTTTATGTGGGAAATGTGCCAGGCCATCCGGCAGAGACCACCTATTGTCCCCGCTGCAAGAGGCCCCTTATAAAAAGGGTTGGCTACGAGATTAAGGAGTTCAACATAAAACATGGAAAATGTAAATTCTGCGGAGAAAAGATTCCTGGGGTTTGGTCTTAGTTTTGCCGCAGGGTTTGCCTCCTTTGCAGCCCAGATAATTTTCCTGAGGGAAAGCCTTTCCCTTCTCCCTTCCAACGAACTGGTCCTTGCCCTTTATTTTACCTTTTACCTCCTGTGGGCAGGACTTGGGGCGGTCCTTTGGGAAAAGGTCAATTACAGGCTTCTTTTCCTCCTTATAGGCCCTCTTTTTTTCCTTTCCCTTTTTTCGGTAAGGATTATTCTTCCCTTAGCCCGCCCTTCCCCTGGAGCCCTTCCATCCCTCTGGTTCTATATCGTTGTTTTTCTAATCTTAGGAGGATTTTCCTCCATATCCGGCGGTTTTTTCTCTTCTTTAACCAGGGCTTTTGCATCCCCTTCCTTGGTTTACGGGGCAGATTCCTTGGGTTCCTTCTTAGCTTCTCTCGTCCTCTATCTCCTTCTTCTTCCCCAATTTCATTCCTTCTCCTCCGCTGCCCTTTCCTTTGCTTTCTTCTCCCTCCTTATTTTCCTCTTAGGGCTCAGGAAGGAGGCAATTATAACCCTTCTTTTTCTTTTAGTTTTGCCCTTTTTGGATGGGCCTACCTGGGGACGGCTTTTCAGGCCTTTGAGGGTGGAGCAGGTCCTTGAGTCCCCCTACGGGAAAATAACCCTCACCGAATATCAGGGCCAGAGGACCCTTTGGGAAAATTCCGAGAAGCTTTACGATTTTCCCCCTGCCCCTTCTGAAAAACTTGCCCTTCTTTCTTTGGTTCCAGGGGGAAGGAAAATAGCCCTTATCGGTGGAGGGGGAAGGTGCTTGAGATATCTTAGAAAAATAAAAGGCCTGAAAATTCTCTATGCAGAGCCTGACCCGGTGCTTTCCCAGCTTGCCAGGAGGTTTTTCCCTTCAGAGGGGGTTGATTTTTACAGGGGGGACGGGGTAAAGATGGTAAACAATATGGGGGAAAATTATGACCTTCTCATCCTTGACCTTCCTCCCCCTTCTTCATCTTCTTCCATGAGGTTTTACACTATGGAGTTTTTCCAAAGGGCCTCCCGGCATTTTTCAAGGCTTTCCCTGGCCCTTCCAGGGGGACAATATTTTTCGGATGCGGATTCCAAAATTCTCGCTTCGGTTTACGCATCCCTAAAAACTGCCTATCCCCATGTAGTCTTCGTCCCGGGGGAGAAAATTTTCATGATGGCCTCAAAGGAGAAAATTGAGATAACCCCTGAGGCATACAGGAAATTTCTTGAGGAAAAGGGGATAGAGCCGGAATTTTACCTTCCTGTCCAGATGGAATTTGAACTTAATCCCCTTCTGGTCCGCAGGACTAAGGAAGCCCTGAGCGGGGGAAAGGCTATAGTTTCCTCAAACCCCATTACATACCTATATTCCTTGGTAAAATGGCTAAGGCATTATTTCCCATCCTTTCCCATTCCCGAAAGCTCACCCTGGTTTCTCCTTCCCCTCCTGTTTTTAATTCCAGGAATTATCCTCAGGAAGGAATATCTTATGGGGGTTATAAGTTTTTCCGCCTTCTCCTTAGAGATTCTTTACCTTCTCCTTTTCCAGTTCCAGTTCGGAAACCTATACCTTCAAGTTAGCCTCTTCGTTGGCCTCCTCATGGCCTTTCTCGGCCTTGGTTCGCTCTTTCTGAGAAAAAGGGCTTCACTTTTAATTTTGCTTTTAATCTCCGCCCTTCCCCTCGCTTTGAAACAGCCTCCTGCCTGGTTTTTCTACCTGGCATTTCCCCTTTTAGGCGCAGGGGAAGGGGGCATATTCGGTTATCTTGCCCACAGGGTAAGGTCCCCTTCCAAAATGTTCCTATGGGACCTTCTGGGTTCTTCCCTGGCAGGTTTCCTCTTGGGACTCCTTTACATTCCCATTTTCGGTTTTAAGATTATCTTCGCCCTTGTCTCCCTATTAATTCTCCTTTCCCTTTAAAATCCATTCTGATATTTTTTGATAAAGGAGGGGATCAGGGGTTTTCCCTGTATAGATGAGAAAACCGTAGAGGGAGACTTCCCCTGTTGGGGATGGGAGAAAGAGGTGGTCTGTGGGAAGGGTTAAAAATTCCACATCTTTCCCACAGGTCCTAAGGGCCTCAGCCAGGGCCTTAGCCGACGCCGGAGGGGTCTGGTGGTCAAGGCTCCCGTTTATTATAAGAACCCTTTCCGGGGCAAATTTCGCGAAATCCCCTGGGTTCAGGGAGAAAAACTCCCTTAGAGCGTCCAGGTAAGGGGTTGCCAGGATTTTCCTGTCCCTTTCGCTGAGCTTTCCTGAAAGAAGGGATGAGATGAGTCTCTCTTCCTCCCTGAGGGCCGCCTCCCTGTAAGGTTTCTCTGCTTCCTTGACAGCATCCTTTACCTGATAGAAAACCAGCTCCTTTCCCTTTCCCCAATAGGCTCCCAGGAGAATAAGGCCATCCACCTTGGTTTTCCCTGAGGCCATAAGGGCAACGAGGGTTCCGAGGCTGTGGCCCAGAAGGTAAATTTTGCCCTTTCCCATGGTCCTTCTTAAAAATTCCACCTGGGAAACCACATCCTGGACTGCGGTTTGGAGGCCTGGTTTTTCCGGCTTTGAGCAGCCCACTCCCTGGTCATCGGTTCTAAGGGAGGCTATCCCCTTAGAATAAAGCTGATCTGCAATCCTGGCGAAGAGATAGGTTTTAAGTCCCCATTTGCCAGGGCTGTTCTCGTTCCTGTCCTGGGGTCCTGAGCCGGAGATGAAGACTACCCCTGCCCTTGCATTCTGCGGAAGAAGAAGGGTTCCCCAAAGGCCGTTTATATTCACCTCCCTTCCCTTTTTGGGGTTATAGGAAGGGGGTTTCAGGGAAAGTTTTTCCTGATTTACGAAAATCCCGCTAAGGGGGTCCCCCATGGCTACCGGGATTCCCTTCTCGGTTCTTACGAAAAATCCCTGGGAGGCGGAGATTTTAAGGTAGTAGAGATTTTCTCCAGCAGGGATTATTTCAGCAGGAAGGGTATAGGGTTTTGGATAAAAATAGGGAGGAGGAAGGAGAAGGCGGAATTTCTCAGGAAGGGATGTCCATTCCTCCTGGAGTATGGGAAGGGAAAGGAAGGGATTAAGGTGAACGAAGGAGGGGAAATCCTGCCTTTTTGCTTCAAATTCCGAGGGATAGGAAAAAAGACCAGCATAGATGGTTCCCTTGAAATGCACCCTTCCAGGGCAATACTCCAGAGTCCCGTCCACCACGGTCATCTGGTCCCTCTTTATAACCAAGCACTGGCCCTTTCGGGAAACTTCCTCGGTCCCTGGCTTCGTCCCCTGGATTTTTATGATTTTCTTTTCTGTCTCTTCAGGAGGCTTTCCCAGGGAAAAGTTCTGGGCAGGGATAAAAACATAATCCCTCCCAACCCTTATTTTAAGTCCGGCCATGGTTATGGAAACCTCGTGATTCGCGCTTATTCTCGCCTCCAGGAAGGTCTGGGGAATTATGTAGGCTTTAGCGGAGCTAAGGGAATTTTCCCTTATCACCCGGTAGGCCATAAGAAAGGGGGAAAGGGGACCGCTGGGGAGAATAAGGG
>JALXBI010000086.1 GCA_026991555.1 Candidatus Aminicenantota bacterium
CAAGACCCGGGAAGCGTTTTAAGCCTACCTACAAGGAATGGAAACAAGTCCTGCGCAGGAAATCTCTGACAGAAGTCCAGGTTTTAAGCCTACCTACAAGGAATGGAAACGTCCATCCTGTAAATTTCCTCGGGGGAAAATGCCACCGTTTTAAGCCTACCTACAAGGAATGGAAACCTGGAAGCGAGAAGCAGAAGGCTATCCAAGAGGCTCGTTTTAAGCCTACCTACAAGGAATGGAAACAAGGTTGTAAAACCCTCCCCCGGTCTTAGCACATAAGTTTTAAGCCTACCTACAAGGAATGGAAACGTCGCTCGATTTCCAGGATCATCTTCTCCGCATCCTCGTTTTAAGCCTACCTACAAGGAATGGAAACTGTAATACCATGCCAATTGTTCCAGTTCATCATTGCTCGTTTTAAGCCTACCTACAAGGAATGGAAACACGGGAAGCAGCCATCGTTTCTGGAGGTGCAACCTGGGTTTTAAGCCTACCTACAAGGAATGGAAACGGGGTTAAAGTAGAGGAACTATTTGCGGGCTTTGCGTTTTAAGCCTACCTACAAGGAATGGAAACTGAATACCTTCAAAGGAGAGGTCAAGAACGCTATGAGTTTTAAGCCTACCTACAAGGAATGGAAACTTTTCATCCCCTATCTTCAGTGTTCCAGCCCCATCAAAGTTTTAAGCCTACCTACAAGGAATGGAAACGCCTTGTCTGCCTCGTCCAGGAAGAAAACCCAGGGGCGTTTTAAGCCTACCTACAAGGAATGGAAACAGCACATATCTTTTGTAGAGGCTCCTTGCACATGCTGGTTTTAAGCCTACCTACAAGGAATGGAAACCCTCCCCTCAACCTGGCGGAGAACTTCCTCCACCAGGTTTTAAGCCTACCTACAAGGAATGGAAACATTTCTCTCATCGTTTACCTCCAATATTTTTTAACCACGTTTTAAGCCTACCTACAAGGAATGGAAACTAGTAATCCCCCCACCCGGCGAGGGTTCCGGGGAAGAGTTTTAAGCCTACCTACAAGGAATGGAAACGTCCGGGCCGACCGCCTCACCGCCCGGCTGACCCCGTTTTAAGCCTACCTACAAGGAATGGAAACATTTAAATCCTTTTGCCACGACTGAAGGGGGCGAAGATGTTTTAAGCCTACCTACAAGGAATGGAAACCGTACTTGACAAAAGCTTTGTGGCCGAGGGCACAATCGTTTTAAGCCTACCTACAAGGAATGAAAACTATGAAGGATATTGGGTTCTTAAGGCCGCAACACCGTGTTTTAAGCCTACCTACGAGGGATGACCTCAGATTTGAAAAACCTTATCCAGGGAATTAGATTGTATACTCGTATCCTGGGCCGTCCCACAATAGAATGTGGGTATTTCCTTTCGCGGTAGGGGCGGATTTGGAAGCGCTTATGATTCCACTTTTTGGAATATCCATCTCTGAAGAGCAGAGGGGTTCTTGCTTGCTTTATTAGATTAAAATTCCGGTTTTGTCCGAATATCATTAATGCGGGTTTAGATCACAGAAATATATTGAAAACAAACAAAACAGGCATTTTAGTTTTGATTATTTCCTTATGATTTTCTTTCCTTACGATTTTCCTTTGACCTGGCGGAAAAAATACTTTAAAATTTTAAAGTGGTTATTATGGTAGAGAGGTGATAGGATGAAAAAGATTATCTACCTTTTTATTGTGGCCTGGTTTTCTCTGGGAGGGACGAATTTGTCCTTTCATTACGGGGCGAGCTGGAAACAGAGCGACGAGTTCAAAAATGTTTACGGAAGGGAAGCCGGGCTTGTCGGGTTAAGCCTTGATAGATCTTTTAAAAAGACGGTGTTCCTCTACGGAGGATACGATTATCTAAACACGAAGGGAGAGACCCTCGTTTTTAAAGAGCAGGCGGAAACCACTCACCATTATTTTTCCCTGGGCCTGGGATATGCGTTCCGCATCCTTGACGGTCTTCAGGCAAGGTTGAAGGTGGGGGCCGTTTATGTAAAGTATAGGGAAAAAGCCCTGGGCGAGACCGTTGAGGGCAGTTGTCCGGGATTTGAATTTTCCGGGGGCATCAGGTATAGGCTGGGAAGGTTTTTTATAGAGTCCAATTTAGGGTATCTGATAGCAAGGGATATTTTGGCCGGAGAAAAGGTAGTCCTGGACGGCTTGAAGGGAAATTTAGGGATAGGGGTTAGTTTTTAACACATTGAAGAAGTTATGCTTTTCAATCAAACCGGAAAGACCTCACACCGATAACAGACCAACTCCTGCAGCAGCTAGGACTATTAGAAGAAGCTTTCTTCGGGTCAGTTTCTCCGAAAAAATCAGATAGCCAGCCAGGGAGGAAAGCACGATTAAATTAACTGATATGAAGGGGAAACTTATGTAAGCTGGAACTTCAGTTAAGGCTTTCAACAGAAAATAACTTGAAAAGAAATTAGGTATGCCAATAAATAGTCCTCCCAGGAGGAATGGAAGTTTTACCTTTCTTTCAGTGATAAAAATGTATACCCAGCTCCAGACCAGGGCCGAGGCGAAAAGGAATACCAGGAATTTTCCCTCGTCCACCATGGGAAATTTCACCTTGAAGAATTTCATGGAGGTGCTTATGGAGCCTGAGAGTAAGAACAGGGCAAGAAGCGAAGAAGACAAACGGTTGATTTTCCCCTCCCAGGTTAATATGACCCAGAAAACCGCCCCAAGCCCAAGCCAGTTTAATATTTCCGGACGCTCTCCCCAGAAGATTATGGAAACTATCACGGGTATCGCCATGGATATTCTTCCGAAGGTTACCGCCGGGGCAATCCCGTCCTTTTTTATAACAAAACTATAAACCACGAAGGTTGAGAAGAAAAGCAGGCCTGCAATCACCGCAAAGGGAATTACTCCCGTTCCCATATCCGATGGCCTTGATAAGGCAAAACCCAGAGCCGTGGCAATTATGTAATTGGAGGCTATGACCACGATCCTGTCGTAGTTTTTTAACTCAAGAACCTTGAGAATTACTGCTATGGTCAGCGAGGAGAGCAGGGATAAAGATAGGAATAAATAACCCATGAGCAGAAATTATAGCAGAATGCCTATTTCCTACCCTTTATCTTGGATGGTTTAAATGAATGAATTTATCCTTCATGGCCTTTTCGGGACAAAGCACCTGAAAAATGGTTTTAAGCAGTTCTCCTGTGGGGTCCAGGAAGTATTCCCAGAACATGATTCCTCCAAGACCCCTGCTTTTTACGAACTTAATTTTTAATTTAAGAGAACGTGGGGATTCGTAGGAAATCCAGAGGTCACCATCATACATGTAAGGAGCCTGGGCTGTGGAATCCCAGAATTTCTTCATACCGTTTTTTGCTTGAAACTCCCTTATTTTGGAATAATTTATTTCGTTGGAGATAGCTTCCCTGTATGGCTGATAAAGGCCATTGTTCTTGGATGAGACCCCTCCCCAGCCCCTTCCGTAAAAAGGAACTCCAAGCACTATTTTTCGAGCTGGGAATCCGGCTTCAAGAAATAAATTTACAGCCCTTTCTGCACTTCTTCCATAGGGATCATAAGGGCTGAGTTTGAGATTTGCGTGATGGCCGGTAATGTCTGTCCACTCTCCGTAAAAATCATAAGCCATCAGGTTTACAAAGTCCACCACCCCAGCAAGTTTTCTCGGTTCTATCCACTGGAGGTATTCTTCAAAGGCTCCGGCTGCAAAACTGAGGGTGTATTTTTTGCCCGTAACCGAAGAAAGCCTGTTAAGGGAGGATCTTAGGTCTTTCATAAGCAAGGTAAAATTTTCCCTGTCTTCCGGCCTTGATTTTATGATTCCTCCTCCCCCATCTACCGGATATTCCCAGTCTATGTCAACTCCGTCCAGGTCGTATTTTCTAATCCAGTTTACAACGCTTTTGACAAAAGAAGCCCTGTTTTCAGGGTAATAGGCCATGTCTGAGAAACCGTCGGCTCCCCATCCCCCTACAGAAAGGTTAACCCTCAGTCCTGGATACCTTTCCTTCAATTTTCTTACCCCGGAGAAAAGATTGCTCAACTTGTTTTCATCGTAGTTTTCCATATAGAGTTCCCGTTCGTTTTTTATCAGGGCAAAGGAGAGGTTTACATCCGTGAGAAGGTTTCCCTCTACTGCCTCTGGGCTCCAGCGGTGTTCTTCCCACTTCCATACTGCCAGGTATCCTGTGATTCTGTAATTTTCCCCGGCGTAGAGCAACCCTGTGAGTGTAAGAAAAATCGAAAAGAGTAATTTGGATTTCATATGAAAATTTTATCCATCTAAACAGGAATGGAAAAGTTTTTCCAGGCCAGGATGAGCTCTACCGATGAGATGAGGTATGGAGAGACAAATTGAGCTTACAAATATTATGGTAGCTTAGCATATCTTTAATTTTCGGGACAGGTCCGAAAACGAAAAATCAATGAATTCCCACCCAATTCTTCTCGCAATATTCACCAGCCCCCTCCATTCCCCGCCTCTTTCAGTGAAAAACCACTTCCAATTTCCAGTTCTTTCTCTACAAAGCATGGAGTTTTTGGGACAGGTCCGAAATTCAAATTCCTCCCCAAATTTCCCAAATATCAATTTTCGGGACAGG
>JALXBI010000087.1 GCA_026991555.1 Candidatus Aminicenantota bacterium
GGTAGGGCAGTTCGTCGGCGAGGTGGGTGAAGATGTGGTAGTGGGCGGAGGGGAATTTGATGTATGTGCGGGCGACTCTGGCCATGGGGAAATTATACCAGAAAAGGGTCTGTCCCTTATTGAGGAAGAAAAATGCGAAATATGGATTTTCCCGCAGGCAATCAAGATAGGTAAATTCTTATTCCTCCAAAAACCTCAAGAACCAGGTTTACGATAAGGGTAAAAAGGAAGCCCACGACGAAGAAAACCACAAAGCTTGCTATTCCCGTAAGAATGGAATAAATAAAGGCCTTCCACAGGGGACCCAGGCCGGGAAGAGAAAGCCCTATGGAAGCCAGGAACTTGGGAACCAGGGCCTCTGCAAAGGCACCTATTACCACCCCAAAGAGAATTCCCAGCCCTCCCAGGAAAAGGGCTATAGAAAAAGGGGAAACCCCCTTCAAAATGTATTCCTTCTCCACTGATTGGAGTTCTTCGGAAGGGGAAGCTGGACTGGTCTTTTCCTCCTCTTCCTCATCGAAAATCCTTTCTAAGGGAACTGTCTCCTCGGTGGGGGGCACATCAGCTACCCAGCCTTCAGGAGTTTTTCTAAACCACTTCCCGGACTTAAGACCCATCATCCATACGTTTCCTGCCCTGTCCCTAATCATGAGTTCTTTCACCCTGGACTTGAACTCCTCATATCCTATAGCCCCTTCTTCAAAAAGTTTCCTATACTTTCTAAATTTCTCCTCTGCTTCTTTAAAAGTCATCATGTTAGTATTTTACACCATTGGGGAAGATGGTAAAATAAAAAATTAGGAGGTGAACCATGAGAATAACCTGGTTGGGACACGCTTCAGTCCTCATAGAGGGGTCCGTAAACATAATAATTGACCCGTTTCTGGAACAAAATCCCGCAGCGGCTAAAAAAACCTCCGAAATTCCAAAGGTGGACATAGTGGCCATTACCCACGATCACGAGGACCACATAAGTGACGCCTTTACCCTTGCTAAAAGGGACGGCGCTACGGTGGTGGCCATGCATGAGATAGCGGTAAAGGCAGGGGAGGAAGGCATTGCCGCTGAGGGAATGAACATCGGTGGAACCATAGAGGTTAAAGGGGCAAAGTTCACCATGGTCCTTGCTGTCCATTCCAGCTATTCCGGTCATCCCTGCGGATATGTAATAACCCTGGATGGAAAAAGGATTTATCACGCCGGAGATACCGGACTCACCAAAGACATGGAAATAGTGGGGGAACTTTATACCCCTGACCTGAGCTTCCTCCCCATTGGAAGCCGCTACACTATGGATGTGGTCCAGGCAGCTAAGGCAGTGGAATATACTAAAACCAAAAAGGTGGTTCCCATCCACTACAATACCTGGCCACCCATTCAGGCTGACCCAGAGGAGTTCAAACGGCTGGTGGGGGACAAAGCCGAGGTGATAATCCTAAAACCCGGCGAAAGCCTGCAGCTTTAATGCCATATTTAATAGACGGGAATAACCTGATCGGAGTTTTTCCCTTCCTGGAACAGGGAACCCAGGAAAGTAGGAATTTCATCATAAGAAAGCTCCTAAGCTTTCATCACATTACCGGAAAAAGAATTATTTTGGTTTTTGACGGGGCTCCCTCCTATTCTGTCCATCGCCAGGAGATCTCCCCGAAAAACTTCATCATTCTTTTTCCGTCCTTTGGGGAAAGCGCCGACGATGTTATAAAGAGGAATTTAAAGCAAGGGATTATCTTGGTATCTTCGGATAGGGAGTTAATCGAAGAGGCAAGAAGAAGGAAGCTGAGGTGGATAAGGTCCAGGGACTTCGTCAGGATGCTGGATAAATTTCAGGAGGGAAAAAGGGAAAAACCGGACTGGAATCCCACTCCCCAGGAAATAGACGCCTGGCTTAAAATTTTCGGCGAAAAACGGTAATGAAAAAATTCGCAGTGGTGGGACTGGGAAGGGTGGGGAAAACTCTGGCCCTTTATTTTACACGGCGGGGCTTTGAATTCACCGGAGGATATTGCTCAACAGCTCAAGGCACAGAGGAAGCTCTAAGGGAACTGGGCATAGGAAAGCCCCTTAAAAGGGGCGAGCTAAGAAAAGCGGGGCTGGTTTTCCTCTGCGTTCCTGATAGGGAAATAAGGAGGGAAGCGGAAAGAATATCCCGGGCCAGTGGGGATCTTAAGGGGGTCCATTTCCTGCACTGCAGTGGCTCCCGGGGAAGAGAGGCCCTGGAGGCTTTGAAAAACAAGGGAGCCGAGGTGGGGGTTTTCCATCCCCTTTTCCCCTTCTTTGACCTTGAGTTCTCCCTTAAGAATTTAGAGGGTTCCTTCGTGGGAATAGAGGGTGATTATTTTCCCTTAGCAAAAAGGGTGGGTTTAAAACCCTTCAAACTTCCAGAAAACAGGGTCCTTTATCACGCAGGGGCGGTTTTTTCTGCGGGGCTTCTCGCCTCCTACCTTTCCTTCCCCCTCCAGATTGCCGGGAAGATATCCATCCCTTTTGAGGCTTACTTTAAACTGGCAGAGATAGTTCTAAGGGCCATAAAAGAAAAGGGATTGCCTCAGGCCATCACCGGTCCCTGGGTAAGGGGAGACGATGAAACGGTAAAAAGGCATCTTTCGGTTTTAAAGGAGAGGGAAATTTACGAGGCCCTCCTTAAAAGGACAAAGGAAATTTTAAAGAAGGAGGGATAAATGCTTTCTAAAATACCCGCTGAAATTCAGGGGGAAAGGGGTAAAGACAGGGACCTCCAGATCCTAAGGGCAGCCATAATAGCTGAACTGGACGCCATAAATCTCTACGAACAGATGGCTGCCCTGGCTGAGGACGAGGGCCTGAAAAAGGTTCTCCTGGACATAGCAGAAGAGGAGAAAACCCATTTCGGCGAATTCCAGGCCCTGCTTTTAAAGCTGGATCCAACTTTAGAGCAAGAGTTAAGAAAAGGTCTGGAGGAGGTGGAGGAGATTCTGGGAAAATAATTTTTCCGGACAAACTTAAGAAGAATATCCCCATTATTTCGCATCGGTCTCTGGAAGTGGACTTCTCCGGGGCCCAGTTCTTCCTGGGGATTTTCCTAAGGTTTTAGGACCAGCCTCTGGAAGGGAGGGGTGCGGAACTTGATGTAGCGGTGGGCGAGGTAGAGGGGAAGGAGGTCCGAATAATGTTCTGAGGGAATTCCCGATTGTCCTTCGTAATATATCCAGCGGTCGGAGCTGAAGTTAATTATCATCCTCATGGATGGAATTACCGTTATTTTCCCTGGATTTAGGGGTTCAAAGGCAGCCTGAACCACGGTCTCCAGGTCACCCTCAAAGGGTATTTTCCCCAAGGAGAGTTTGCCAGGGAAAAGGAGCCTCAGGAGAAAAACCCGGCCCATGGGATGGGTAAGGTCAAGGTAATGTATGTCCCCCCAGACCTTTCCCCGGGAAAGCTTCTTGGCAGCCACGAAGGAATCCCGAAGAAGCTCGGACCAGCTGAGGTATTTCCCCCCGGAAAGCCTTTTAAGGACATCATCCCTTTGCTTCTCCAGCAAATTAACCAGGGCTTCCCTGGATTTTAGACTGAAGAGGGAAAACTCCTTCCCCAGTTTTCCCCCAATATATAATCTCTGAAGCTCCTTATCCCCGGGGAAAAAGGCAAGTTTCTGGGCCTGAATAACCCACAACTCGTAAATAAGGGCTAAGCGGGAATGGGGCTTTATCTCACAATCCCATTGGGAGAGTGAGTCTAAAATGGGCTCTCCCCTGAGCTTTTCCTTAACTAAAGGAACTGCTGCCTTTAAAAACCTGCAGGCATAAAGGCTTTTTACATCGGTTTGAACCCTCCTGACCCAATCGAGGGTGATTTTATCCTTGGAGGAAAGAAGCTGCCTTATCCTTGCTGCCCTGTATCCCATGCAGGTATCCACAGCGCCGGCGAAATCGGGTTTAATCCGCTGGTTGGCGGTTACTATAATTCCCTCCGGGGGATTAAAAACATGGGGAAGCTCGTCCATGCTGTAGTATCCTTCCCAGTCCCCCTTTTCCACTGGGAAAAGACCGGACCAGGCCTTCTTAGGAATGAGCCCGCAAAGTTGATAACCTATGTTTCCGTCCACATCCGCATAGACCACATTCTGAGAGGGAACTGACCAGAAGGAAAGGGCCTTTCGAAATTCTTCCCAGTTACGAGCTCTGTTAAGAAGGTAAAGGGATTTTATGAGATGTCCGAAGTCCCATCCCACCCAGCGAAGGACAAGACCATGCTCCCCGTTTTTGTAAATTAAAGGCCCGTAGGAAGTCCAGGGATAGGCTCTCACCACCTCTCCCTTTCCCCTTACATGGAAAACTTCCCTTACCTCCTTCAAATCCTCCCACTGACCGTTCAATAAAACTCTCTTACCCTGGATTTTCACCATGTAAAGGTCCTGAACATCTGCAAAGGAATTGGTGAAACCCCAGGCTATTCTCCTGTTTCTCCCTATCACGATTCCAGGGGTTCCTGGAAGGGAAGCTCCCCATACCTGATAGTCCTTAGCATTAAGTTTCATAAAATACCAGATGCCAGGGAGATAAACCCCAAGATGGGGGTCATTGGCAAGGATGGGTTTGTTGTCTTCTGTCCTCTGGGGAGAAATCACCCAGTTATTGCTCATCCCCTTAGGAATGGGCAGGGAGAATTCTTCTATAGGAACCTCCTTCAGCCATTCCTTCCCCTCAGGAATTATGTAAGGTGCCTTAGGATATGTTATTGGGTCAAGAAGGGGCCAGATGTCCCTTAGCTGCGGCCTCTTTGAGAGAATCTTAGCCCTTATAAGTTCCTCGGTGAAGTTTCCTGCCAGGGACCATTGAAGAAGCCTCGCCACATAAAGGGAATCCTGGGGCCTCCACCTTTCCCTTTCTGCCCTGAGGAGTTTGTATTCAAAGGAAGGTGAAGTGGCCTCAAGGCAGGCGTTTACCCCGTCGGCATAGGCCTGAAGAATCTCCCTCTCTATGGGAGAGCCCTCCCAGGTAAAACGGTAGATGCCCATTTTCCTGGCTTCCTCATCCAGGGGCAGGGCCTTTTCCCCGAAAAGCTCTGAGAGTCTTCCCTGGGCTGCCCTCCTGGAAATGTCCATCTGGAAAAATCTTTCCTGGCAGTGGATAAAGCCCTGGGCGAAGAAAAGGTCGTGAAGGCTGGAAGCCTTTATCTCTGGAATCCCCCATCTGTCCCTTAAAATATTCACCCTGTGATGCAACCCCTTAACCCGAATTTCACCCTTTGTGGAAAAGGGGTGAGAGGGAAACAGACTAAAATAAACCACAAAATAAAGTCCTGCCATTAAAATTAGTATGCCCCAGAGATATTTCTTCACTTCTTCCTCCTTATTAAAATCTCCCGGGCCGACCTCAGCCTCACCCTTAATTTTTTCAGCACGGGAAAAATCTTTTCCCTGACAGCCTTAACCTCATTGAGCTCGTAAGGACCTACCAGAACTCTGTAAAAACCATTGGTTGGTTCCACCCTGGATGGAAATCCCCTTTTGCCGAGGTCAGAGGCAAGCCTCCTTGCCGAGGAAGAATTCCTGAGGGCTGCCACCTGGAGATAATACTCTCCAGTTTTTTCCGGGATAGAAGATGACCTTATAGGGGCTGAGGGTTTCACCTCCCGGGACGGAACGGTTTTCTTCTCAGAACTGTTTACCGCTGTGGGTTGTTTTTTTGAAGGGGAAATTTCGCCAGGGGAGGGGGCGGTTTCGGGAACCGATGGAGTTTTAATTTCCCTTTCCTCAACCCTCTGAGGGGAGGTTCCGGTTTTCACCTTTGCAAGTTTAAACGCTTCCCTCCTTCCCGCTGCCTCCCCAGCATAGTAGCCTGCAACGAAGGAAAGGGCAAGGAGAAGGAGAAAAAGCAATATAAGAGCCCCTATGACGAAGGATGTGGTTCTGTAGGTATATGTTTTTCTTCCCATTTATTTAAGCTCGCCCTCCTTTTTCCTCAGGAAACTGAAGAACTCAATGGGGATAGGAAAGACTATGGTGGATGTGTTTTCCGTGGCTATTTCAGAAAGGGTTCCCAGGAAACGGAGCTGGATGGAAATGGGGTTTTCTGCAAGAATCTTGGAGGCCTCTGCCAGTTTCCTGGCTGCCTGAAATTCCCCCTCAGCCGAGATTATCTTTGCCCTCCTCTCCCTTTCTGCCTCGGCCTGGCGGGCCATGGCCCTCTGCATTTCCTGGGGAAGGTCCACATGTTTTATCTCCACCATCTGAACCTTAATTCCCCAGGGGTCGGTGTGCTTATCAAGTATTTCTTGCAGGCTGGCATTCAGTTTTTCCCTTTCGCTGAGGAGTTCGTCCAGCTCCACCTCACCAAGGACGCTCCTTAAAGTGGTCTGGGCCAGCTGGGAGGTGGCATAATAGAAGTTTTCCACCTGAAGAACTGCCTTTAGCGGGTCAAAAACCCTGAAATACACCACCGCATTGACCTTTACAGACACATTGTCCTTGGTTATAACATCCTGGGGAGGAATGTCGTGGACTATGGTCCTGAGGCTTACCCTGACTATTTTATCAATGGGATAGAATACGAATATTATGCCCGGGCCCTTGGGTTTGGAAAGGGCCCTTCCCAGCCTGAAGATTACCCCCCTCTCGTATTCCTTGAGAATTTTAATACAGCTCAGAAGATAAAGAAGAACTATGATTCCTATGGTAACCCCTGGTCCCATTTTTCACCTCCTTAATTTTATTTTATACCCATAAGAGCCTTAAGGCTGGAGACTTCCTTCCACATTTTCTTTATTTCCTTTTTCTTTTTCCCCTGCTTCCACCTGTTAAACTCCTCAACCACCAGATTCCATACCCAGGCCCTGTCCGCAGGAACCCTGCGGCAATACTCAATAATAAGGTTCTTTGCCATGAACCACTCCATACCCTCACCGTAGAAAAATATTTTCACAACAAAGGGTATGGCCGGGGAAATGTGAACAGGATACTTTCCCTGAAGGAGCCCTTCTAAATTCTCAAGGGCCGCTAAACGGTCCCCTGAGGGGTCCTGTAACGAGGCTACTGCCCCGTCCACCTTTGCCTTGAAGGAGGAAAGCTCCCTGTATTTTTCGTCTAAGAAAAGCTCCGAGGCTTTCTGGAAAAGCTCCGAGGCCTGGGTGTATTTTCCCAGGGCCTCAAGGATCAGGGCCTTGGAATAAAGATAGGTGGGCTCTTGGGGAGCAAGGGCAAGGAGGGCCTCTGCGTCCTCAAGTGCCCCTGAATAATCCTTCCTTTTTATTTTTATCCTCATCCTGAGATACAGCCCGTCCTGGTCCTTGGGAGCTTTGCTCAGGTAGTAATTGACATCCTCCAACGCCCTGTTATACTCACCAATCTTTTCCTCGGCTTTGGCCCTTTCCCTGTAAGCCTTGAGAAGAGAGGGGTCGTTTTTTATAGCTTCGGTAAAGGCGGCTATAGCTTCCCTGTATTTTCCCTGATAATAAAGGTCCATTCCCTGATGAAAAAACTGCAGGGCAAGGGAAAGGGCAAGAAGGAGGCTCATTCTATCCTGTAATTGGGAGCTTCCCTGGTTATTATCACATCGTGGACATGGCTTTCCCTCAATCCTGCATTGGTTATTTTCACGAACCTGGCCTTTTCCTTGAGCTCCTTTATATTCTTAGCCCCCACATACCCCATTCCCGAACGAAGTCCTCCCACCAGCATGGGGACCATCTGCATCACCGAACCGCGGTATGGAACCCTGCCCTCTATCCCTTCAGGCACCAGTTTGGCTTCTTCTGTAACCTCCTCCTGGAAATAACGGTCTTTGCTTCTTCCCTTCCTCATGGCCTCTAAGGAACCCATTCCCCGATAAACCTTATAGCTTCTTCCCTGGAAAAGCACCAGCTCCCCGGGACTCTCGTCAGTTCCAGCCAGAAGGCTTCCAATCATCACCGAGTCAGCCCCGGCAGCTATGGCCTTGGTTATGTCCCCGGAGTATTTTATCCCTCCGTCGGCAATCACGGGAATCCCGGCCTTGGAAGCCTCCTCCGCCACCTTCATCACCGCTGTTATCTGGGGAACCCCGATGCCAGTTACTATCCTGGTGGTGCATATGGAACCCGGTCCAACCCCTACTTTTACCGCATCAGCTCCCCTTTCTATAAGCTCCTTAGCAGCATCCGCTGTGGCTATGTTTCCTGCCACCACCTGAACCTGGGGATGTTTATTCTTTATAAGTTCCAGGGTCTGCAGGACCTTCTTCGAATGGCCATGGGCAGTATCTATAACTAAGGCGTCAACACCGGCCTCCACAAGGGCCTCAGCCCTATCCAGGGCATCCTTTCCCACCCCTATGGCCGCAGCCACCATGGGCCTTCCCAGCTCATCCTTAGTGGCATTGGGATATTTTATCTTTTTCATTATGTCCTTTACGGTAATCAAACCCTTTAGTTTTCCGTCTTCATCTACCACCAGAAGCTTCTCTATGCGGTGGCGATGGAGAAGCTCCTTGGCCCGCTCAAGGCTTATGTTTTCCTTAACAGTAATGAGTTTCTCCTTGGGGGTCATGGCCTCCTTTACTTTCTTTGAATAATCAGTTATGAATCTTATGTCCCTGTTGGTTAAAATTCCCACTGCCCGGCCCTGACGGTCCACCACAGGAACCCCGGAAATCTTGTATTTGGCCATGAGCTGGGTGGCGTGTTCTATGGTATCGTCAGGATGAACGGTTATCGGTTTAAAAATCATTCCGCTTTCGGACCTCTTGACCTTGTCCACTTCCTCTGCCTGGGCATCTATTTCAAGGTTTCTGTGAATTACACCTATTCCCCCAAGCTGGGCCATGGCAATAGCCATGGGAGCCTCGGTAACCGTGTCCATGGCAGCGGAAATTATGGGAATGTTAAGCCTTATTTTCTTAGTAAACCAGGTGGAAACATCGGTCTGGGCAGGAAGAACCTCGGAATATCCAGGCAAAATTAAAACATCGTCAAAGGTAAGGGCCTCCCCCACCACCTTTTCCTCTATGTTCATTTTTTCCTCCTTTTTTTCTTTTTCTTAGAGGAAACCACCTTGGCCTTAGGCATTCTGGTTTTTATCTTTATCTGCTCCATCTCCTCCTGGGTAATTGGCTCATACAGGAAGACGTATCTTACTGCCTCCTCCTCAATCCTGTTCATCATCTGGGAGAACATTTCAAAACCCTCCCTCTTGTATTCCACCAAGGGGTCCCTCTGGGCATATCCCCGCAGGCCTATTCCCTCCCTCAGGTGGTCCATGGCAAGGAGGTGGTCCTTCCAGTATTTGTCAATGAGCTGGAGCATGATGAATCTCTCCATCTCAGCCATGGCCTCCGGGGATTTTTCCTTCTTTTCCCTGTATCTCCTGAGAAGTTCCTCTAAAATCTTTTCCCGCAGTTCCTCTCTGGTTATATCATCCCGCTTTATATCCAGTTCATTAAGGGAAAAGAGGAAATGGTAATTAAGTTTTTTCTCAAGACCCTCCCAGTTCCACTCCTGGGAAGGAAGTTTCTCAGGACAATTCTCGTCTATTATCCAGTCAAGGATGGACTCGATTATTTCCTCTATTTCCGGCCCCAAATCCTTGCCTTCCAGTATTTCCCTTCTTTTAGCGTAAATTATCTCCCTCTGTTTGTTCATTACCTCGTCGTATTCAAGAACGTGTTTCCTTATGGAAAAGTTCTGGGCTTCCACCTGCTTCTGCGCCCTTTCAATGGTCCTGGAAACCAACTTGCTTTCTATGGGAACCCCTCTCTCCATACCCAGCCTTTTCATGAGACCGGAAATCCTGTCCGAGCCGAATATCCTCATAAGGTCGTCCTCTAAGGAGAGGTAAAACCTGCTCTCCCCCGGGTCCCCCTGCCTTCCAGAACGCCCCCTCAGCTGATTGTCTATTCTTCGGCTTTCGTGCCTTTCCGTTCCAAGAACAAATAGTCCGCCCAGCTCCACTACCTTTTTGTGCTCCTCGTCGGTAATCTTCTTGGCTTCCTGATAAACCTTTTCCCATTCCTCCTTGGAGACCGCTGCCGGGTCCTTTCCCTTCTTCTTGAGCATTTCCTTAGCCAAGTATTCCGGATTTCCCCCTAAGACTATGTCGGTTCCCCTTCCTGCCATGTTGGTGGCCACGGTAACTGCTCCCAGCCTTCCTGCCTGGGCCACTATTTCCGCTTCCCTTTCGTGATATTTGGCGTTGAGGACCACATGTTTTATTCTTCTTTTCCTCAAGAGCCGGCTCAGGTGCTCGGATTTCTCAATGGAAAGGGTCCCCACAAGAACCGGCTGTCCTTTCTTGTGAAGCCTCTCTATTTCGTTGACCACCGCTTCCCACTTCTCCTCCTCGGTTCTGTAGACCACATCGGGATGATCTATTCTTATCATGGGCTTGTGGGTGGGGATAACCACCACCTCAAGGTTGTAAATGGTGGCAAATTCAGCTGCCTCGGTGGCCGCAGTTCCTGTCATTCCTGCAAGTTTTTTATACATGCGGAAGTAGTTCTGGAAGGTAATGGAGGCTAAGGTCTGGTATTCTTGCTGGATTTTCACCCTTTCCTTGGCCTCTAAAGCCTGATGAAGTCCCTCGCTGTAGCGGCGACCTGGCATTAACCTACCGGTAAACTCGTCCACGATTATGACCTTACCGTCCTTGACTATATAGTCCTTGTCCCTCTTGAAAAGGGTGTGGGCCTTGAGGGCATTGTAAACCATGTGAATATATTCCATGTTGCGGAGGTCAAAGAGATTCCCCACCTTCAGGGCCTTTTCCACTTTTTCTATACCCTGCTCCGTAAGGACAACGGTGCGACTTTTTTCGTCCACCTCGTAATCCACATCCTTTTTGAGCCTCCTAACTATGTCGTCAATCCTGTAGTAAATGGCTGTGGATTCTTCGGAGGGTCCGGAAATTATAAGTGGGGTCCTGGCCTCGTCAATGAGGATGGAATCCACCTCGTCTATTATGGCGTAATTGTGACCCCTCTGGACTATTTCCTCTATGGAATACTTCATGTTGTCCCGCAGGTAATCAAAACCGAACTCGTTGTTGGTCCCGTAGGTTATGTCCGCAAGATAGGCCTCCTTTCTGGAGCATGGAACCAGTTTGGTGGTAAACCTTTCCCTGTTTTCCCAGTCGACTAAATATGAGGCTTCGTGCTGGATGACTCCAACACTGAGCCCTAAGAAAAGATATATGGGCCCCATCCAGAGGGCATCCCTCTTGGCCAGATAATCGTTTACTGTAACTAAGTGAACCCCCTTCCCTTCCTTAGGGGTTCCATCCAGGTCTCTGGCGTCAAGGGCATTGAGGTAAATGGGCAGGGTGGCCACTAAGGTCTTTCCCTCCCCGGTTTTCATCTCCGCTATTTTTCCCTGGTGAAGGACAATTCCTCCCATGAGCTGGACATCAAAATGACGCATCCCCACGGTCCTTCTGGCCACTTCCCTTACCACGGCAAAGGCCTCGGGAAGAATATCATCCATGGTCTCGCCGTCGGCAAGCCGCTTTTTAAACTCTTGGGTTTTGCCAGCCAGCTTTTCATTGGAAAGGGCCTTTACCCCGGGCTCTAAGGAATTTATTTTCTCTACTATGGGCCTGAGTTTTTTCAGTTCCCTCTCGTTTTTGGTGCCGAAAATAAGCTCTAAGACCTTGTTAAACATAGTATTCTCCTATTTTCTAAAGGAAATTCTACCACGGGGCAGGAAAAAAGGAAAGGACCGGCAAAGCCGGCCCCTTCGGTTATTTCTTCACTATAAGGACCACATCGCCTTTCTTCCCCAGCTGGATGGAATCACCAGCCCTCACCACCTCCTGGGATATTTTCTTGCCTCCCACATAGGTTCCGTTGGTGGAATTAAGGTCCACTACTAAGAAAGTATCGTTTTCCTGGGGAACAATTTTACAGTGGACCTTGGAAACTATGGGCTCGTTGATAACTATCCTTGCCCGGGCCGGGTCCCTTCCCACAATAGCCCCCTCAGGGGGAAGCACTTCCTCGGATATTTTGTTTCCCCTTACGAAAATCTCCACCCTTCCCGCCACTTCGGGCTCAAGCACCGTGGGTTTCTCTTCCACAGGGGCAGCCTCGGGTTGCTTAACCACCGCTTCGGTGGGGGCCGCGGTCTGGGAGGGTTTAAGAGCTATAAATAGTATGCCCACGATGAGAAGAATCACCACTATTCCAATGATTACCAGGGCCTTGTGCTGCATCCATATTTTTTTCAGCACGGGCATGTTCTGAATTTCCCTGAGGATTTCAGCCTGGAGTTTTTGAAGATCCGGCTGTCCCCTCATGTAGGAAAGGGCAATGGCCACCAGGTCCCTGGCTTTGAAGAGATCTCCGTTCCAATAAGCTTCCAGAAGGGCATTGTAGGTTTTGGTAAATTCCGAAGCAACATTGTATTCCACCCCGGCGTCCCTTATGAATTCCTTGGCGGTGTTAATGGGAATTACGAAATTGTATCCTACAGCTTCCTTGAGCTGTCCCGTGAGAGGATCAGGGGTTATGCTTCCGAAGGAGACAATTCCTATGGCCCTGGCATTCTCGTCCACTAAGGGACCGCCGGAATTTCCATGGGTTATGTTGGCATCAGTTTGAAGAACCTGAAGCCCCTTGAAATCCGCCTTGACCGAGGAAAGGACGCCCTTGGTCAAAGTGGGCTGGATCAGAACGCTCTTCATGTCCAGGGCCCCCAATTCCCCCATAATATCCACGCTGCCGGGATAGCCTATGGCCCAAACATCCTGTCCCACCACCAGTGTTGAGGAATCTCCCAGGAACAGGACAGGACAGTTATCCCTTTCTATCTTGAGAACAGCCACATCCTTGCCGCCTTCCATGACGAAGGGGGAGTATTTCTTAATCTCGTAAACAAAGGTTTTATAGTTGGTGAGAAATACAACATGGTTTGCCTGCATTTTAACTATATGGGGTTGATGTCTCTGAATCCACCTCTGGAAGTTCTGCATGTTAAGCTGAAGATTCTCTTCCTTCATTTTCTTTATGACGAACCTCTTCAAGAGTTCCTGCTGGACCTTGTCCTTCTCGTGCTGATAGCGATAATAAAGGGCTACCACATGGCCTGCGGTTAAAACATACCCATCAGGATTTATTATGAAGCCACTTCCCAAACCACCGGTCCCGGTTTTTTCCTGAGCCTGCTGCCCGTTATTATCCTTGTAAGAGACTATTCCCACCACCTGGGTTATGACCCTTACAACTGCGGGTTTTGCCAGGTAGGCTATTTTCTCAGCCTTGCTCATTTCCCGGGAAAACACCGGGAAAATAAGCATGAGAACCAACAAAATCAGGGAGATTTTCCCTTTCATTTTTCTCCTCCTGTTAGTTTTTTTATCAAACGAACCAAGAATTCTGCATCCTTGCGGGAAGTTTTTTTCCTTCCCAGAACAAATTTCGCCTTTATTTTTTTATCCCCTGCCCTCCCCTTTATCAGGATTTTGGCCTGAAGGTCCCAGGGTTTTTTCTCCACCTTTATTTCCCTTATTCCGCTTGAAGGTAATACAAAATTATGCCGGAGGTTTTGTTCTGTTTTATATTCTATTTCGCCTTTCCTTAAATAAAGCCATCCGTAGCTTTCTCTTTCCAGAGAAAATCCCCGGATTCTCTTAAGATAAAATCTCACATAACCAAGGCTGCGGAAAGCCTTGGTCAGGTAAATATTGGCCTTATCATAATCGCCGGAAAGTAAATACGCCCTTCCAGCTTCAAGCATTAATTTAGGGTTTTTGGGAAAGGCTTTAAGGAGCTGCTCTGCCAGAGCCGCAGCCCTGGAAAATTCTGAAACTGCTATAAGGTTGGCCACCCTTTCGTCAGGGGGAGTTGCTGCGTATGGTGTAGTTTTCAGGGGAGCTTTTTTCTCCTCAACCTTAACTGGTCTGCAACCAGTAAAACAGCCATCAGCCAAACGACAGCCAGCATCACAATGGCGTACAATAGCACTTTTTTTCAGCCATTTAATCTCTGCATCATGTCACACGCATTACACACCAGCCACATTAAAAGCCTGCCGCTGATCCACCGGGGCAAGGTCCGTGATATTTACGATATTGACGATCACCACATGCTGATTGTCACCACCGACCGCATTTCGGCCTTTGACGTGGTCATGCCCACCGCCATTCCCGGCAAGGGGGCGGTACTCAATGATGTCACGCAGTTCTGGCTGAAAAAACTCGCCCACATCATCCCCAACCAGCACAGCGACCTGACGCTGGAAACCGTGCTACCCGATGCCAGCGAGCGTGCCGAAGTCGCCGGCCACGCCATGGTGGTCAAAAAGCTGAAAGCGCTGCCGGTGGAAGCTATCGTGCGCGGTTACGTCATCGGTTCCGGCTGGAAAGACTACCAGAAAAATGGCGAGATCTGCGGCATCAAACTGCCGGCCGGCCTGAGGCTGGCGGACAAACTGCCCGAGCCGCTGTTTACACCCTCGACAAAAGCCGCAGTGGGCGCACATGATGAGAATATCAACTATACTCAGACAGAATTACTGCTGGGCAAGGACATTGCAAGGCAGGTAAGAGACACCAGCCTGCGGCTCTATAAAGAAGCCGCCGACTACGCACTGGAACGCGGCATTATCATCGCTGACACCAAGTTTGAATTTGGCCTGGATGAAAACAACCAGCTGACGCTGATCGACGAGGTGCTGACACCGGACTCATCACGCTTCTGGCCTGTTGACCAGTACCAGCCCGGTAGCAGCCCCGTGAGTTTTGACAAACAGTTCGTGCGCGATTATCTCGAAACACTGGACTGGAACAAGACCGCACCCGGCCCTGAACTGCCGGATCAAATTGTGACAAAAACAGCCGAAAAATATAACGAGGCCCGGGACCTTCTCCTCGGCTAACTGCTTTTGACTAATCGGGAGTCACAATTCGATGCACGGAATTTTTATTACAGGCACCAACACCGAGGTTGGTAAAACCTTCGTCGGCACCACCATCGCGCAACGCCTGCAGCAACA